>JAUZPZ010000184.1 GCA_030705675.1 Bacillota bacterium
CGGACGTACTTTTGTTTGAACTTGAAAATAATGCTTGGGTTGCCGTAAGACCGTCAGGAACGGAACCCAAAATTAAATTTTATATAGGAGTAAACGAGAACAGTGTTTCGGAGGCAGAAGCAAAAATTGACGAGGCTTTTGCTTTTATAAATGAGAATTTTTTAGTATAATTTTTTTAGTATAATAATGAATGCGACCGCATTTTGCGGTCGCATTTCAAAGGAGATACATATGAATATAATAAATGCTCTGAAAGGCACTCATGATATATTGCCTGCTGAAGTTTACAAATGGCAGTATGTTGAGGAGAAAATAAGGCAAATAACAAAAAGATACAGATATGAGGAAATACGCGTCCCCATCTTTGAGTATACCGAGCTTTTCGCGCGTGGAGTGGGGGATACTACCGACGTTGTCCAAAAGGAAATGTATACATTTGACGATAAAGGCGGACGTAGCCTTACACTTCGCCCGGAGGGCACAGCCGGGGTCGTAAGGAGCTTTCTTGAACACGGAATGTTTGCGGACGCACTTCCAAAAAAGCTGTATTACAATATAACCTGTTACCGTAACGAAAAACCTCAGGCAGGCAGATACCGTGAGTTCAGACAATTTGGTGTGGAAGCGTTCGGAACGGAAGATCCTTCTTTGGACGCCGAGATAATTGCGATGGTAGTGTCCCTTCTTAAAGAGCTGGGACTTAAAAATCTTGCAGTCAACATTAATAGTATAGGCTGTCCCAAATGCCGTAAGACATATAACGACAAACTGCGGGAGTATTTACGTCCGAATTATGACAGATTATGCGACACCTGCAAGACAAGGTTTGAAAAAAATCCTCTCAGAATTTTAGACTGCAAGGCGGATATATGCAAAGAAATTGGTAAGGACGCACCTGTTCTTATAGACAATATATGCGAAGAATGCGCGGATCATTTTGAAAAGCTTAAAGAGGAGCTTGGGGTTCAGGGGATTGAGTATGTTATAAATAAGTCAATTGTACGTGGACTTGATTATTATACGAAAACCGTATTTGAGATAACTTCTGACAGTTTGGGCGCACAGAGCACAGTGTGCGGCGGAGGGAGATATGACGGTCTGGTTGAAGAACTAGGCGGTAATCCAATTCCGGGGATAGGCTTTGCCATGGGTCTTGAAAGGCTTATTATGTGTATGGACGCTGAAGGCGTTTATATGGGAGAGCGCGGAAAAACAGACATATTTGTTGCGACGCTTGGTGAGGACGCAAGGAAGTTTTCTGTGGGATTTGTTAAAAAACTTCGCGATAACGGTATTGCCGCCGAAAAAGATTATATGGGCAGAGGTCTTAAAGCGCAAATGAAATATGCCGATAAAACAGGCTCAAAATATTCGGTTGTGCTGGGAGATAATGAAATAGAGCAGGGCAAATGCAGTCTTAAAAATATGGAAACGGGAGATACGCAGGAGCTTACTTTTGACGAAATTGTGGACAAACTAAAAAAACCGAAAGGGTGAAATATGCATGGAGAATATTGAAGGAATAAGCAGAAGCGGAATGTGCGCCGGATTTAATGAAAACAATGTCGGGCAAACTGTAACGCTTATGGGTTGGGCAGGTAAAGTAAGGGATATAGGGCAGCTTGTATTTATAGATTTGCGCGACCGTTCGGGGGTTATGCAACTTGTGATTGAACAGGAGGATGAAGCCCTGCTCAAAAAGGCGCAGAGTGTTCATCTTGAATATGTAATAGCGGCTGTTGGTGAAATCAGGCTAAGAAGCAGCATAAATCCTAACATACCTACAGGGAAGGTAGAGGTTAAGGTAAAGGAGTTGCGTGTGCTCAGCAAAAGCGAGCCGCTTCCGGTTCAGGAGAACGCAAAGGAAGAAAACAGGCTTCAGTACAGATACCTTGATCTGCGTCGCCCTGAAATGCAGGAAAACTTCTTGCTGCGCCACAAGGTGGCAACCTTGGCAAGAAACTATTACAGCGAAAACGGATTTCTTGAAATAGAAACTCCTGTGCTTATAAAGAGTACTCCGGAAGGTGCAAGGGATTATCTTGTTCCCAGTCGTGTTCACCC
>JAUZPZ010000185.1 GCA_030705675.1 Bacillota bacterium
CCGCTTGCCATTAACGCAGTAACCGTCACGATACTTCGATCCCTTGCGGAAAGCTGTTCCTCTCTCGACCACACTTCTCCAAACAGAACATCATCGTTCAGCTGCGCAAATTTTGGGGCAAAACTACCCAACTGATCCCTTCCTGCTGTTACTTTAGCCATCTCATCCGCTCCTTTATTTCAGTTTCTCATATTCCGCAACATCCACGGGTTCGCACCATTCATTGCGACCCTCGTTTGCCGGGACTTCAATTGCAAGATGCGCAAACCAACTGTCCGGCGCTGCGCCGTGCCAGTGTTTAACCCCTGCGGGAATGTTGACAACATCACCGGGGTGTAGTTCACGAGGTTCCTTGCTCCACTCCTGATAGTAACCTCTGCCTGCCGTAACAAGCAAAATCTGTCCGCCACCGCTTTTTGCGTGGTGGATATGCCAGTTGTTCCGGCATCCCGGCTCAAAGGTTACATTGCCGATAACAACCTGCTGCATCGACAGCATATTTAGATAACTCTGTCCGACAAAGTATTGGGCATAAGCATCGTTTTTGCCTCCCATCGGAAAAACACTCAGTTCTTTTGTGTCCATTACAATCTACCTCCTTATCAAATATCATATCAGCGACTGATGTTTATTAAGATTTTCTTTATTAAACCTTTACATTGACTTAATACTTAAACTAATATATAATAAATACAAGTATATTATAAACGTTAAAGTCAACTTTAAGTCAAGGGGTTTACAAAAAAAATTATCTAATTTTTTTCGGAGGACGAATATATGCTCTATACAGTGGGTGAAATGGCAAAGCTGCTGGGCATTGCGCCATCAGCGTTGAGGTATTATGACAAGGAGGGATTGCTCCCGTTTTTGGAGCGTTCCGAAGGTGGGAAACGAATATTCAAGGATTCTGATTATGAAGGGTTACAGGTCATAGAATGCCTAAAAAAGACCGGTATGCAGTTGAAGGACATCCGTGATTTCATCCATATGTTAATGCAAGGGGATGATACCATTGATGACCGCTTGCAGCTTTTTCTAAAGAGGCGTGAAGAAGTCAAACGGCAGATAGCGGACCTACAGGATACCCTTGATACTATTGATTTCAAGTGTTGGTATTATGAGACCGCTAAACAATCCGGAACGACGGCTTTATTGGAAAACATGAAAATTGAGGAGCTGCCGGAGCAGTATCAAGCCGTTAGGAAGAAACTTCGAAGAGAATGACTAAAATATGAAATGCTGTTCAGAATAATTTTTAACAAAAGGAAAACGCCCGTGAATGTGGGGATTTGCCTACATTCACGGGCGTTTGGGGTTTAGTCCATAAGTACAGTCTGCATCAGTGTAATCTCCTTATGGATGATTTCCCAATGGCTAAAAAAATCAGCGTGAGTTCTGTCTTTTATAGTTCTCTCGCCGGCATTCGTCTTTGAATGTTTAGGAAATATCTTCAAATTCTCACCGTCTGTGTCTTCCCCAATCAACTATAAAAGAAAAAATATTCCCATAAAACGAACACTTGTGGTATGGTATGATATGATACGATATGATATAGTATAGTGTGATATGATATGACTTAAAACAAGCAACCTGCTTTACATAATGTAACAACTTCGAATATACAAGGCGAAACCAATATAAAATACAATAGATAAAATAAGCTAAGATGTGGTCGGATATGATTATGATATAATACAACATAACATAGTATAGTGTGGTGTGATATGACTTAAAACGGTCAGCTTGGTTTACATAATGTGCTAATTTGTTAATTTATCCTACTTATTAGGGTATTATTATAATTAGCTTTATAAAAATTTACACACTCTCTTCATGCTCTCAAAGTTCCATTCTAAATAAAACTTCTTGCATATATTTTTCTGTCTTTTCAAGCCTTGCTTTTTAATTTATATTTTTATTTATATCTAAGTCCAAAGTGGCTTTGGTTTACATAATGTGTAAGTTTGTTAATTTATCCTACTTATTAGGGTATTATTATAATTAGCTTTATAAAAATTTACACACTCTCTTCATGCTCTCAA
>JAUZPZ010000186.1 GCA_030705675.1 Bacillota bacterium
GCGATAATACTTGCTCTTATTGATAATGCGGGTAGTGTCGAATATGTTTTTGATAAAGAAACCTATTCATATAAAAGAAGCGATGTAGAGAAAAAATATAATATAGTGCTGTCTAAACAGTCAAAGGATTTTAAAACTTTTGAAAAATTTTACAAAAAAGTATTTAATGACTATAAAATGGGGAAAATATTAAGGATACTTGCCGGAACGAATGTGGAAAATCCGGCTGATAATGTTGTTGTAATATCAGATGAAAAATTAAAACAGAAAGGGAATATTGAGGTTTTTGAAAAAGATGCCGGGAAAGGACAAGTTTCTGCTTTATCCGTTATAAGGTATACCGCCGAAGGGGACCCTATAGTTACGGCAGTATATTATGATGGGAAAAGGTTTTATCTTTTGGAGGATGACAGCCGGGACAAGTTCAGAGGAAATGGAGAAGCCTATACACAGCATAAATTTGAATATTTAAAAATATTTGAGGAAAACGGTTATCGGCATTATTATCTTGTAAATGATAAAAATGTGACCTATGATGAGCTTTTCAAGGGAATGTTAAGTAGCAGGTACGGTGACTATATTCCGAACTATCCGCTTGCCTCCTACGAAATATAGACGCACAAAAATATCGCGAATAATCAATAATAATACATGATTATGGCGTTAAAAGGCATTTTTGTGGATAAATCCATGTATAATAGTATATAAAAAACATAAAAAGGAGATTATCAAATGTCAGATTATTCGGCAATCACACCGGAGATTTATGTTCTTGCGGATAAATGTATGAAAAACAGCAATATTGATCCGAATTTATATAATGTTCATAATGTGAAAAGAGGACTTAGGGATCTGGACGGTAAAGGCGTGGTTACTGGCCTGACCGAGATTTCAACAATAAATGCGTATAAAACCATCGAAGGTCAAAGCATACCCTGCGAAGGCGAGCTTTATTACAGAGGTATTAATATATATGATATTGTAAACGGTTTTGTCAAGGATAACCGTTTTGGCTTTGAAGAAGCCGTGTATCTGCTTTTATTCGGAAAACTTCCGGATGAAAAGGAGCTGACGGATTTTAATGAACTGCTTGTCGAGTACAGAACTCTGCCTACAAATTTTGTGCGCGATGTAATAATGAAAGCGTCAAATCAGGATATAATGAATTCTCTTGCAAGAAGCGTACTTACACTCTATTCATATGATAAAAACGCGAACGACATAAGCATACCGAATGTTTTAAGGCAGTGTGTTCAGCTAATAGCGAATTTTCCGCTGCTGTCCGTGTACGCGTATCATGCTTATGCCCATTATAAGTTGGGCAAAGATATGTATATACACAGGCCCAGTCCACAGTTTTCAACGGCTGAAAACATATTAAAACTGCTGCGTCCGGATGAATCATTTACAAAACTTGAAGCAAGATTGCTTGACCTTGCACTAGTTCTGCACGCCGAGCATGGCGGTGGTAATAACTCGACCTTTACCACTCACGTGGTAACTTCGTCCGGAACAGACACCTATTCGTCAATTGCGGCTTCTCTTTGTTCTCTTAAAGGGCCAAGACACGGGGGCGCAAATGTAAAGGTTAAACGTATGTTTGAAAATATAAAAGAAAATATTAAAAACTGGAATGATGACGGCGAAATAAAGGATTACCTGGTAAAACTTTTGAATAAGGAAGCCTTCGACAGGTCAGGGCTTATATATGGCATAGGTCACGCGGTATATTCAATTTCAGATCCGAGAGCATATATATTTAAGGAATATGTTGAGAAACTGTCTATTGAAAAGGGCAGGGAAGATGAATGTCAGCTTTATAACAATGTGGCAAGGCTTGCGACAGAGGTAATTGCGGAAAAGAGAAAGATATATAAGGGAGTAAGCCCGAACATTGATTTTTACAGCGGGCTTGCCTATTCGATGATAGAACTGCCCGATGAGCTTTATACTCCAATTTTTGCGGTAGCAAGGATTGCGGGTTGGAGCGCTCACCGAATGGAGGAACTTATAAATGCGGGTAAAATAATACGC
>JAUZPZ010000187.1 GCA_030705675.1 Bacillota bacterium
CCTAAAAACATCACTGAAATCGGCGACTATGCTTTCGTATGGTGTTCGAAAATAAATTCGATAAACATTCCTGCAAGCACTAAAAAAATAGGAAACTATGCCTTTGCCTGGTGTGGTTCTCTTACAAATATTACTGTTTCCTCTGAGAATGCAAACTTTTCCGCCGAGAACGGAATATTATTCAATAAAGATAAAACCACTCTTGCTCTTTATCCTAACGGGAAAAAGGAAAACCTCTACGTTATTCCAAAAAGTGTTAAAACCATAGCTCAAGGTGCTTTTTTCGCATCTTATGTTAAGGGTATTGACTTTTCAAATGTTGAAAGCATTCAAAAAGATGCATTTTTCGGCTGCGAAAGCCTTTCAGATATTGCTTTTTCAAACACACTTTCCGAAATAGGCAGCACTGCTTTTTACGGTTGCACAGCTATTACAAAGTTAGACTTGCCGAAAAGTGTAACATCAATCGGAGAAAGTGCCTTTAAAAACTGCTCCAATCTTTCAAGTATATCTCTTCCCGGCGGCATTTCCCAGATCGGAGACGGCGCGTTTGCCAATTGCAACAGTTTGATTGCCGACGTATACCCTGGTTCCTATTCCGAACTTTATGTTGGAAATAATAATGTCAAATTTCAGGTAGTGGCAGATGTATTTTTAAATAATGCTCAAATTGTCTTTGACCAGAAACCTGTTATTATAAATAACCGAACGCTGGTTCCGATACGTAAGATATGCGAGGCTCTCGATTTAACCGTTGATTGGGATGAAACATCGCAAACGGCAATTATAACAAAAGGTTCCACTTCAATTAAAATTCAGATTAACAGCACAACAGTATACAAAGATAATAAATCCGTAACTATTGATGTGCCGGCACAGCTTATAGGAAACCGAACTTTAGTGCCTGTGCGCGCGGTTTCAGAGCTGTTTAACATAACTGTTGAGTGGGATTCTGAAAATAGCAGAGTCATGTTACAAAAATAATTTTTTAAAAGTGTAAAATTTTTTTAAAAGATTTCATAAAATGTATTGACAAATCATTATTATTATGATATTATAATGATGATTAAGAATATTTTGGCAAACGAAGCGAAAGTTTCGGACGCAAAGTGTAGAGTCTAAACTTCCTATGAAGTATGATTGTCTTGCTGCATTGTTTTTTGAAAAATAATGCAGCTTTTTTTATTAAAAATTTAAAAAAATATTCAAATAAATTTTAATTGGCAGTTAAAACAAAAACTTGTTGAAAAATTTAAAATTTATTTTGGAATTCATATAATTAAATTTATAAATGTAAAGGAGATTTTTTATGAAAAAGGTTTTAGCATTTTTCTTATTAGCAACAACGGTTTTAATGACTTTTTCTCTACAGGCGCTTGCAGCAAATTATAATGTAGAAGACGCTGCAGTATATGCTACCGATAAAATCGATTTTTCCGGTTCATCTTCCATCAATGGCGACGCTGTAATTGTAGGAGGAAGTATCACCTCTCCCAAGAAGGACTACCGATGCATTACTGGAACGGTTTATAAAACAGATGCCGTAAGCGTTAAAAATAAAGCTTTATCAGTTGTAACTTACACAGGCACTCCTGTTAATTACGAAAACCTTGATACTTCTGTTTTCCCTGACAGTACTTATTTTGCAGGAAATGCATATGCTGATGGGTCCTCTAATTTAACTATTGGTTACTACTCGTCTACTCCTGAAATCAAGTTAAGTAATTACACATTAACGGAAAACGCTTTTATTAACAATCTCGAGGTAAGCAATGGTTTAACAATGAATATCTCTGCACCGGCAAATACAGTTCGTGTCTTGAGAGTTAAAAACCTTACTGTAAACGGATATATTAATATTACTGGTTCAGGTAAAGTGTTGATATATGTTGATAACTTAAAGTCTTGTGACAATAGCTATATCAACCAGAATGGTTCTTCGGCAAATATGTGTTTTATTATTAAAAACACTAACGCAA
>JAUZPZ010000188.1 GCA_030705675.1 Bacillota bacterium
ATGCAGATTCCTCCCTTTTTTAACGCGTTAATAGCGTTAGTAAGTGTTTTTACCCCTTGATAAAGGTTAATATCCTTTGGATATCCTCCGCAGGATACAATAACTATGTCCGCTTCGTGCTTTATCGGTACTCCGTAATATTTCTGGCAAAACTTACAGCTTTCAAGCCACGCCTTCATAAAATCTCCGCAAAAAATCCCACTGTGTTTGCGTTTTGAATTTACCACAATATTTATACCAAATATAGGTTTTACCATTTCTGCGGCTTCATCCATATCCTCATGTATGGGATTCATCGCAAGCTTACCGCTTCCTATCAAGTCGTTTGATTTTGGCAGCACCGGAGAAAGGGCCATTGAGTGATTTTTACTTATAGTCTCCCTTGAGCATATTCCCGGCAGTATACTTTTGCGTCCCCCACCGTATCCCGCCATAAGATGGTGTACGGTTCCGCCTACTATTATTACTTTTCTTCCTACGACAAGAGGATTTACCTCTACGACAGTGCCTCTTGAAGTAGTGCCTAAGGTTACAAGGTCATTTGCATCACAGTCATGGTTTACTACCTTAACCTTTGAATAAACATACGGCGACGCAAGTTTTTCCAGTTCATCTTGTGTCTGTTCTCTGTGTGTGCCAAGAGCCACTAACACCACAATATTTTCATCTTTTACACCAAGGTTTTCAAGATACTTAACAAGCAGCTCGGTTATTATGTCCTGCTTCATCCAAAAACGTGTGAGATCGCTTATTACAATTGTTATCATATCTTCAGGCGCAACCAGCTCTTTAAGTGGCTTATCGCCTATGACGTCTTCTTCTACCGCTCTATAAAAGGTTTTCTCGATGTCTTCAATGTGGGGCATTTCGTTCTCATATAAATACTCAATTTTTGAGGCGCCTTCAATATCAAACGAAACCTCTTTTTCTCCATACTTCATTTTTACATTCATAATAATTCCTCCTAAAGCAACATTCGGTCATTGTCAAATTCACGTCTTGTTTTATCTGTATACATTTTAAGTAGTTCTTCTAAAGTAAGTTTTTCACGCTCTGCGCCAGAGAAGTCCATAATAATCTTGCCCGAATCCATCATTATGGTGCGGTTACCGGTAACAAGTGCGCTTTTCATATTATGGGTAATCATTAGGGTAGACAGCTTATGCTCTTTAACGATTTTATTTGTTATTTTCATTATTTTTTCTCCGGTAGCAGGGTCAAGTGCCGCTGTATGTTCATCAAGTAACAGAAGCCGCGGTGCTACAAGAGTACACATAAGCAAAGTTACAACCTGTCGCTGCCCTCCGGAAAGAAACCTTACCTTTGTTTTCATTCTGTCTTCCAGACCCATTTCATAAGAAGCAAGCGATTCTCTGAAAAAGTTTCTGCTTTTCCTGTTAAGCGCTTTGCCAAAAGGGCCGCTGTGCGCCCTCGTATATGCAAGCGCAAGGTTTTCTTCTATTGAAAGGTCGGGCGCCGTACCTTTCATCGGGTCCTGAAAAACCCTTCCTATATAGTGCGCTCGCTTATGCTCCTGCTCATAGGTGATATTTTTCCCATCTAATAATATGCTTCCTTCGTCGGGCGTAAAACCTCCGCAAACCGCGTTAAAAAGAGTGGATTTTCCCGCTCCGTTAGAGCCGATTATTGTAACAAATTCACCGTCTTTAACCGTTAGATTAAGATTATCAAGAGCAGTTCTTTCATTTGGCGTGCCTATTAAAAATGTTTTTGATAAATTCTTAATTTCCAGCATTTTGCACCGATCCTCTCTTTGCCATTACCGTTTTTATCTCATCTTTGAATGACGGCAGTGCAAGAACGATCGCCATTATAGCCGCAATAGTGAGGCTTTTTAAATCCGAACTGTTAACCCCAAAAATCTGATACCTCACTACCACAGCAACCAAGAGCTGATAAATGACGGCGCCTGCAATGGCGGAAATGACCCC
>JAUZPZ010000189.1 GCA_030705675.1 Bacillota bacterium
AATTCAGGTTTAAAATTGTTTCGGAAAATAATTATACACCTAAAGAAAAAATACGCGAGAATATGGCCACGTTTTCATCTGCACTTATGAAAGGGTGCAGTATTTACGTAGACGGGAAAAAAGTTGTTGTGCTTAAATCTCCGCGTGAAGCACAGGAAGTGCTTATGGCAATAAAAGAGCAGTATTATCTTAAAGGAATGGAATGTACTTCAGAAATAATGAATAAGGTAGAGCTTGTAAATGAACAAGCTACTTACGCAAGTTCAAGTACAATAGAACAGGCGGTTCGTGCTCTTAACGATGTTAAGGATTCATCCAGGGATTATATGGTTAAGTCGGGAGATACCCTTTGGGGGATAGCACGCAGTTTCAACACAACAGTACAAAATTTGATCAAGTTAAATCCTAATATAGGAGAGAAAATTAAAGCAGATGAGACCATTCAGGTTCCGTCGCCAAAACCTATTGTCGATGTAAAAACGGTAATTCTAAATGCAGTTATTGAAGAAAGTATTCCCAATACAATGATAGAAGTTCAAGACCCGTCGCTGTATGTAGGTCAGTCTAAAATTACCGATTACGGCTCTGATGGATGGCATAAAATTACTGCGGATATTACCAAAATAAACGGCGAAGAAGATGTAAGTAAAAGGGTTATTAAATCTGAGAAAATTGTGGCTGAGCCTGTTCCGGGACATATCCATATAGGAACAACAGCCGTTCCAAAGGGTATAGGAAGCGGTAAATTTTCATGGCCGCTTAGGGGACCAATCACATCAAAGTTCGGTCCCAGATGGGGTTCAGTGCATACGGGAGTTGATATTGCGGTTTCGGCAGGTACGGGAGTCCATGCCAGTGATGAAGGCAGAGTTATATTTACAGGATGGAATTCAAGCGGTTACGGAAACCTTATAAAGGTGGATCATTGCAATGGATATCAGACCTACTATGCACATTTGAGTAAAATTTATGTAAAAACCGGAGATGTTGTGGCAAAAGGGGAGGTTATAGCGGCCTCGGGCAGTACGGGCAACTCCACGGGTCCGCATCTTCATTTTGAAGTAAGAAAAAATGGGAGTTCGCAAAATCCTCTTAAATATCTTCCATAAAATAAAAAGTATAAGAACCGGGAAATAATAAATTCCCGGTTCTTTAATTTATTTTTAGAAAATACAATCTGTTAATAGAAAAATTATCATGATTACAGAAAAAGCCGGGAGAAATTTTTGGGGGCGTCTTGACTATATATGTCGATATGTGATAAAATTAAAGGGAGGTGTTGGAAAAAGTGGGAAATTTTATATCTGTCATAAAATCAGGAATAGAATTGGAAGTTACCGATGACAAGGCGATAAACGCCGGTCTTAAATACGCCTTTTCAACAAGAAATGGAGGAGTGAGCGTCGGAAGCCTTTCTTCACTTAACCTTGGGGTAAACCGCCCGGATACACGGGAAAACCTGATTGAAAATTATAAAATATTTTGCAATGCAATTGATATTGATTATAATTCGGTTGTCCTTCCGAAACAAATTCATTCGGACATAATATTAAATGTTACGAAATCCGATAGGGGAAAGAGACTTACTCTTGTGTCTGATTTGCCTGATTGCGACGGGCTTATAACTACGGACAAAGAGGTTGCTTTGGGAATATTTTATGCGGATTGTACGCCGGTGCTGCTATATGATGAGAGTGTTCACTGTTTGTGCCTTGTACATTGCGGCTGGAAAGGCACTGTAAAGGGGCTGGCGCACAGGGCTGTGGGAAAAATGATAAATGATTACCTGTGCAAAAAAGAAAATATACATGCGATAATAGGACCATGTATAGGAGTGTGCCATTTCGAGGTAGGGACAGATGTAATGATTGAATTTAAAAACACAGGTTTAAATAAATGTATAAAAAAAGG
>JAUZPZ010000019.1 GCA_030705675.1 Bacillota bacterium
AATGACGGAAGTCTTAAATGTCCCTTTGATTCAAAAAAGGAGAGATACCTTTCTCTTATTTCATTGAGTCCTAAATTTTCCATATCCTTCATGCCCTTCCAAAATTAATCTACCTATGATTATAACCTAAAAAAATATAAGTGTCAATAGTAAATAGCCGCTTTTTCCACTAATTTTTTGCTCTAACTCAGGTAGTATATTTAATAATAAAAATTGGTATATTTTTGTGACTTTATTAACAAATGACAAAAATGGCAAATTGATTTTATTTAAGCTACTTTTTTTCATTGACAAATCATTTATATTATTGTACAATATATAATGGTTATTGTATTCAATTGAGAAGTTATGCAAAATTTTTGCTTATATCTTTATAAGTTATTACTACTTTGGAGATTTAGTTATGAAACGTTTTTTTATTATATTTTTTGTTCTGTTGATGCTTCCGTCTTTTACGGTAAATGCAGAAACAGACGCTTTTAACGACATATCGGGTCATTGGGCGCAAAGCAGTATAAATACAGCCGCAAAAATGGGGCTTATTTCCGGGCTGCCCGACGGTTCGTTTTCCCCCGATTCTCCTGTAACTCTCGGTGAAATGCTTGCCATGCTCGTTCCTCTTGTAACGGGTAAAAAGCCGAAAATTACAGATGATGACGACTGGTATGCCCCGTATGCGGATGAGGCTTTTAAATGCGGCATACTGAACTCTTTTACTAGCGATGAATTGGCAGGCTTTTACAATTTGCCCACAATCCGTGTGGTAAATAATGTTCTGTTTGCAAACACTCTTGTTTCCTTGAAGCTTACCCCAAAACATGAAATCACCCCTATGGCAGTATCCAAATCACGTCTGGGGCTTTCATTATATAAAGATTTAAACGATATTTTTAATGACGTTTATATAGTGTCGACTTATTTGTGCGTTGCTCATAATATACTCAAAGGTACGCCACAGCGCACCATTGAACCCTATTCTTATCTTACACGCGCCGAGGCCGTAACAATGCTTCTGCGTCTTAAAAATTACCAGATACTCCGCGCAAATGACGTTTATTACACCGACCCTCTTTCCTACTGGGATTATTACTTTACCTGTATAAGGACAACCGGCGGTAATCTCTTCCCCATCGAAGATGCAGGCCGCCCTGTTGTGGATGATGAAGGTACTGTTTATATTCCCGTTTCAGGTATAGTAAAAATACTTGAAGCATGTGAAAGTGATTTTGTTGTGCATTATTCTAAAGACACCGATATTTATAGTGGCTTTTATAACAGTTATATTAGCGTTCCTACCGATGATTATTATTCATATATCCAGAAAGATGAAAGTCTGTATGGTTACTCTCATTCATATAATGGCTATATCGAATATAAAGGCAATAAGCGCTATGAATTTGAATGTCCTTCAAGCGATGGCAGCGGCATGGTCGTTCACAACACTCCGCTTCTTCCGATTAAGGATGTGCTTGATTTTTTTGACATACATTATAAAGATGTAACTGTCTCATATGCAAAATCAAGTGTACTTGTTGAATTTTGATATTTTATTTAAAGAAGGTATTATCATTGAAAAAATCATGTAAACTTTTTATTATTTTTATACTGCTCATATCTTTTGCCGTTCCGGCATGCGCGAAAACTTCCCCTTTTTGCACTCTTGACCCTAATATTTTTGATTCGCCCTCATTTATTCTTATGGAGGCAAAAACAGGTACGATAATAATGGAAAAAGACGCTGACAAGCGTATGCCCATGGCGAGTATAACAAAACTTACTGTACTGCTTATTGCGGACGATTATATAGCAAAAGGCAAAATTTCGCTCAATGACATTGTTACTGGTACAGCCGAAGCGAAAGCGACCGAAGGCAGCCGGATCTATCTTGACGAAGGGGAAAAAATGACTGTCGACCAGATCATGAAAAGCATTTCCCTTCCAAGCGCAAATGACGCTGCCGTTGCATTTGCCGATTTTATTTCCGGAAACGAAAAAGATTTTGTTAAGCTGATGAACAAAAAAGCCGATGAGCTTGGTCTTAAAAATACACATTATGTTACGGTTTCGGGTCTTGATGCGGACGGTCATTATTCCACCGCTCGTGATATTGCGACAATATCGCGCGAAATCGTACTGCATCACCCACGCCTCATGCAGCACGCGGGTACACGTACGGATTCTATCCGAAACGGTACCTTCCCGCTTCAAAACACCAATAAGCTTCTTTCGCGTTATCAGTATGCAACGGGTCTTAAAACCGGTACGACCGATAATGCCGGTTACTGCCTTGCGGCAACTGCAAAAAAGAATGGGGTTGACCTGATTGCGGTAATTCTCGGCGCTAAAACTGCCGACTCGCGTTTTACCGAAGCAAAATATCTTTTTGAATATGCGTACAAAACCTTTTCTCTTATGAATATCCGCAAAAAAGGCGCACTTACGGATGAAAAGGGCAAACATATTTATGCGAATGTAATTCGCGGAAACCTGGACAAAGTACCACTCAATTTAAAAAATGACCTAACCGTATATGTTCCTTCCGGCAAAGCCAATTCTCTTAAAGTGGATATTTCCATTGACAAGAAGATAAAAGCCCCTATCCCCAAAGGCACTGCCGTAGGGGAAGTGACGGTACATTCTGGCTCCGTGCTTGTAGGCTCGGAAAAGGCGGTTACAGCGCAGGAAGTTAAGAAGATGAATATTTTCCAGGCGTTTTTTAAAGTAATAAAATCATGGCTTTCTTTTTAGTAAATTTTCAGGAGGAATTGTACATATGTCAAAGATCAGAATTATTTCGGATACGGCAGGCGACATTCGTTATGACTCAATAGAAAAGTATAATATAAAAATGCTGCCTCTCAACATTTTTTTTGGTGAAGAACTTGTCCTTGATTATTTTGATATTAAATATCAGGAGTTTTTTTCAAGACTGAAAAGTGCGGAAACAGTTCCCACTACAAGTCAAGTCTCCCCGACCGCTTTTTACGACGCTTACAAAGAAGCGGCGGATGAAGGTTTTGACACAGTTATTTGCTTTACCCTTTCAAAAATGGGCAGCGGTACATATAATAACGCAAAACTTGCAGCAAATATGCTCAAGGAAGACGGTATAACACTTGATGTTGAAATAATCGACACAATGTGTTACAGTTTCGCTTACGGAAGAACTGTTGAAATTGCGGCAGAAATGGCGGCAAATGAGAGCACGAAAAATGAAATTCTTGAAAAAACATATTCTATGCTTAAAAGTCAGACTTCCATCTTTGCAGTTGACACACTTAAATATTTAAAAGCCGGCGGCAGAATAAAACCATCCGTCGCAAGCATTGCCGAAATTCTTGATATAAAACCCATCCTGATTATTGCAGACGGTCTTGTGGAATCGGCAGATAAGGTGCGCGGAAGAAAAAAAGTCATTCCCAAAATGCTTGAATTGGCGGCTCAAAGGGGTGTTGACAATGCAGGCGAGGTTTGGATTTTATATTCCGATATGCCGGAAAAAGCAGAAGAATTCAAAACTTCTTTTGAAGAAAAATTTGATGTAAAAGTCACCGGAATTTCATATATCGGTCCTACCATCGGTATAAATACAGGCGGCGGCGCTTTTGCTTTAATATTTTTTGGAAACTAAGTATCTTATTAAAAAGGGGAGTCGTTCCCATGTTTAATACCAACTGGGATAAAGTTTTATATAACGAAACGCAAAAAGATTATTTTAAAAAATTGATTGAACTTATCGAGCACGAATATCTTACAAAAAATATTTATCCGCCTCGCGACTGCATATTTAATGCGCTTAAATATACCGACTATGATAAAGTGCGTGTCGTACTGATAGGTCAGGACCCTTATCACGAATACGGACAAGCGCATGGTCTTGCCTTTTCAGTAAATTATGACGTGCGGATACCACCGAGTCTTGTAAATATATATAAAGAGTTGCATGATGACGTCGGGTGTTATATTCCCAATAACGGGCATCTTGTCAAATGGGCAACGCAAGGGGTACTTTTACTAAACGCCGTACTTACTGTTGAAGATGGAAAAGCAAATTCGCATAAAAAAATTGGCTGGACGGTCTTTACTGACAGTGTCATAAAGATACTTAACGAGCGTGAAAAACCTGTCATTTTCCTTTTGTGGGGTGGAAACGCCAAAGAAAAACTTAAATATATAACAAATCCCAATCATTTTGTTTTATCCACAGTTCATCCAAGTCCACTTTCAGCATATGGCGGATTTTTCGGATGCAGACATTTTTCAAAAACAAACACTATTTTAAAATCTCTCGGGGAAGAAGAAATAGATTGGCAAATAGAAAATTGCTGACATCTGTGAACCCACGCAAAAGCACAGACGGTATCAACAATTATGCGCTCATACAGTAGGGACCGCGTAATTGAAATATACGAATAATAAATAATGATCTAATCTTTAGCCGCTTTGTTTAAGACATAGAGCGGTTATATGGTTTGAACTTTTTGTACATAAAAACAGGCATTCATCTTTTACCGTGAATGCCTGTTTATTTATATTATAGCGGCTTATTTTATTAGCCGCAGAATTTGTTTTACACGCCCGCGCATGGAATTTAAGCTCTCGAATATAAGTGTAAAACCTGCCCGAATAAGAGACCATTTATGTCAGGACTTAGCTCCGCTTGGGTAAATAACGCTACAAAACGAAAATATCTATTTTCTGCTTTTTTATTCATTCATTTTTTTTATTATATCACTGTATCTTACCATCAGCTCATCCGCCATCTCGGTATTCATTCCTTCGCTTATTATCCTAAAAGAATTTTTTCCCCGTTGCGGAGAAATTAATGTCCATCCTCCGTTTTCATAAATTTTCACTCCGTCTGTAATATCTGCCTTACTTTTGTTTTCTTCGGTGAGTTTATTCATAATAGCTTCCCGTTTATCTTCACCGCATTCAACTTCACCGTAAGCCATATAAAATTTAGGTATGGCATCTACAATATTCTCAAGCTTTGAGTTTTCCGTTTTTAGGAAATCCATTATCTTGATAAGTCCTCCTACAGGGTCAAAATTCAATACAAACTGAGCGCACAGTCCTTCGCGGTTAAGCTCGGAGACTTTTGACATAATAAGGTTTTCTGCCATTTTTGTGCGTATAATTTCCCCTCCGTATGAGGCGGCGATGTTATCAATTACCGAAGGCGCGCTCACCGAAACCACATAGGTTCTATCAATTTCATGTTTAAAAATGATTATAGCGCATAGGCAATCATAAAGCTCCTGGCTTAAAATTCTTCCTTTTCCATCGCAAAGTATGAGTTTTTCTCCGTCATCGCCAATATATGCCCCCATGTCATAACCCTCTTTTTTTACCACCGATGCAAATCCGTCTGTAATTTCCCCTTTTGCGTTTTTATAAGTTGTATATTTGCATCCCAATTCTCTTAAAAGAGGTATAACGATACCTTTTACCGTCGGGTTATTCACACATATAAGTATGTTAAAATCCAATTTTTCATTTCTACAGCTGTTTACTATATCCCGTATATAGTAAAGTTTGTAGCTTTGCAGAGATACGGCATCTCGTATTGTTTCGGGAATTGCTCTTTCAACATTTCCGTCGTTGCACTCCGTTTCTATTTTTTTCATATGGATGGATGCAGGATTTATTCCATTACTGTCAAGAATATCCACCCTTCCTCCATCTAAAGAAATGTGAAGTCCGCCTTTAAGATTGTAGAACTTTATTCCGCTGCGAGTAATTGGAATAGGTTGTTCCCCGAAATCAAGAGCGCTGGCGCCTCCCGATAATAGTCCCGAAATAACAGCATTTTTTATCATTGTCGAACCGCTTCCCGCATCCGTGCTTACAGCTATTTTTTTCCCGATTACATCCGCCGTAACACAACCGAGTCTTGCCATTTTTTCAGGAGTAATTTCACGGTTTACTTCCCCGCTAACTCCATTTTCATCGAAAACCATACTGTTTTCCATGTGCCTTCCCCGCCTTTCATTTTGTTTCAATGTTTATTATAAATCCGTGCGCCTTATTTATGCACATCTTTTTTTATATGCCATTGACAAATTTCGCCTTAAATAGTATAATTTATATATATTTTTGTATATAAATTTATATTTATCGGGGGGGTTAAAAAATGAGGCTGCTTTTGTTGTCTTTATTTTTGCTTGGCATCTTATTTTCAGAAATATTTTCCACAAAAACAGTATTATATTTTGCCCTGATTATCTTGATTTCTGTTTTTATATATTTAATTTCAAAAAAGCGCGGTAAAAACGCCGTATATATTATTCTTTCGGTATTTTTCTTTATTGCCGGTCTGTTTCCCGTTTATATTTTCTCTTCAAACTTTGATGTTATTCAAAATAATTTTTCCGAAAATTCTTTATTTTACGGACGCGTATCCGAACTTCCCGCAAATAACGGAGATGAAACAAAAATCCGCTTGCGCCTTTACGAAATAAAAAACAGTAAATTAAGCCAAAAAACAAATAAGTCCATTTATGTGTATTTACCTTCCAGTAAAGCGAAAAAAATAGAAATAGGTAATATCCTTATGATTTCGGGAGAAATCTCATATCCTGAACCGAAAATGAATTTCGGTGATTTTGATTACAGCAAATATTATCGTTCGTGTAATATTCTTGGTTTTTGCAGCAACCCTAATTCAGTAAAAATATATGACGGAGGTTTTTCCGTTTCTGATATATTTCCGCTTGTAAGGAAATATGTCGCTACTCAAACCGACAGATATATTTCGGGTATGAACGGCGAATTTGTAAAAGGCGTTCTTTTAGGCGATACCTCCGGCTTTTCCGATATTCTGACACAAAATATACGTAAAATAGGCATAAGCCATGTTACCGCCGTATCCGGTATGCATATAGCGTTGTTTATGATGTTCTTTTTGTCATTTTCAAACATATTCACCAAAAGCCGCCGAAAAAAGGCTGTCATAATAATATTTTCATTGTTCTTTTGTACCGCCGCCACAGGATTTTCACCTTCTGTCCTGCGTGCATTTGTAATGAGCACATGTGTACTTATAGGTGTAATTGTGGGAAGACGCGCAAGCTCGGTTTTTCTTCTTGTATTGTCCGCATGTATAATGCTCTCGCTAAATCCTTATCTTTTTTATAACCCCTCTTTTATACTTTCCTTTTTATCAACCGCGGGACTTATATTATACATGCCGTCATTTTTAAGAAATTCCGACAAGAGCTCAATGTTTAAAGAAACTCTGCTAATGACCGTAATTTCAAATATTGTCACTTTACCCTATGTCATATGGAATTTTGGCTCATATTCCTGGATTGGCATACTCTCAAATATCGTTATTGTTCCCTTTATCGAATTCATTTTTATAGGCTCCCTTCTCACAGTAATACTGGGAGCAATCCCTGCTTTGGGGGTAATATGCGGCTTTTTTACAAAAGGGTTTTCCGCGCTTGTTCTCGCAATAACAAATGCTATTGCCTCTCTCCCTTTCGGTCAGTTTAGCGACAAAATTCATAATGTTTTTTATGTTTTAGCCTATGTTATACTGCTTGTGCTTATTTATTTTCATATAACAAATAAAAAATCAAAAATTTTCGGTGACAAACTTCCAATTATATGCTATACTTTAGTTGTAGTGTTTTTTTGCGGCGGCTATTTGTTGAATATTGCCGAACTTCGTACTTTCAATATTACATATGTTTATGTGGGAGAAGGAGATTGTGCGGCAATACATCTGCCATACGGAAACAATATTCTTATCGACACCGGAGATGTATTGGGTGATAAAAGCAAAAGCCTTACTTATCTTGAAAACAGCGGCATAAAAAAGCTTGATTCTATAATGATTTCTCATTCGGATAAGGATCACTGCGGCGCGCTTGAAACAATTCTTTCCTCCGTGCCCACAGATACGCTATATTTAACCTCATATTCAGAAAAATCCGGAGACGCTTCACATTTAATCAAAATAGCCAAAAAATACGGAACTTCAGTTAAATATATTAACGCCGGTAATCGTCTTACTATCGGCAATGCCGTATTTAGTTTTGTATATCCATACAACGGAATGAAATGTCTTTCTTCAAATGACAGTTCAATGGTAGTAAATCTTTCTTTTAGGGGTCACTCGTTTTTATTTACCGGCGATATATCTCAGGAAGGTGAGAAAACCCTTGAGAGAGCGGGCGCTTTAAAGCACTGTGATGTTCTTAAGGTTGCGCATCACGGCTCCGCCACATCAACCTCCGAGAATTTTGTTACTGCCGTTTCCCCCAAATATGCCGTAATCAGTTCCGGCAGAAACAATATTTATTCCCATCCAGCGGATATTATTCCCCGCAGACTTGCTGAAGGCGGCGCACATACTTATATTACCGCCAATGTTGGGGCAGTGCGGTTTACCGTCTCTCGTTGCGGTGATCTTTACATAAAAAGTGTCAGATAACGGAGGTGTTTATTTTGGCGGAAAAAAAAGAAAATGGCGGTCCCACGCTTCTTAAAGAAAAACTAAAAAGTGATAATATATGCGGTATATACTTGTTTACGGGCGAAGAAACCTTTAATAAAGATTTTTACATTGATAAATTCCGTAATCGTTTTGCAGATAACCCTATGGCTGAATTTAACCTTTTTTCCTTTGACGGCAGGGATACCCCTTTAAATACCATACTTACTGCCATTGAAAGCTATCCTGTAATGTCGGACTATAAATTGATTATTATAAAAGACAGTGGCATTTTCAAAAGTGTTCCTGATAATGAAAAGGCAATTTGGATGGAAATTTTTAAAAATCCTCCCGATTACGCTGTAATCATTTTTGATGAATCTGAAACCGACGGCAGAAGCGGTTTACTGAAAAAAATAAAAGAAAACGGCATATATGTTGAATTCAACTATCTTTCACGCCATGAAATGGCAAGTTGGATAGAGCTTTTTCTTAAAAAAAGGGATTATTATATTTCCAAAGAAGCAATAAACGAATTAATTAACCGGGCAGGCGAATCTATGGGCGCCGTATTTAATGAAATGAATAAGCTTGTTGACTACTGCGGAGAAAACCGCCATATCACAGAGGATAACGTACGTCTGATTGTCGCGCGAAGTCTGCAAGATAAAATATTTGATATGCTGGACAATGTAATCCTCGGAAACCGTGACGCCGTGTTTTCATGCTTGTATGATCTTAAGCTTTTGCGTGAAGAGCCGGTAAAAATTATTTCTCTTCTCGGAAATAGTATAACCGGTATTACAAAAACGAAACTTTTCCTTTCAACGGGTTCGTCAAACATTGCGGGCGATCTTGGCATTGCCCCTTTTATCGCGAAAAAATATATTATTCAATCAAAACTCATTTCCATGCCGCGGCTAAAAGAAATGCTTGCCTGCTGCACACGGGCAGACCGCGAAATAAAAATATACGGGTATGACAAATGGGTAGTACTTGAAACTTTAATAATTGAGCTTTCTTCAAAGCAAGCTGCCGACGGCACATGAGCCGTCGGCCTTTTTTAAAAACAAAAAACCTTTCATGATTTAGGTCATGGAAGGTTTTTCGTTTAAAGGGGTTGATGGATTTGGAGTATATGTCAAGCTGAAACTACACTTCTTCCGTTTTTTAGTTGTAACCTCAGCTTATCAGCAATCATAGCGATAAACTCACTGTTTGTGGGTTTACCTTTGCTTGTGTGTACTGTATATCCAAAAAGTTTATTTATCGTGTCTATATCTCCTCTTTCCCATGCGACCTCAATTGCATGCCTGATTGCACGCTCAACTCTTGAAGATGTGGTGTTGTGTTTCTTTGCGATACCCGGATATAATTCCTTCGTTACCGCATTTATTATACCCAAGTCTTCGATTGTCCACATAATTGCATCTCTTAAAAACTGATATCCTTTTATGTGTGCCGGAACTCCGACAAGTTTTATAATATTACTTACCATAGCTTCTATATTGGCTGCTTTATCATCTGTTACTTTTGAGTTAAAAATACTTTCAAGTTCCTGTCCGGTAGTCTTTCCTTCATTTGTCGTAAACATTATAACTCTATCAACAATTTCATTTATATCCACAGTTTTAGATATATAATAATCTGCACCCATTGCTGCCATTTTACAGATCGCATTTTCACTTTCATATCCTGAAACGGCAATTATTACACTTTTTCCGCTTATTCTTGACAGCACTCCGAATCCGTCCATAACGGGCATTACAATATCCAAAATTACTACTTCCGGAAGGTACATGGAAAAGTATTCCAATCCTTCTTTTCCGTTTGATGCGCAGCCGATTACATCAAATCTTCCTGTCCCATCCATTTCCTCCTTCAATTTTCTTGAAAATTTTTCATTGTCGTCGATTATTAGTACCCGAATTTTGCTCATTTGTGTTAATCCTTCCTTTCCTGTTATTTTTTACTACTTAACCATTATAATACAAAGATTTAATAAATACAAGAGTTTTGGACAAATTATTTATTTTTCTATACTTTGTACTAATTTTAGTTCGAATTTTTGTGAAATTTTACATTAAATTTTATTGTTTGTTGTCTGTTTAGTGCGATATTTTGTCAAGTAGTAGCAGTTTTTGTAATAGGGAAAATGATATTATTTTCGGTGTTTTTCCTTATTTTTCGAGTTATAGCATTTTATTTGTCCAATTTTTTTGAACTTTCGTCATAAACCGTAAAATAAAGAAGTCCTTTGTAAACGTTTACAAAGGACTTTTTTATTTTTCTTATTTTATTCCGTTATTTTAGTGGGCACCTGAGTCTTATCTTCTTTCAAATGAAGTGTCAGTTTAATATTTTTACCGTTGCGATATACTTCAAGTTCCAACGAATCTCCCACTTTCTTAGTATCACGTATTGCATTCAGCGCATTGACAGTTGTAACCGCTTTGCCCTCAGCTTTAACAATTACATCTCCCATTTTTATACCGCCTTCTTCAGCGGAGCTTGAAGGTTCAACATTTGCGACATATAGTCCTTGGGGAAGATTGTTTCTGTAAGCGAGCTGCTCTGTAACTTCGATGAGGCTTACCCCTATAAGAGGTCTTCCCGTAACATATCCGTTTTTAATAAGATCCTGCACTATCGGCATAGCGTCATTTACCGGAATTGCAAAACCTATTCCTTCTACGCCGGAAGCCGCATATTTAATGGTATTTATACCTATTACCTCTCCATACCCATTTACCAGCGCTCCGCCTGAATTTCCCGCGTTAATAGCCGCGTCAGTCTGTATCAGGTTAACGTAAGTATTTGTTGAAGCTTCAACTGTCCTGTTAACAGCACTTATTACTCCCTGTGTAACCGTTCCCGTAAGCTGTGTTCCAAGAGGATTGCCTATTGCAATTGCGATTTCGCCGACCTGTAATTTATCTGAATCACCGATAACTGCAACCGTAAGATTTTTTGCATCATTAATTTTCAGCACTGCAATATCCGTCTTTGCATCTTTTCCTATAACAGCGGCGGAATATTCGCCGCCGTCTGATAATGTTACCTTTACTATCTGGGCATTTTCAACTACATGGTTATTTGTGATTATATATCCGTCCTTGTTTATAATAATACCGGAACCGCTTACCTCCTGTTGCTCACTTCCGAATATCGTGTTTACCATAGAGGTTGTGGTCACCATAACAACACTCGGGCCAACCTCTGCCGCAATATCAACAACACTTTTTGGTTTTCTTTGCGAACCTGAAAGCCTACTGAATTCAAATGAATTATCCTGGTTTCTTTCAGTATTCTTAGCCATTATATCTTCTTTTTTAATTATTCCCGTTTTAAGTAGCACCGTTGTTCCAACCGCCGCGGTCAAAAGTATTCCAGCAATAACTCCGGCAATTGCTCCTATGAGCGCACCATGTCTTTTCTTTGTTTTTTTATGGACGTCTTCCGAATAAAAATTATAATTTTCCGAAGGACTTTCATATCCGTCCGTAATTGTATCCCCCAGCGTCTCTTCTGTTCCGATTGCTTCCGGCTCAACATCTTGCGTGTCGGGGCTCATCTCCTCATCTGTTACTTCACCGTGGGGCTCATCCTCCTGTATATTTTCCTTCATTCCCTCAGGCTGGGGCAACTCCCCGTTCTCATCAGGATTACCATTATTCTCGTCGAATTCGTTCATTGTAAATTTCCTCCTTATTTTTGTTTAACCTTATTATACATATATATTTTTAAAAAAATATTAACAAATTGTTAATTTTAAAAATTCATAAGAATTTATTTTCGTTATTTTTGCCATTGACTATTGATTAATATTCAATTATACTTATTATATTAAGAAACAGGCTTTATATCGGAGGAATTTTTAATGAACAACCAGAAAAAAATAGCAGCCATACATGATATATCATGTCTTGGAAAATGTTCGCTCACTGTCGCGCTTCCGCTTCTTAGCAGCGCGGGTTTTGAAACATGTCCCGTTCCTACTGCCGTACTTTCGACGCATACAGGCGGATTTACCGGATTTACTTTTAAGGATCTCACAGACCAAATAATGCCCATTGCCAACCACTGGAAATCAATTGATGTTAAATTTGACGCAATTTATTCGGGTTATCTGGGTTCTTTTGAGCAGCTTGACCTTATGGAAAAATTTATAAATATGTTTTCTGAAAAAAATACACTTGTAATGATTGACCCTGTTATGGCTGATCAAGGTGTGCTTTATTCAGGGTTTGATAAAAAATTTGTAACCGGCATGGCAAATCTCTGCCGCATGGCGGATATAATCGTACCTAATATTACAGAAGCCTGTTTTATGACAGATACACCTTATATTGACGGTGTTCAGACGCCGCAATACATAGAA
Source organism: Bacillota bacterium (assembly GCA_030705675.1). Lineage (GTDB taxonomy): Bacteria > Bacillota > Clostridia > RUG12999 > RUG12999 > RUG12999. The sequence goes on from JAUZPZ010000019.1 coordinate 12,825, forward strand.
AATCTTGTTAAGAAACTTTCCTCTTTATGCGAAGGTAAAATTGTGCTTACCGGAGTTTCTTTCGAGGAAGATAAGATCGGTGCGGCAACCTTTGACGGTTCATCTATAAATTATATTTTTGGCAAAAAACTGAATGTGGCTTATCACGGAACAGGAGATGTTTTTGCAAGCACTCTGCTTGCAGCCCTGCTTCACGGTTTTTCTCTTGAAAAATCTGCCGGAATTGCAATTGATTTTATAATAGAATGCATACTTCGCACAATGGATACGGTGGGTAAAGCCCATTACGGAGTAAATTTTGAATTGTGCATACGCACCCTTCTTGATATGCTTGAAATATGACAAAAAGGTGAGGTGAGTAGATGAAAATAGAAGGAGCAATTTTTGATCTTGACGGAACCTTGCTCGATTCGATGTTTATGTGGAACAACATAGGCGAAGAATATCTGAGAAAACGGGAAATCGAACCAAAAACTAATCTTAACGAAAAACTTAAGGCAATGAGCCTTTATCAGGCAGCGTGCTATTATATAAAAGAGTATAATCTAAAAGATACTGCTGAAGATATTATAAAAGATATAACTCATATGATTGAGCATTTTTATGTTGATGTAGTGCAGCCAAAGCCCGGCGTGAAAAATTTTCTTATGTGTTTGGCGGACAAAGGCGTCAAAATGTGTATTGCTACGGCAACCGACCGCCATTTGGCGGAAGTGGCATTGGCCCGCTGCAATCTGCTTGGGTATTTCGGAGAAATATTTACATGTGCCTGTGTAGGCAAAGGCAAAGACGAACCCGATATTTTTCTGAAATGCCTTGATTTTTTAACAACTGAGAAAGAATTTACTTTTGTTTTTGAGGACTCCTTGCATGCAATAGAAACCGCAAAGAACGTTGGTTTCCCCCTTGTCGGAATATATGATAGTTTCTCATACGACCATGCGAAAATTAAGGCTGTTGCAGATTATTATATTTATTCATTTGAGGAAGCCGAAAAGTTATTTTAACACGAAAAAAGCAAAATAGGACTGATTTCCGGCATCTTCGCCGGAATTCAGTCCTATCATTATTCTATCCTTGATTATACAATTTTGCCCGAAAAACCGCTTTGCTGCCCTCTCTTAATATTCTACCTCCGCAAGGGTCAGTCCCTCCGCTGGTGCAGTCGCTCCGGCATTTTCTCTGGACAATGATTTAAATATCTTTTCAATATCCCCCGCTTTCTTTTTCCCCTCACCTATTTCAAGCAGAGTTCCTGTCATAATCCTCACCATATTGTACAAAAAACCGTCTCCCCTAAAGGTCAGCTTAAGTTCATTTTTTGTTTGCCTTATGTCAATAGAATAAAGGGTACGGACAGTTGATTTCTTAGATTTTTTATTTGAGCAAAACGCCATAAAATCATGTGTCCCACACAATTTTCCCGCCGCCTCCCTCATCTTGTCAACATCGAGCGGCTCGGTAAAAGTATACCGTGTACGCCTCCCGAAAACGTCGGGTATTTCATTTCGCCAAATACGGTAAACATATGTTTTCGATATTGCATTCAATCTTGCATGAAATCTTTCTTCCGCAACCTCCGTAGCTATAACCGCAATGTCCGAAGGTAAATAGCTATTAAAATATGCAGTTATTTCGCGCGTAGATAAAGATATATCCGCTTTAAAGCTTACCACCTGCCCCATAGCGTGTACTCCCGCGTCAGTACGCCCCGAGCCGTGGACTTCTACGGGTTTTCCGCATAGTTTCAGCAGTATATCCTCTATTTTCCCCTGAATGGTATTTTTTGTGTTTCCTTGCCTTTGCCAGCCGTTATACTTTGTTCCTTCATACTGGATCAGCATTTTATAATTTTGCATTATTATCACCCGAACCTATTTTATCACTAAATTTTATATATAGCAAGAAAAATCAAAAATACTTTTTCCTTTTATTTTTAAAGTACTTTTATTTTACGCTTTTGCAATGACACCGCAACAAAAACTGCCAGGGCAATCTTAAAACAGTCTCCGGGCAAAAACGGAATTACGCACATTGTCATTGCCGCTACAAGGGTATTTCCCGTTTGAAATATAAACCATGCTGTGCCCGCGGCATAACAAACTGCAACTCCGGCAAAACCCGCAATAATATATGACCATATTTTTTTACCGGCAATTTTAACAACCATACCCGTAGCAAAGGCACATAGCACATAACCCACTATATATCCGCCCGTAGGACCCGCCAATACAGACAGCCCTCCCTTCATGCCCGCAAATACAGGCAATCCTGCTGTTCCGAGCAAGAGGTAAACAACCTGACTGGTAGCTCCCGCCTTCCACCCCGCCGCCATTCCGGCAATTATTGGTGAAATCAAAGCCAAGCTTATCGGAACAGGCGAAAAGGGCAACGGAAAAGTCAATTGTGAAAGTATAGCCGTTAATGCCGCAAACATAGATGTAAAAGTAATAACCCGTGCATTTACCGTTTGCCCGTAGCGAAATGTTTCCTTCTGTTTTGTTATTTGCTCTTCTGTTTTATTCATTTTTGTCTTCCCTTTTTAATATGTTTTTTATGTTTATTTTACCATATTTATTTCACCCTGTCAACTCTTTTTTTATGATGGTTCACAGAACCCTTTATTTTCGTTACATTTTTTGCCAATTTTAAAAAATCTTGAAAAAAATTTTTAAAAACCCTTGTTTTTTTGGTTAAAATTATGTATAATGTAATAGTGTGTCTTTTTATGCATTTAAATAAAAGACGATTATTACTTTTAAGGAGAAATTGCTTTGGGTACTAAAAAAATTGCTATTGACGGACCTTCCGGAGCAGGCAAAAGTACAATTGCGAAACACATTGCAAAAGCTCTTGGCTATATTTATGTTGACACGGGCGCCATGTACCGCAGTGTCGCGCTTTATTGCCTTGAACACGGTATAGATCCCTCTTGCGAGGAAGATGTACGCAAAGTTATTGATGATATTTGTATTGATATAAAATATGAAAATAAAGAACAGCAAATATATCTTTGTGGAAGAAATGTCACCAGTCTCATACGCAGCGCCGAAATGTCAATGGGGGCTTCCAACGTTTCAAAACATAGTGCGGTGCGCTCAAAGCTCGTTTCGCTGCAAAGAAATCTCGCTGAAAAATATAATGTTGTTATGGACGGACGTGATATTGCCACAAGGGTAATGCCTGATGCAGATATTGCGATATTTCTTACGGCAGATGTCGAAGACCGTGCGCGCAGAAGATATTATGAGATGAAAGAAAAAGGCGAGGATATATCATTTGAAAATGTCCTTGAAGATATGAAACGCCGTGACAATAATGATTCCACACGCGCTAATTCCCCGCTTGTAAAAGCCGAAAACGCTATACTTGTAGACACTACCGGCAACACTCTTGAAGAATCGATAAACTACCTTTCGCAAATCATTTCGAAGAAACTGAGGTAATTATACATGTATGCTTTTATAAAAAAACTTATTTCTATATATTATAAACTGCTTTTTGGAGTAACTTATTACGGAATGGATAACGTACCGGCTGACGGCGGCGTATTGTTTTGTTCAAATCATATAAGCAACAACGATCCGCCCCTTTTAGGTTCCTCAATAAATCGCCAGCTTTGTATTATGGCAAAGAAAGAATTGTTTTCTATTCCTGTTATAAACCTGATTATCAAAGCTTTCGGAGCTTATCCTATAGATCGCGGAACTTCGGACTTGGGCGCTATGCGAACAACTTTAAATATATTAAAAGACGGGGGCGCCATTCTTATGTTTCCCGAAGGCCGCAGAAATCTTTCCACCGATCCGGAAAAGTTTAAACCCGGCGCATTGAATATAGCGTATAAAGCACTTGTGCCTCTTGTTCCGGTATATATTGACGGCAAATATAAACTGTTTGGTAAAATGTCCGTTTATATCGGCAAACCTGTTCTTCCCGAAAAAATCGGAAATATAATCAAAACCGCATCTTCTGACCGCAAAAATAAAAATCATATAGTAAGCCGTTTTCTTTATGACGTAATTATTGGTACAAAGGAGAACATAGGGCTTGGTTAATATAATTCTTTCCGAGGCGGCAGGTTTTTGTTTTGGGGTAAGACGCGCGGTTGATTGTGCCTTTAAAATCGGACAGGCGTCTGATAAAATAATTAATACTTATGGTGAACTTATTCACAATTCCAATGAAATCGAACGCTTGAAAAAAAGCAATATTGTTCCGGTAGAATTTGCCGATCAAATTGAAGGCGAAAAAATTATAATACGTACACACGGTGTTGGCAGAGAAGTAATTGAGTTATTCAAAAAACAAGGGCTTGAAATTATTGACCTCACATGTCCCTTTGTAAAGAAAATACATGCTATTGCGGATAAATACAGCCGCATGGGCTATCTTGTCGTAATTGTCGGTGATGAAGATCACCCAGAGGTAAAAGGAATACGCGGATGGACAAACGGCAACTGTGTTGTTGTTACACCGCAGAATATGACAGAATACACAAATAAACTGACCCATCATGAGCTATGTGTTGTTTCCCAAACGACGATTGATAGAAAATCGTGGGAAACCGTAGTGGAATATCTGCAAAACACCTTTGCGGACAGCGGTCATGATTTGATTGTTTTTGACACAATATGCAGTGCTACAAATGAACGTCAGAATGCTGCTGTGCGACTTGCCAAAAAAGCAGATTGTATGTTGGTTATCGGCGGACGGCACAGTTCAAATACAAAAAAATTTTTTCAGGTGTGCAGCGAGGTTTGCAAAAACACCTGGCACATTGAAGATGCCAATGAAATTCCAAACAATTTATTGGAGTTTCTAAAGATAGATAAATCTATTACAATTGGTATAACGGCCGGAGCTTCTACTCCCGACCGAATAATAAAGGAGGTTATTAAAACCATGTCAGACAAAGAGAATTTAAATAATCAGGAGGAGCAGAGCTTTGCGGAGATGTTTGAACAATCCGAGCAGGCTCAGGTATCATTGGCAACCGGCGAAACAAAAGTCGGCAGAGTTGTCAAGGTAACACCAACAGAGGTTGTTGTTGATCTGGATTTCAAATTTGAGGGCGTTATTAAGTTGGAGGATCTTACAGATGATCCGGAAGTGGTTCCGTCAGACATCTGTAAAGTAGGGGATGAAATTGAAGTTTTTATTATCAGAGTTAATGATTCTGAAGGCATCGTTTCACTTTCAAAGAAAAAACTTGAACAGGCAAAGAATTGGATCACACTTACAAACGCGTTTGATACGCAAGAAATTCTTACAGGTAAAGTAGTTGACATTCTTCAAAGCGGCGTTATCGTATTTACAAATGGAAATAAAGTGTTTGTCCCCGCTTCACAAGCTTCCGAACGCTATCTTGCGGATTTGTCAACACTTAAAGGTCAGGAAGTATCTTTGAGAATAATTGACGTAAATGAAAGACGCCATAAAGTAGTGGGCTCAATAAAAAAAGTGGCAAAAGAAGTTTCTCAAAAAATCAAAGATGAATTTTTTGCTAAAGTAAATGTAGGCGATAAGATTGAAGGCACTGTAAAGTCCATTACTGACTTTGGCGCTTTTGTAGACGTAGGTGGCGTTGACGGTCTTGTTCACGTTACCGAACTTTCATGGAAAAAAGGTATTTCTCCAAAAGATATTGTAAAAGTCGGCGATAAACTTAACGTTTATATTAAGTCTATTGATAACGAAAAAGGTAAGATTTCTCTTGGATATAAAACAGAAGAGGATAATCCGTGGATAAAATTCATGGCAAACCATACTGTTGGTGATATAGTAAATGGTACGGTTGTAAGACTTGTTCCGTTTGGCGCGTTTGTCGACATTGACGGTATCGACGGTCTTATCCATATTTCCGAACTTTCCTGGAAGCCTATAAAGCATCCCAGCGAAGTACTTAAAGAAGGTCAGGTAGTAGAAGTAACAATTAAGGATATTGATGCAGAAAAGAATAAAATTTCTCTTGGATACAAGAAAATTGAGGACAATCCGTGGGAAATTTTCAAAAGTAAATATTCAGTCGGAGATGTTGTTAAATGCAAGATCGTAAGAATTGTTGCTTTTGGTGCGTTTGCCGAAATTGTCGACGGTGTTGACGGTCTTATTCATATCTCCCAGATCGTTCCGGACAGAAGAATTAACAGTGTTACAGAGGTTCTTAAAATCGGTGATGAAGTTGATGCTAAGATTATAGATATTAAACTTGAATCAGGTAAGGTTTCTCTTAGCATAAAGGCTCTTGCTGAGCCTGAAGCTGCCACAGAGGAAGCCCCGATTGAAGTAGAGGAAGAAGAAGTTATTCCCGCCGAAGAATCCGGAAAAACCGCTATGGAAGCAGCTATGGAAGCAGCCGAAGCCAATAATACGGCAGAATAATAATTGAAATTTAAGGCTGTACACGTGGCAAATAAGAATATTTAGAGGCAATCTTCTTGACATTTTCCCCCTTAACAGTATATACTCTTAAAGCAAAAATTTTTTAAGAGTATATACTGTTAAGGGGGTTTTTACAAAAACTTTTAAACAAACATTGCACTTTAGCGGTATAAAAACCGCTGAAACTTTGCAGATTAATATTGACTGTGATGGTCATGAACTCCAAAAACGGTTTACTTTGTGGCAAACCGCGCAAAGATAAATAAGAAAAAAATTATATTGGTAGGTAACAATTATTCATGTGACGTAGTGTGCGGAAAAAACGTTGGGGTGACAGCCGTTATGCTTAAAGTCGATAAATCCTGATTATGCGGCGCCTTTTAGCAAAGCCGATTTCTCGTTTACTTACCTTAAATAATTTTTACTGCAATTTCCAAATAAATTTGTAATAAAAACCATCTTCTGCGGCATATTATTACTGTAGGAGTGATTTTTTATGTATATGCCTGATTTCTATACGGTAAAAGAGGATGTTATCTCCGGTAAGAGCGGCAATGTCGAATATTCCGTTTACTATCCGGTAATATCCGCGCCAAAAACAGGGGCAGCCCCCACTATAAATAATTTTTCCCAATATAATGCAACAATGTTCGAAAAAAATGTACAAACAGTTTTTGCGCCATCCGCCGCTTCGTCAAGCGAAACACTAAATGTCTCGTGTCACTTTCAAGTAATGTATCAGTCAAGGTTCATGATTTCTTTTAAATATTTAATATGCTCCTATGACAAACATCTTCATAGTGTAAATTTAGTGGAATCTTCAACATGGAATACCCACACAGGATCCGCTGTGCGGCTTGGAGAGCTTTTCCGCAGCAATGTACGCCACAATGAAATAATACTGTATACAATGTGCAGTAAAATTCGTGAAGCGTGTGCGGAAGGTGAAAATTTTTATGATGATTGGCAACCGCGTCTTTATTCTTCGTTTAATCCCTCAGCTTATTACGTTTGCGCGGAAGGCATTGTTTTTTATTTTCCCCCCGGCATGCTAAAATCCGACATATACAACTCTACGGAAATACTTATACCCTTCCGTGAATTGTGCAACCAACTGAAAACCGGATTGCTAAAGCCGTAAAGATTTCCAACACCCTTATAAAAGAATACAAGATTTTCAGTTTAGAAATATCATAAAAAACGTTAAAAAGCAAGTACGGCAAAACGCAGACCGCCCCGTGGCAGTCTGCGTTTTGCCGTACACAAAAAATATAAACGCACTATTTTTGTATATTTCTTTTTATTTTTCCTGTAGTTGTTTTTATAAACTCCTTATCGGTAACTTCAAAATCCTTTATTTGTTTATAATTTGCAAGACGTTTGTTTATTCCCTTTACATCATTTTCAAATAACTTCCGCGCCTCTGCCACCGATATTTCGTCAGTATCCACCACAACCGTTGCGGTAATTTTGTCTCTTCCGTTTTCTTTTTTATTCGTTACAAGTATCTCTTTTACATAATCAAGCTGTGAAATATAAAATTCCAGTTCTTCGGGATATACATTCTTACCGTTTTCCAGTACTATTACATTCTTTAATCTGCCTGTTATAAATAAATAACCGTCTTTGTCAAGATAACCCAAATCTCCTGTATGGAAATAACCGCCGCGCATCACTTGCTCGGTAAGTTCAGGGTTTTCATAATATCCAAGCATTACATTCGGCCCTTTGGCAATAATCTCCCCTATGTTGTCTTCCCCGGCATTTTCTATTTTTATATCTATCGAAGGCATAGCCTTTCCTACTGACCCTAAGCGCATATTTGCAGG
>JAUZPZ010000190.1 GCA_030705675.1 Bacillota bacterium
ACATTCCATAGCCGCGCCAGAGAATAATTTTGAGTATATAGATTTTCCCGGCACAGAATATTTTACGGAGCTTAAAGACGGATATGTGTTTCATATGCTGGACGGAAGAGATATATATCTTGATGAAAACGGGGACATTACAGACGATATTGTGGGGGTTACGGGGCAAAATGTTTTTTATTTTAAAAATAGTGAAAATGAATATGAAATAAATTTATATAATAATAGTAATAAATTGATAGATACGCTGTCTTCGAATATGTATGATGTATCGGAAAAAAATGATTATATAGCAGTTTTGGACAAGGAAGGGAGCACGGAGAACCGCGAAATCAAATTTTACTCAAAGAAAACGGGAGAGGTTTTATCTCACCTGCCGTTTAAAAATTATGGAATTTCAAACACATACGACGAAAACTCCGGTTATGATATTGCATATTTGCAACTTTCAAAAAGCGGTCTGTTTGTTTTCAAAAATCCGGAAGGACTTTGCGGGATTTCAGATATATACGGAAATATAATTTTACAGCCAAAATATAAAATGCTGTCACTTTGTGATTTTGAAAAGGATTATTACACTATAAAAAATGATGGTATTCTTTCGGTGATAAATGAAAAAGGAGAGGTAATAAAAAAGGTTGGCGGATTCAGCAATATAAGCAGATGTTCGGAAAACGAGGAAGATATTATCAGATATTGTGCTTTTAATGAAGGCAAGCTTTATCCGCTTGATAAAAATTTTAACTTAGTATTCAATTTTAATGGTTTAGAATATCGAAGGAATTACGGAAATGACTCTATACTTGTAAGCCGCGCCGATGATAATTCGGTTTACGATACGCCTATGGGGCTTGTTGATTTTAACGGAAAGACTTTGTTGCCTATGCGCTATTCCTCCTTTGAAGACATAGGAGGGGGGCTCATAAAGGCTCATCAGCTTGACAACTACTATCATTTTATAATCACGGATAGAAAAGGTAATATCCTGGCGCAGGACTGTGATTAGATTACACCTGTGGGGGATAACGGACTTATAGGAATATCAAAGGAAGGTTTTGAAGGATATATAAATACAAAGGGAGAAACAGTGCTTACTCTCGGTGACGGATATTGCGTTCAAGGACCATTCAGTGAAGGCAAGGCCTCGGTTGTCAAAGACACTATATACGGAAAATACGGGGATACCGCGTATATAAACAGGGAAGGTAGGGTCGTGCTTAAAGGAGACAGAAAATGGTACTTTGGCGGAGCTTTTAAGAATAACATTGCCTACGCCGCGAATACTCTCGGAAAAGGCGGTATCATGTCAAGGCTGCTTATAAGATATACGGGAGATATCCCTTCAGAGTGGGCTGAAGAAAGCGTGAATAAAGGAAAAAAGAGCGGGATTATTCCTGATAGCCTTCAATCTTTATACAGGGAGAATATAACGCGTGTGGAATTTTGCGAACTTGCATACTGTATGCTGCAAAAAGGCACTAGCAATGAATTCAATGAAAAAAGCAGTTCGTTTTTGGATACCGACAGCCCCGCCGTGGCGGCTATGTACAACGCCGGAATAATTAACGGACGGTCCGAAACGGAGTTTTCACCATACGACTTTATAACAAGGGAAGAAGCGGCGAAAATTTTGAGCGGTATTTTTAACTATATGAAGATACCGAAAATGCAGGTTGCCGGTTTTAAGTTCTCCGACGAAAAAGATATTTCAGACTGGGCAAAAACCGCCGTATATAATATGTACGCCGCAAAAATAATGCTGGGTACGGGGGATAATATGTTTTCTCCTCAGGACGGTTATACACGAGAGCAGGCGGAAATTACCATGGTGAGAATTTATAATTATAAATAAAAACAATGAAAAAGGACTG
>JAUZPZ010000191.1 GCA_030705675.1 Bacillota bacterium
GCAGCGGAAAAGAGGCGGCAGGCTCCGCAAACGCAATTATAAACGCTCTTAGGAAAGGGCTTGAAAAAGAGAATATTTCAAAAGAGTGCATAAGTATTATTCAGGATATTTCGCGCGTGAGTGCAAATGAGCTTATGACAGCGGATGGCTTGGTGGATTTACTGATTCCGAGGGGCGGTTCGGGTCTTATAAAGGCGTGTGTCGAAAACGCTACCGTGCCGTGCATTCAGACAGGAACAGGAATATGCCATGTGTATATTGATAAATACGCGGATATTGATAAGGCGCTAAAAATAGTTGACAACGCTAAAACAAGCAGACCGTCTGTTTGTAACGCGGAGGAAGTGCTGGTTGTACATGAAGACGTAGCTTATGAGTTTCTTCCCAAACTTCAAAAGATGATTACCGATGATAGGAAAAAGGCGGGCAAAGTACCCGTTGAATTACGTCTTGATGAAAAGGCAGCAAAGATAATTGACGGGACGCCGGCAGGAGAAAAGGATTTTGATACGGAGTTTCTTGATTATATTTTGGCGGTAAAGATAGTTGGTTCAACCGAGGAGGCTATACGTCATATTAATCTTCATTCTACAATGCACAGTGAGGCGATAGTGACGGAAAACGCCGCGGAGGCTGAAAAGTTTACCAAAGGTATTGACAGCGCGGCTGTGTATGTTAATGTCTCAACAAGGTTTACAGATGGCGGAGAGTTTGGGCTTGGATGCGAAATGGGCATTTCTACACAGAAGTTACACGCAAGAGGTCCTATGGGTCTTAAAGAACTGACAACATACAAATATATAATTCGTGGAAATGGGCAGGTAAGATAGGAGGAAGAAAAATGTACAAATTTGGATTTATCGGAACGGGAAATATGGGCGGAACAATTGCACGTGCGGTATGCAAAACTATAAACTCGAATGAAATTATTTTATCCGACAGGGCTATGGATAAAGCTAAGGAATTAGCAGATGAGCTTGGAGCCGCTTATGGTACGAATGAAGATGTAATTAAAAATAGCAAATATGTTTTCCTTGGCGTTAAGCCTCAAATGATGGCGGATATGCTTGATAGTATCAAAGATATACTTAGTATCCGAAAGGAAGAAATCATATTAGTGACGATGGCCGCCGGACTTACGACGGAGTGCATACAGGACATGGCGGGCGGTGATTACGCCGTGATCAGGATCATGCCTAATACACCGGCTTTGGTAGGTATGGGAACCGTGGTTTATTGCGCGGATAAAAATATTACCGAAGAAGAAAAGAAAGAGTTTGAAAATGCAATATCAAAGGCCGGCATTGTAGATGAAATCGATGAGAGGCTTATAGATGCCGCAAGTGCGGTTTCAGGCTGCGGACCGGCATATGTATATATATTTATAGAAGCTTTGGCGGACGGCGCGGTTAAATGCGGGCTGCCAAGGGCAAAGGCTATGGAGTATGCCGCACAGACAGTGGCGGGAGCAGCAATGATGGTGAAGGTCACAGGTCAGCATCCGGCAAAGCTTAAAGATGACGTGTGCAGTCCCGGAGGAACTACCATTGAAGGAGTACATGCGCTTGAGCGCAACGGTTTCAGAGGTGGCGTTATTGACGCTGTTGAAGAGGCATATTTAAAAAACAAAAGACTTTAAGGGAGAAACTAATGATTTTTGACGGTATACTGCTTTTTTCTGATATGGATTGCACGCTGCTTAACAGCGTTCATAAAATAAGCCGTGAAAACAGGCGGGCAATAGAATATTTTATGAGTGAGGGTGGCAGGTTTGCCTTTGCAAGCGGGAGAGCACCGAAAAATTTAGTAAGGTTTTTTGACGATATAAC
>JAUZPZ010000192.1 GCA_030705675.1 Bacillota bacterium
AGTAAGTATAATTGAATACACAAATTTATATATAGAATTTGGTTGTAGTAAATCCATGAATAGTCCTACGAAAAGCATTCCCCATACAGTTTTTCTAAATATCCATTCAAAATCAAGTACTTCGTACTCTCTTACCATAGGTGCGAAATCTTTTACTTTCTTATAATCAAAGTGCTTATGTATAAACATATCTATTCCTTCTGCTCGTTTTCCTCCGGCTTAGACTTTTTCTTTCTTTTTACAGTTCTTTTCGGTGGAATATCTGCCTCAATCTCTGTGCGGTATACCCTGGTGAACATATATTGATTTATGCCATGGTAAATAATAGGTGTGACCGCCGCTATTACAAAATACAACATTGTAAACATGTATTTATTATCCCCCGAACTCAATAAAATCAAAATTCCCTCAACTAAAGCAGCAAAAACAAATAAAAAAACCCAAAAAATCCGTTTTGTTTTTTCAGTATGTTTTATGTTCCTCTGTAACATTAAGCAGCTTAAATATATAGCTATCTCATAAAAGATAACCATAAAAGAAACAATTGCCATTACAATAGATACTCTAATTTTAAAGTAGGTTACAAATTGACCAAAACACACCAATAAACACCAGAGCAAATTTATTATTTTAAATATGTATATAGAATACCTATATTTTTCAGGGTATTTCTTAATGCACCTTATTACCAACAAATAAACCATTGCTAATACAACTAACACTATTGCGTACACTATCTTATATACAAGCCTTGGCTGTAAACAATCCAAAACCAATCCTGAAAAGAGCATCCACCATGCGGATTTTCTAAATAACCATTCATAATTCAGCACCTCATATTCTCTTACCATAGGTGCAAAACCCTTTATTTTCTCATAGTCAAAATGCTTATGTATAAACATAAAACCCTCCTTCTACATAACAATATCTAATAATTTGGTTAATTGTTCAGTTGCAGCCTCTTTTGTAATTTTTACGACTCCTGTTGTAATATACCCTATACCAATTCCAATCAAACTTCCAAAGAAACCTCCAATAAACGGTGTTCCAATAGCAGCTCCTACTGCAGCCGAAGCAACAGTAGTAATTGCTGTCATCACCGTATTAACCCCAAGCGAAACCACAAGTGTCGCCGCTATTTCTTTATTCGACTTCCCGGAGTTTATGGCATTAATCACATCATCCGCTGTACTTACTGCAACCCCTGCTACTATCATAAATTTTCCAATACCACTTGTAAAGGCTTCTTTTATAGCGGCTTTCGCATCAACATATGCCATTACATTGGTATGGGGAGAATCGGGTGTGATTTTATATCTTGTACCTAAAATCCCTTTGCCAATTGCTGCGTCTGAACGTGCTCCTTTTATAATTACATATCCGTCTTTTTTTACGACAGTAAACCCGTCGCATACATAATCTGCCCCGGCAGCGGCACTTGTTGTCGCCCCAAGCATTATGTCAAAAACGGTTCCGGCATCCATACTGCCGGATCTTGCCATATCAAAAAGATCGTAATAAAATGCTTTCGGAAATCCCGTTTCCGTATATGTATCATCGGGTGAGCTTACATCAAGATAAAAATTCCCATCGTTTCCTTTAACTTTTTTTCTGGTAAGCTTAGATGCATTTGTGAAAGTTTCCGCAAGCTTTTTATTATATTCATCCTGCAGCTGTTGTGGAGTTTTGTTTATAATTGATGCCCATATTTCATCGTTATCAGGGAACATTTTGCTGGTATACAACCTATTTTG
>JAUZPZ010000193.1 GCA_030705675.1 Bacillota bacterium
ATCCCCTATCATCACCGCTTTTTCAACAGGCACGCCTATTTTTTTCAGGCATGTCTCATAAGCGGATCTGTGCGGTTTACGCGCTTTATAGTGGTAAAGGCAATCAAGCGCTTTACCTATCGGCTGAACGCGTGTGAGAGAATTGTTTGACATAAGGCATATTTTAAAGCCTATTTTTTTTGCGGTTTTAATAAATTTAATGGCAAACGGCTCAATTTCAAATTGCTCGTCCTTACAAATGGTATTGTCAATATCTATGACAATACCACGTTTGCCGCTGTCCCACAAAGCCTTTAAATCAACAAAACTGACGTTTTTTACATATTCGCTTGGAAAAAGTTTAAACATACCTATCCTCCGTACAATAATTGTATATAACAATTGTATATCAATTGCTGAAAAAAAGCAAGTTTTAAATTTTCCCTTGCAAAAAAACACAGGGTAGTGTATAATTAAACCTATAATTTAGTATATTCGGGTGCGGAGGAAATTTATGATGAATATTACAGCGGTGTTGGATAAAATTTTGCCGAAAGTGCAAAAGCCTTCAAGATATACCGGCGGAGAGCTTAACAGCATAGTAAAAGATCCGTCTGATGTAAAGGCGCGGTTTGCCTTTTGTTTTCCAGATGTTTATGAGGTGGGAATGTCCCATCTTGGCATAAAAATACTTTATCATCAGTTTAACTGCAGGAAGGACACGTGGGTGGAGCGTGTTTTCGCGCCGTGGGACGATATGGAGAAACAGATGAGGGCTGAGGGGGTGCCGCTTTACGCTTTGGAGAGCCGCGACCCGCTTAAAATGTTTGATTTTGTAGGGTTTACATTGCAGTATGAAATGTCTTACTCAAATGTTGTAAATATGCTTGAACTTGCGGACATACCTATCTATTCTGCCGAAAGAGGTGAGAAGGATCCGCTTGTCTGCGCCGGCGGTCCGTGTGCGTATAACGGTGAGCCTATTGCTGATTTTATCGACTTTTTCATCATGGGTGAAGGAGAGGAAGTTTGGGGCGAGATACTGGACGCTTATATTGCCCATAAGGAGCAGGGAGGCACAAGGGAGGAGTTTCTGCTTAAAATAGCAAGGGAAATCGAAGGAATTTATGTTCCGAAATTTTATGATGTCTGTTATAAAGATGACGGTAGGATAGAGGCAATAACACCGAACCGTGAGGGCGTTCCCGCAAAGATACGGAAGCGTATTATTCTTGATATGGACAAGGTTTACTACCCGGACGCTTTTGTTGTGCCTTTTATGGAAATTGTTCATGACAGGGTAATGCTGGAAATTTTCCGCGGGTGTATACGCGGTTGCAGGTTTTGTCAGGCAGGTATGGTTTACAGACCGGTGCGGGAACGAAGCGCGGATAATTTGTGCGAGCTTGCAGATAAGCTTATTGAAAACACAGGCTATGAGGAAATCTCTCTTTCCTCTTTAAGCACGAGTGATTACCGCAATTTTGAAGGGCTTGCCAGCGGGCTTATAGACATGGCGGAAAGCAAAAAAGTAAGCCTGTCTTTGCCATCACTAAGGATTGATAATATTTCGCTTGATATATTGGGCAAAGTGCAGACAGTTAGAAAAAGTGGTCTTACTTTTGCGCCTGAAGCAGGCACACAGCGGCTGCGCGACGTGCTGAACAAAGGGGTAACTCAAGAGGATATTCTGCGAAGTGCGAAGCTTGTGTTTGACGAAGGATGGTCGAATGTGAAGCTGTATTTTATGATG
>JAUZPZ010000194.1 GCA_030705675.1 Bacillota bacterium
GGAAGCCATATTATTTTTTTTACGTTAAGATACTTTTTTAAAGTGTCCTCTATCAAACACTTGGAAAGTTTCGGGTTTCTGCCGCGGCTTAACAGACAGGACTCTGTAGTTATAAGCGTGCCCTGACCGTCAGAATGTATGGCTCCGCCTTCAAGAACAAAGGGATGCGCGTCATAAAAATCGTATCCGTTTTTTATACAAAACTCCTTTGCCAAAGCGTCGTCCTTTTCCCAATGTGAGTATAAACCGTCGTATTTTCCGCCCCACGCGTTAAATTGCCAGTCTACTGCGCGCACACTGCCGTCCGCGCCGCATACGAAAGTGGGGGCGGTGTCTCTTGCCCATGCGTCATTTGATGCGATAAACTGCAAAGTGATATTAGAAGGAAGCATAGCCCTTGCGGAATCAACGGAAGAATCGCTGACCAACATATAGACCTTTTCACTCTCCGATATGGCTTTTGCAATCTCACAAAACGCTTTTCTTGCGTTTACAGCTCCGTAATTCCATGAACCGGGTCGCTCAGGCCAAATCATTATGCAGCCATGATGCGGTTCAAATTCGCCCGGCATACGAAAACCGTCCTCCGCAGGGAAAGAGGTTAATTTAACGCTCATGATAAACGCTCCTTAAAATCATTATAGCCGAAAGAGCGGATAATCTCACACTCTCCTCCCTCATGCATTATTGCAATCGAGGGAAGGGGCATACCATTAAATGTGTTGTTTTTGACCATTGAGTATATTGCCATATCCTCAAAGCACAGCCTGTCGCCTATATTTATTTCACTGTCAAAACTGTAATCGCCTATTATATCACCTGCAAGACAGGTTCTTGAGGCAAGCCTGTATGTATAAGGCTTTTCGTCGGGGAGACCGCTCCCTTTAAGCGGAGGTCGATAAGGCATTTCAAGCACATCCGGCATATGACAGGCGGCAGATGTGTCAAGAATTAATATTTTCATTTCATTTTCCACAATTTCCAGCACTTCGGTAACAAGATAACCGGCGTTAAGCGCGACTGCTTCACCCGGCTCAAGATAAACCTGAAGATCATATTTGCCGCGTATATACGTTATAAGCTTTTCGAGCTTTTCTATATCGTAATCTTCTCTTGTGATGTGGTGCCCTCCGCCGAGATTAAGCCATTTGAGATTGCCGAAATAAGCTCCGAAATTTTCTTCAAACACCTTAAAGGTTGAAACCAAATCATCGGAGTTCTGTTCGCAAAGCGTGTGAAAGTGAAGCCCCTCCACGCCATGCATAAGCTCCGGACGGAAATTTCCTTTTGTCACGCCAAGACGTGAATATCTTCCGCACGGATCATAGATCTCATGTCCAGGTTGGGTCGAAAATTCAGGATTTATTCGAATTCCGACGCTTATATTTTCCCGCTCCCATTTTTCACGGTATTTTTCAAGCTGCGTAAAAGAGTTAAACACTATATGACCGCAAATTTTGCACAATTCATCAAATTCATCTGGCTTGTAAGCCGGGGAGAATACGTGCGTTTCTTTGCCAAACTCCTCCGCTCCGAGTCTTGCCTCAAACAGTCCGCTTGCCGTGGTTCCGCTTATATAGCGGCTTATAAGCGGATACATGAAAAAGGCAGAAAAGGCTTTTTGGGCAAGGAGAATTTTACAGCCTGTCCTGATTTCAAGATTGTGTAAAACAGTCAAGTTTTTGATAAGTTTTTCTTCGTCAATTATATATAC
>JAUZPZ010000195.1 GCA_030705675.1 Bacillota bacterium
AAAAACCATTTTGCGACCTGTATCTTGCATTTACGGTTCAGGAGGAGATAGGATTGCGCGGAGCAGTGACGGCGACTTTCGGAGTGGAGCCTGATATTGCTGTTGCTGTGGATGTCACCGATACGGGAGATACTCCCGGAGCGGAGCCTATGGCTATAAAGCTGGGCGGCGGGGTAGCAGTGAAAGTGAAGGACGGCAGAATGATAGCAAGCCATGAAGTGAGGGGGCTTATGGAAAGCGTATGTGAAGAAAACGGCATACCCTACCAACTGGAAATTCTGTCGGGCGGCACTACCGATGCCTCGGTTATGCAGATTTCCCGCGGAGGGGTGAAAACCGGAGCAGTATCCGTGCCCACAAGATATATCCATACGGTATCGGAAACGGCGGCGGTAAGCGATATTGAGGCGACAATAAAGATGCTGGAAAAAATAGTGACAAGAGATGAAAAATAGTGATCGTAGAAAAGGAATTTTATATAGGCTATAAAGATATAAATAAAGATTTAAAAATAAAAAACATGGCTCTGCTTGTGCTTTTTGAAAATATTGAGGGCATTCATGCAAATATGGCGGGAGACGGTTTGAGGGAAACAATATCGGTAACTCATGCGGCGTGGCTACTGCTTTCGTGGAAAATAAAGGTTTTACGAAGACCTGAATATGCTCAAACAGTAAAAGTAAGAACATGGTTGACCGAAATAAAAAGAGTGTATTCGTACAGGGAGTTTGAAATAAGAAGTGAAACAGGAGAACTTCTGGTCGTCGCGTCCTCAAAGTGGGTGCGCGTAAGCACGGATAAAGGAACTCCCATAAGGGTCCCAAACGAGGTTGCCGAAAGGTACGGCATAGAGAATATGACCCATTTTGATGATAATGAAACAAAGCTTGAGGAACCAGAAAAACATATATCGGCGCTATTGCATGATGTGAATTACGAGTGGATAGATATGAACCGCCATATGAACAATACATATTATATGACCCTTGCGGAAATGGCGTTTCCTGAAAATATCCGAGGCACACTGTCGGATAATTTTGAAATAATGTATAAGAAAGAGATAAAGGCGGGGAAAAAAGTAAAATGCCTTTTTTCGGAGGATGAAACCGCTTACACCGTAATCGTAAAAAGCATGGATCTTTCTGTGCTGCATGCGATTATTAAATTCTATAAATAAAAAATTCCCGGACAGCATTTAATAACGGAAAACCGGCGAGGCATAAAAACACAGGGATAAAGCTGATATTTTAGGTTCAGCTTTATCCCTGTGTTTTTTAATTAAAATTTAAAAACAAACCATAATTGTTTTATCAGTCTTTTTTGGTATCCTCTTTATCTTCGAATTCTTTAAGAAGTTTCATCAGTTCCTTGGAACGGGTGATAGAAAGTGTGGCTAAAGGATTTGAAACAGAAATTTTCATATTGTTTAGTATCTATTTAATACTAAGTATAATTTATTCCTCTATACCTTCAAACTTTGCGATTGTGCTTAAAGTATCCTCCGCCTCTTTAGTTTCTTTTGCCTCAAGATGATTTTGAATATGCTTTGTTTCCAGTATTTCATAAGCCGCG
Source organism: Bacillota bacterium (assembly GCA_030705675.1). Classification (GTDB taxonomy): domain Bacteria; phylum Bacillota; class Clostridia; order RUG12999; family RUG12999; genus RUG12999. The sequence continues at coordinate 1,573 of JAUZPZ010000195.1, forward strand.
GTTTTTTCTATGATTCTTTTCAGCAGGGAGTCAATGTCAGTGCCTTCGGAATAATCAGCCGGCACAAAGTAACGGATTCTGCTTTCGGAAATCATTTTAAAAACCTTTGTCTTAT
>JAUZPZ010000196.1 GCA_030705675.1 Bacillota bacterium
GCGAACCGCTTTCGCACTCCCCAAGTGACATTTTCCGAAATAGACCTGCTTTCCTCCTGCGCGAGACTGGACATGATTGTAATCAGCAGTTCGCCCTTGCTGTCTAATGTGTATATAGCCTCTTTCTGGAAATACACCTCCACCCCTTTATCCTTCAGCTTGCGCACGGTGGTCAAAGTATCCACAGTGTTCCTTGCAAAACGGCTGACCGACTTTGTAATAATAAGGTCGATTTCCCCGTCCAGGGCATCGGCAATCATCCTGTTGAATCCGTCACGCCCTTTGGTGCTCGTTGCGCTTATACCCTCATCGGTGTATACCTGCACAAATTCCCAGTTTTCATTGGACTGAATATGCCTTGTATAATAATCCACCTGCGCCTCATAGCTGGACAGCTGTTCCTCAAAATCGGTTGACACTCTGGCATATGCCGCCACCCGCTTTCTATTGATGAATGTTTTTTTGTTCGCAAATTGCGGTATAACGGCCGGAATCACGGTAACCTGTCTGTTCATAATTATTCCCACCCCTTCATCAATTCTGTATTATCCTCTAAAATCATTTTCAGCGTTTTATCAGGATATGCAACCATACTGTGTACCTTCAACCCATCGGTCAGGCTTTGCAGGGCGCTTTCGGGAATCTGCTTTGACGCGCATTGGCTTTTCCCCAGCGTGTTGTAGGTTGAGCATACCCATATGACCCTTTCGTATTTTGTGCCGGAATTATTGATTTTCCTCCTGTAATGTTTTCCGCATATGCCGCACACAATTTTGCCGGTGAACGGATACTGTTTGGCTGTGTCTGACCTTGGATGATACTGTCCGGCACGCCTGGCCATTTCTCTTTGTGCCTTTTCAAAGGTGTTCCTGTCAATAATCGGCTCATGGTTGTCTTTTACCAGATATTGTGGCAGTTCTCCCCTATTCTTCCTGTTTTTCTTAGTAAGGTGGTCGCTGATATACCCTTTCTGCATCAGCAAGTCGCCCGCGTACTTCTCGTTGCACAGGATGTCGTGGATTTTCCGGCTGTCCCACTCCCCGTTCAGCTTCGGCCTGACCCCCGATTCGTGGAGTTTTTTGACAATTGCCGTTTTCCCCATCCCGCTAAGGTAATCCGAAAAAATCATTTTAACAATCTCCGCTTCTGTGGGGCTCACCGTAAGTATGCCTTTTTCCACATCGTAGCCCAGAATAGTAAAGGTATTGGGTATCCCATCCTTATACTTATTCCGGATCCTCCACTTGAGATTTTCACTAACCGACAGGCTTTCTTCCTGCGCAAAAGAAGCGAGGATGGTGAGAAATAACTCCCCATCCCCGCTTATACAATGGATATTCTCCTTTTCAAAATAACAGTCAATGCCAAGGTTTTTCAGTTCCCGTACAGTTTCAAGCAGATCAACGCTGTTTCGTGCAAAACGTGAAATTGATTTTGTGAGTATCATATCAATTTTCCCGGCTCTGCAATCCGCAAGCATCCGCTGAAACTCCGGCCGTTCCTGTTTTGTGCCCGTAACCGCATAATCCGCATATACACCGCAATACATCCATCCGGGATGGTTCTGTATCATTTCGCTGTAATAGCTGACCTGCGCCGACAGGGAATGCACCATCGCCTCTTTCCCTGTAGACACTCTGGCATAGGCCAC
>JAUZPZ010000197.1 GCA_030705675.1 Bacillota bacterium
CGGAGGACTTGGATGTGACGGAGTGGAGTTTCTTATTTCTCCGAACAGCGGTGAAAAAGTAAAGCCTCTTGCAAAAATCGCATCGGGCGGTGAGCTTAGCCGTATAATGCTGGCAATAAAATGCATTATGTCCGAAAGTGACGAGGCCTCTACATATATTTTTGATGAAATTGATACGGGGGTAAGCGGCCGCGCCGCAGAGAAGGTTGCGGGAAAACTGCGCATGGTGGGGAGTGTAAAGCAAACCCTTGTTATCACTCACTCCAGCCATATTGCCGCCGCGGGGAAACACCATTTCCGCATTGACAAGGCGGTGGAGGACGGGCGCACAAAAACACACATTACCCTTCTTGATCGCCGCGGAAGAATAGAGGAAATTGCGCGGATAAATTCGGGAAGCAATATAACCGACACGGCAATGCGTCAGGCGGGGGAAATGCTCGATGAATACAAATAAAAAGGTGATATTCATCAAAGGATTTGTATAACTGGAAGGATGAAAATACAGGAAAAGCCTACATATATTTTGAGCGTCCTCATACGAACCTTGTGTGCGCCGACCTTAATGATGATTACACGGATGTTTTAGGAAAATAATGCACAAAAATACGCCTTGATTTGGCTCTTAAAAAGCCATTTCAAAGCGTATTTTTTTGCTTTTGTATATAAACTTGCGGAAACACCGTTTTTCAATATAGTTTTTGGCTATCGATGAAAGGTATTATATTTTGCGTACAGCAGGTTGAATAAATTACCCTAAAATTCAGGCGGCACACCTATTCGATAAGCGGCAGTTCAAACCAGAATATAGAGCCTTCCCCATAAGTGCTGTCAATGCCGTAGGTTGCTTTATGATTTTCCAAAATGTTGTGTACTATGGACAATCCCACGCCGGTGCCGATTTTTGTGCGTTTATGCGATTCGCTTGCGCGATAATAACGTTGCCATACAAGCTCCTGTTCTTCGGGTTTTATGCCGTCACCTGTATCTTTTACGCTGAATTTTACCTTGTTGCCGTTTCTTTTCAGCGAAATTTCAACTTTTTTGTCATCTCCGGTATAATTTACCGCGTTGCTTATTAGGTTATAAATTACCTGGGCAATGGTATGCTCATCCGCAAACACAAACAAATCGTCGTCTATATCCTCTGTAAAAGTGTATCCTTGAGTTTCCGAAAATACATGGAAACGGTTTACAATTTCCTTAACTTCTCTTGAAATATTAAATTCTTCAGAAGTAATTCTCGCGGTACCCGCTTCAAGCTTGGACAAATCTAAAATATCGTTTACCAAGGCCTGCAGTCTGTCGGATTCATCAATAATAACCTGAGTATGGGCAGTTCGCTTTTCGGGGATGTTTCCGGAAAGATCCCGTATCATTTCCGCATAGGATTTTATTATTGTCATAGGAGTGCGAAGATCGTGGGATACATTTGCCATAAGATCGCGCCGCAGCGTATCGGTTTTTGCAAGTTCACGCGCCGTATTGTTCAGCACCTGCGCAAGCTCGTCTATTTCGGTATAGTTGCTTCTCTCAAATTCAACAGAATAATTACCTTTTCCCAGCTCTTTAGCAGATTTAGTGATGTTTACTATGGGTTTTGCGAGTTTTTTAGCAAAAAAGTAGGATAAAAGAAATGCCATAAG
>JAUZPZ010000198.1 GCA_030705675.1 Bacillota bacterium
AAAATTTACGGTATACCGGTAAGATATTCGATTATTTTGCTGCCGCATTCCATGATGAGGGAGGTTTGCGCTATAATAGTGGATACGATACAGGGAAACATAATATAATATTTATAATATATTGAAATTTTTAAAATTTGTGTTATTATATAATTAAGATGAAAATAAAAGGAGGGGTTTTATGAACACCGTTATTACCGTAAGCCGTGAATTTTGTAGCGGGGGCGCAGTGATTGCAAAAAAGGTGGCGAACCATTTTAAAATACCTTATTATGACAGGGAAATGATCGATAAAACCGCCGAGATACTAAGGCTTAGCCAAAAAGAGGTTCAAAAGCGTGACGAGCATCCGGTAAGCTTTTGGGATATTTCAGGGTTTCCTTATGAGGAAATCGCCTATGCCGCCGACCCTTCTTTGATGTTGCCCGTAGGTACGCAAATTGCGGAGGCGCAATTCGGTATGATAAAAAAATATGCCCGTGAAGGGGCTTGTGTCATAGTGGGAAGATGTGCCGACTATGTTTTAAAGGACTATAAAAATGTTGTAAATGTGTTTATCCATGCCGATATGGACTATCGCATAAAAAGGGCGGTAAGGCTTTATGATGTGAGTGAGCAGAAAGCAAGGAGCATGATTAAACATATCGATAAAATCAGGGCAAGTTATTATGAAAACTATACGCAAGGGGTTTGGGGAGACAAAAGTCATTATCAGCTTGTTATCAATTCGGGAGAGGCGGGCATAGACCTTGCTGCGGATAAAATTATTGAGTATGTCGAGAAGATTGGTAAATAAAATAAGTGCATTAATGCATCGTAAAAAGACAGAGGAGCCGGGCCCGAGAAGGGTCAGGAGAACTCTGTTTTTTTGTATTGACTTTTTTTGAAAAACAGTGTATAATATATAAGGTTATAATTTGTTTGAAAGGGTGACTTATACGTGAGCGAAGGATGTAATAATGATTGCAGTTCATGCTCCGCAAATTGCAGCAGCAAAAATGAGCCGAAAAGTCTTATTGAACAGCCGCATGAAATGAGTAGCATAAAGAAGGTTATCGGTATTGTGAGTGGAAAAGGCGGGGTCGGAAAATCCCTTGTAACTTCTATGCTCGCGGTGCTTCTTCAGCGAAAAGGTCTTCAGACGGCAATTCTTGATGCGGATATTACCGGTCCTTCCATACCGAAAGCTTTCGGCATTAAAGCACGTGCGGTGGGAAATGATAGCGGGCTTCTTCCATCAATTACCTCGAACGGCACACAGATAATGTCTTCCAATCTTTTATTAGATGATAGTACAGACCCTATCGTTTGGCGCGGAGCGATGATTTCAAACCTTGTGCGCCAATTTTGGACAAACTGTATATGGAATGACGTGGATTTCATGTTTGTTGATATGCCTCCGGGAACCGGAGATGTACCTCTTACTGTTTTTCAGTCCATTCCTCTCGACGGTATTATTATTGTAACTTCTCCTCAGGAGCTGGTTTCAATGATCGTATCAAAAGCTGTAAAAATGGCTAATTCAATGAATATTCCTATTATCGGACTTGTTGAAAACATGAGTTATATAAAATGCCCTGATTGCGGTAA
>JAUZPZ010000199.1 GCA_030705675.1 Bacillota bacterium
AAAAAATATATAAAGTAAATTAAATTTAAAAGAGGTAATCATAATGAATAAAATAAATAAATTATTAGCTATGTTGATTGTGGCAGTAATGCTTATTGGCACAATACCCGCTATGACCTTTGCTGCGGAAGGTGATTATATAACACGCGGAGAAGCGGCAGAGATGCTTCTTACCGCTGCGGACGATTACAACACAGGAGTTAAGAAATCAGACATAATACAAGGACTAGGCGACGGAAAGCTTGACGAAAATTCTTATATAACAAGAGCAGAGGCACTTGTTATGCTTTCCCGTGCATTCGGAAAGCTGCCTGTTCCAACAGGCGATAATGCAAGAAGTGCATATCCTTATTCCAATTTTACAGATTTACCTGATTGCTCAACTACCGAACTTGATAATATCCTTTCAGCAGGCATTGTTGCCGGAACATCAGACACAACACTGTCACTTGACGATAAAGTAACTTATGAACAAATGAAATTGTTTATAAGTCGTATTTATGCACTTGAAGGTACAAATTTAAAAGATGATTTTTATGAGGCTGTCAACAAAAATTTCTTAGATTCAAGTGTAATTCAAGAAGGTTATTCGGGGGCAAGCAATTTTATGGATCTTGGAATTAAGGCAAATTACGATGTTGCATTAATAATTCGTGAAATTGCAAAAGGTGATGCAAAAACTGAAGGCGAAAAAAATATTGCAACACTTTATAATAATATTATAGATGTTGCCGCCAGAAACAAAGAAGGCATTAAACCTATTCAAAAGTATCTTGATGCTATCGATTCTTCAAAAGATTTGAAGGAACTGATGAATGTAAGAAAAGATGTTTATAACGACTTAGGCACATCATTGTTAATGGGTTTCGGCTTGATGGTTGACAGTAAGGACAGCAACCAATATATTCTCGGCTTTTCAGGAGTGTCACCTACCCTTGGCAAGAATGGGTATGACGAAAGTGTTCCAGCACAGAAAACAGCTTATATGAATTACATTACCAATAATTTGAAACTGATTGGAAAAGATGCTTCAGAAGCAGAGAAGGAAGCTCAGCTTATTTGGAATGCAGAAAAAGAAATAGCGGCAAATTCTCTTTCAAGACAAGAAATGGGTGATGTAGATAAGACATATAATGTATTTACACTTGCGGACATTCAAAAAATGTTTCCAAATTTAGATATGACCGATATATTTAATCAAACAGGCTTTGAGCTTAAAGAAAAAATTATTGTTCCTGATGTAAATGCAACAAAGAAAGTTGCAGAACTTTTTGATGAAAAAAATCTTGACACATTAAAAGCAACATTAAGATTTGAAATTGCAAGCGGTTTAGGAATTATGTTGAATGAAGATTTCAAAAATGTTAGCGATAAATTACAACAAGAATATATGGGTGTTTCCGGAGCTTTATCAACAGAAGATACGGCAGCTCAATATGTTCAGAGCTTATTATCTGACTATTTAGGTGAAGCTTATGTTTCTCGTTATTTCTCAAAGGAAGCTAAAACTGAAGCTGAACAATTAGTAAAAGATATTATCAGCACATATAAAGATCGTATTAATAACTTAACTTGGA
>JAUZPZ010000002.1 GCA_030705675.1 Bacillota bacterium
CGCCTGTTTACCCTGTTCAGATATTGCTTTGCCCACTTAAACCATCCAGGGCTAATGCAAAAAATACCTTTATGATGCAACCTATCGGCAATTTCAGCTTCCTTGCCTAAAAGCTTACGGCTCATTTGGTAGCCGCCTTTCCCCTTTGGGTTCCCCATTCATGCAACAATCATTCAGATCTCTATCTTGGTCGTGAAGAGTGCAAAATGTTTCCCCTGGTTCGTTGTACTCTTCCTCATATTCCGAGCTGCTTCGATAAAAACACTCCCCGCACGTACACTTTGCTATGCGGCCATCGTCACGCGCCTTGACAAGTTCGGCGAAGTCGGAAGTGGTGCCGAGGTCTTCATAGGCGGCGAGGCGCAGAATTACGCTATCGCCTTTAATGTCAGCACGCTGCACCACTCCATTTTTAAGCCGCTTTGTCAGCCTATCTTCCATCGTGTGCCTCCTGTCCTAACCGTCTGCCACAGTGCGGGCAGAAAACAAATTTTTCATCATTAGGGATTTCGCTGTTTCCGCCCGTCAAATATACTTTTGGGCGGTCAAACATAATGCTCAATCCTGCCTTTTCAAATGCATCGCTTCGGCACCATTCGCACCCTTCCGACTGCCGCCGAACGATAGCGGCGATTTCGTCAAGGCATTCAATTTGAGTTATTAAAGGCTTTTGATATTCGGTTTGTTGCAGTGATGAAAAATAACACTTTCGATTAACAATGTTTGTCTTGATAGTTTCTATCGTATTAAGCAGCTCTTCGGTTTTGCTCATTCTGTGTGTGCCTCCTTCATAAAACATAACCAATGCGTGTTTGCTTTTTTACCACTTCGATGCCCTATTAACGGTTCGGCTCCAATTGTTTTGATTAGATCTCGAGTGGATATTGACGTTTCGGACCATTTGAAAATTAGCACTCCGTCAGGCTTTAGTACTCTTATGCATTCATCGAATCCCGCCTTAATGATTTCCCTCCAATTATCGTCAAGGTATCCGTAAGCCTTTCTATACCATGCATTTTCTTTTAGATTCAAAATATGTGGAGGGTCAAATATTACCAGTGAGAAGCATCCATCTTCAAACGGGAGATTGGTAAAATCACAAATCAAATCCGGGTGAATATGTAAGTGACGCTCGGATCCCGTTGCGCCGAATCTTTTTGTATGGTCTTCGTCTCTAATATCGCAGTAAATTGCCAATGGGTGATTTTTATTAAACCAAATCGTGCGGCTTCCGCAACAAGCATCAAGTATCGGCTTCATAATCTGCTGCCTCTCCTTTCAATCGGGGTTAAAATATACTTTGCTGTATCGTTCGTGATTGCAATATTTCTTCGCATAGCATTTTCTCTTTTGCTTCTCGGTAAAAGTTTTTATCAACCTCAAAGCCGTAACTATTTCTATTCAGCTCGTAAGCCGCTCTTAAAGTTGTTCCGCTGCCGGCGACTGGGTCAATTACAACGTCGCCCTCGTCCGTGAATATTTCAATAAGCCTTTTTAAGAGGTTTACCGGCTTCTGTGTAGGGTGTATTTTGGGGTACTCGTTTTTGCTATCCCTTTTCCACTCGAACCAGTTGAAAACCATCTTCCCGCCGTTATTAAACTTTGGGAGCTTCTCACGATACAAAACAACCGCGTGTTCAGTCGCTCCGACGATCTTCATATTGGCTTTAAGCACTTGCGCAGAATAGTTTTTGATGAAGAAAATAGGGTAGCTGTTGTTAAATCCGTATCTTTTGCCGTACTCAATAACCATCTGAATTTGATCGAATGCGCAAAACACGATCATGGCTGGTGCTTTCCCTTTTTCTTTGGGTTCTTTGATTAAAAGCCGACTGCAAAAGTGCATATACTCCGCGATTTTGAAATTACCGTCTGTGTTAAAAAATGATTTTGCTGCCTTTTTACTTTCACCGTTTTTGTTGTCTCCGTCTATGTACCACTCTGTACTAGAGGCGTAAGCATTTACCCCTAAGTTATACGGAATATCTGCAATTACCAACTGTGCTTTTGGTATATTGTATCTTTTATAGTTTTGGAAATTATCGTGATACAGTTCTGCTTTAATTTTCATAAATACCTCCCATTCTCAGGAGGCAACCGGTTACCTCTCTGCCCCGGTGATCAGTCCGGGGTTAATACTTATTTCTTACTTCGCTGATTTTTTTATTTACCCATTCTGGCTTAAGCCAGGATTTTTGAAACTCATACCATTCCCGGTCGTATTTGCCTTTTTCATCCCGATATAACATTGCATACGGTGCAAACCCGGCTTTAATGGCCTGTGTCATACGCTCTTCCGCTTTTTCAAACGTATCGCCCTTGTACCCGATCAAGCAGTAACAGCACAAAGCCTTGCTTGCAACCGTAAACCCTGCGTCAATCATCATTCTCCCGGCGTAAACCAAAGGTTCATAATCATCCGGCGTATCGTAGGCAAAATAGGCTCGTTTTGTTTTTATTTCTTTCATACGCTTACAGTGCCAAGGCTTTAATATTTTGGCTTCAAGCCCTCCGGTGAATTCCGGGTTTTCCTTTTGCCGTTCGAGCATGTCAAAAACTGCGTTAATGTGTTCATCGGAGCATTGCAGGAGGTTGCTGTCTATAATGTTGTAACCGTCCATGACCGGGATCTCCCTGATTGGCCCTTCGCGTTTCGGCACCATGCAAAACCAGCAATGGTTATTGCAACCCCTCGACGTCATAACATAGCCTTGTTTTATGTACATACCCGGCGTAAATAAGTCGCCATAGGCGTCATAAGCGGGGCCGCCGACCTTTACCGGAACGCCTAAAACTGCCCACTGGAAAGCAAATTCTTCTGCTATTGGCTTGTCGTATGTGAAAGTGCAGGAAACGTGTACTTCCTCGATTTCCGGCATCTCGTCAAGCCTCGGTGGACCATTGAAAAAAACAAGATCATCGTCCGGCGTCGCTTTTGTTTTTCGTGGGAATATTCGCGCAATCCGCATTTTATTTTCCTTTCTGCCTCGGTGGTTAATTATTCTTTGCCTGTTTTTTGCATTTCTGGCTTGTTTTTCCTCTGCCGTGTAATTTCACGTCTTTTGAGTTTTCTCCGCTCTACGGTCAAAAAATCGGGGTAGAAAACGTATGTTCGGAATGCCCTGAGTATTTTGTTTTTCTTTTTGGCAATATGGTGTTGTAGACTATTTCGTCGGTCTCGTCCCACCAGATTTCTTCTTTTAAAAATTTAACTCCCGATTTTCTACCGTTTGTTTTATTGCAAATACAAGTAATTACACTGTTCCTGGTAGTATGAAATTCTTTTGCCAAGTCGTTAAGATGGTCTGCTATGAATAAAGGCAATTCGTATTTGTCGGCAGTAACAGCCATATAGATTTTCTTCTTTACTTGCAATTTTTTGCCTCCTTGTCTGTCCATTGGTTTTCGGATGTGTCAATTTCTTTAATCTCCGCAATAACCCTTGCTTCACGGCAAGTAAAGTATTTTTTAACACCGCCGTCTACGATCTGCACATCATCTTTGTAAGCAATGCCGTTAAGCGAATCCGCAACAATTTTCCCGATATTATCCCAATCTGGTTTTACCGTTGGTCTGATAATGTTGTGTTCAGCCGCTAGCCGTTTTCCTTTTGTAAACGATTTTGGAATTTCAAACAAAGCGTAAACTTCAATTTTTAGCGGTTTTGTGCCGTCAAACATTTTCCCGCCCTGCTGCTGGTAACAAAGCTTTACCCAATTTTCGTAGTTTGCTGTCTGCTCCGGCGTGTATGTAGTGACGTAGTTTCCGCGTCTGGCAAACTTCGGGCGGCCTTTTCCCTGGACTTTACCGATAATCTCAAACGTCACTTAACCACCCCGCCTTTGCTTTAATTTCTTTACAGGTTTTACGCCATTCCGTCTTAAACCAATTTGTGAAAATTACGCATTTTATTGTTTGAGCGCAATCTTTACCGTCTGATCTGTGTTTTTGTTTACATCTGTTACAAGGGCTTTCTGTCATACTCCGCACCTCTTTGCAAGTTTTTTCAACCGTTTTTCGTATTCCTTCGTCGGCAAGTTTAGCTGGTCAAGCTTCATTTTCTCTGTGCGGTATGTAAAGTAATCAGCCATCGGTTGCCTCGCTTTCGAGCCACTTTTTATTTCCGATAATTGCGCTACATGATTTTTTGTAATATTTTCCGCATATTCCTGTATAGTTTGCATCTGAAAATCTTGGTATGAAAAACAACATAAACTTCGCCATTTCCTCAACGCTCATTGCTTTTATCCGTTCAAAATTTGTCATGTGTACCGTTCCTCCTTAATCATCATCTGCAAATACTCTGCTCTTTCTTTTCGGCGGCGTATACCGTTCTTCGGTTTCGGTAAAAATCATGTGCGCCCCGTCAAATCTTAAAACCACAGCGCCGGTCTTGCCTCTCCTGTTTTTCTCCACGGTACAGCCGACTTTAATTGGCTTTCCTTCATCTGAGTATTCTAATTTCCAAAGCATAATAACCTTGTCCGCGTCCTGCTCAATATCTCCGCTCTCTCTGAGGTCTCTGAGTGTCGGCTTTTCAGTCTCGTCCTTTTCTCGGTTAAGCTGTGATAAAACGGCTATTGGGATTTTAAGTTCTTTAGCAAGAATTTTCAGATCTCGGGTCATTGCTCCGATTTCAAGATAACGTTTGTCTGATTTTTTATGGCTCTGCATAAGCGTTAGATAATCAACAACGATTAGCTTTAAGTCTTGAATACTTCTCGCCATTGCCCGGATTTTTGGTACTGTGGTATAAGGATCGTCGCTTATTAAAATCGGTAATTTTTCAAGCGTTCCTACTTCATGCGCCATGTTTTGTTTATCGTTTAATTCAAGGTCATTGTCGATTAACCTATCCATATCTACGCCCGACCGGGCAACTAAACGTTCGGCTATTTCTTCCGGTGACATTTCAAGGCTGCAAATCAACGTCTTATTTCCTTTCGCGGCGGCAGCACGAGCGATCTGTATTCCTAATGCGCTTTTACCTACTCCCGGTCTGGCGGCAATTACAACAAGATTCCCGCCGCACAATCCTTTCAAGATTCTGTCAAGCCTTGACATGCCGGTGTCTATTCGAATCATGGCGGTTGACGCACTTTTTTCTACATACATTGCAGTAAGCGCGTCTGCGATTGTTTTAATGCGGTCAGTTCTTTCCGTTTCTAAAAATTCACGGCACATTCCGATCAAATTCCCGGCAATATCCTGCGGTTCATCATTGACAAGCAATTCTTCAATGCTGTCATGCAAAAAGCGAATCCCTGCATTTTTATGTACGATTTCGGCATAATCCATAGCGTTTGCCGAAGTTGGAGTTATTTCCATAAGTTCAAAAACAAATCTTGCTGCGTCTTTCCCTAGTTTTGCCTCCGCAATATTTGCCGCTATAACAGTGTCAAACGCTTTGCCTCTTTCGGAAATGTCAACAGCCGCCTCAAAAATAATCTTGCAGGTTTCATTCATAAAATCTTCTGCTTTGAGCTTTGCGGCTACTTGAGGTATAACTCTCGGGTCAAGTATCATTGCTCCGACTACGCTTTGCTCCGCTTCTATACTTTCGCTGTATTTAAGATCGTTTATTTTTCATCACCAAATTTCGCATACAACTTTTCGATCTGTTTTCGGAAGGTAGCACCGCTTAAAATGTTTTTCTGCCAGAAATCATCTTCCTGTGATTTTTCCAAAAGATAACCTATAAGCTCCCATGAATACCCGTCTATCCGTTTTGCCTTGTCGAAAGCGTCGGCCCATTTCTGCAATTGTTGTTCGATTGCTCTTTTGCGCTCCGGCAACCTTTCAGATATTGCATTGTCTAAAAACGATGCACAGCGATACGGATTAGATGTTTTTTCAAAAAGTTTTGTGTGTTCATCCCCTTGGGGGATTATAGGGGGTATATTATTATCATTCTTATCATTCTTGTTTATATTGTCGGGTTGTCGTTGCTCCCGCATGCCGTCCGTATCATTTCCATTGTTGCTCTCATTGTTGCTTACTCCGTTGCTCCCGTAGTTTTTAATGTCCTGATAAAAGCAGTAATTTGTAATAGTCACAATTATTCCGTGTGTTGCTCTCGTTGTTGCTATCATCGTTTCCCCCATCGTTGGCGTGTCGTTGCTCCCGTGAGGGTGTCCGTACGGATTCCGTAACCAATCTAAAATTTGAAATACTTGGTCTTTTGTTGGCGCTTCTTTTCGGTATCCAGAATACCAAGAACAACCATCTTGAATCTCTGGAATACTCGTATATAACTGCCCTTTCTTTAACTTTTTGTAATCAGAATGCTGTGCTTTTACCAATAAGTAAATCCAAACCTTTAAGTACAACGGTGGCTTATTCCATATTTCACTATCTACCAGTTTTCGGCTTATAAGAATGCATGTGTCAATCGTCAATCACCGCCTCCATGCGGGGCAGACCAACCGCCCCGTGTTCCAAAGTATACTTATAATCTTTGCTGCAAATTTGAAAGTTTCGGCTAAAACGGAAGCTCACCCGAACTTAAGTCGTCGTCTGACAACTCCGAGAAATCGCTTGTACTTGTGTCTTCATAAGTTGGCCCCGGTTGTGGCGTTGCACTTTCCAAAACTGTCATTTTCCAAACCGTCATGTCATAGGCTGTTTTCTTTTCCGTTCCAGATTCGTATTTCCTTTGCTCAAGCGTAAATTCATCAACTTGGATTTTGTCTTTTTCCTGTAAGGCGTTAAAAACAGTCGCGTTCCAATATTCGTTTTGCCAGTTACCCTCTTTGTCTTTTCGGGAGGTTCTTAGCTTGCACTTTGTATATGTTTTGCCTTTCTGCGAAGTTTTCACATCGGGCGAATAAACTGTTGCCTTAAAAGGTTTTGTGCCTATTCCCATGTCAATCCTCCATTGTAATTATTGTTTTTGTTTTTTCTGGTTCTGCGCCAAAAACATCTTCACGTTCGTCTGCCGTCTGGAATCCCATCAAGCATTCAGGGCATTCAGTACGAGCAAAAAAAGCGGCTGCGCGATACTTTAGCATCTGCTCAGGCATGGTTTTCCATTTGCTGCCGGGCTTTGTACTCCATCCCTCGTCTTGCGCCATTTTAAGCGTTATCTCTGTGCCTCTAACCACCTTACCAGTTTTGGCGTTTACGGCCTGTAAATAGCACCCTCTTGTGCCGTCTGACATGTTCCCGGTCATAACATACTCAGAGTTAATAAACTTGCCTGAACCGTCAATTAAAGCTTTACATGCTTGCCCCGCCCAACTCGGCTTACCTTGTACTATGTAAAGATTCTGCATAACCAAAACCGGCGAAACGTCCATCCGCGATGCAAGCTCAAGAGCAACAAAACAATTTTCAGGCTTGCCCTTATAATTCATTGGAACCATGTCACTTTTTGAATATCTATCTGCAAGCTTACTTATAAGGTTTAATGCTTTGGTATTTTGCAAAAGGTTTTGGGTTGCCTCCTGTGTTACTATCTGATCTGCATATTCTTGCTGCAAAGCCAATTCTTCGCTCAATTTATAACCCCTCTTTCGTGTTTTGTTTTAAGCGCCTTATGTAGCGCCAGACATGCCCTAAATTCTGTGTCGTCAATCGCCACGGGGTAAAACCGGTATTTGCCGGTTGCAAGCAATTGCAAGCAATATAACCTTACTGGCGCAGGCTTTCCGTTAACAATTCGCAAATGACTGTAAGCATTTAATTGAGATTTTACAAGCGTTTTTTTGATAGCTGACTGCGCTTTCAGATCGACAATACTTTCCTCGCCGTCAACCGTTCCGCAAAAGTCAGGCGTACCGGCAATGCCTAATTCTGTATCAGCCAAAGGCTTTTCAATGTCCGTAAACTCGCATTTGTGATCTTTTAAAAACTGGATAAAAGCCATAACATATGGTTGCACATCTTCAGAGCATTCGACTTTCTTATATTGGTAAAGCACTTCGCAGGCGGTGTGTGCTTCGGTTCCTCGACTTGCTGCGTTGTCTAACTTGTACTGGTTTATGTCATCGTATTCCTCACGGGAAAGAAAGCGAAGGACCTCAGAAACGCTGTCCATCTTTACGCCGTCTACTTCGTAGATATGGTCTTTGTCGTAAAATACAAGTTGTGCCATTATGTACCCCTCTCAACTTTCAAACCCATTGCGTCAGCTATCAGTTCCGGCGATTGAGTAAGTTTTTCTATAACCTTATCCGAAAAACATTCTTCGCAAATATCGCACTCTTCGCTATCCCACTGATAACGGGTATCTGTCTTGTATATCTCACCGCCGCAGTGTCTACAGTACATAACCGGCTTATCCGTCTGGCTGTCATGCCCTCTGTAATCGTCTGGTGCGTGTTCCAATTGACAACGCCTCCTATTTGTGCTTATATAAAAATAAGTTGTTTTTCTTGTTGCCGCCCCGTACTGTAGGAAAGTGCGAGGCGGCTTTTCTTTCGTCTTACATCATCACGACGACGTGTCCGGCCTGAATCAGATTGGCAAGCTCAAACTCAAAGTAGCCTTTAATGCTCTTCTTTGCCGTCATCTTCCACATGCCGCCGTCTGCCTCGAAAAAGCCGATATTCCCGTCTTTATCAAGCCGTACAAGAAATTCACTTTCCGGCTGCTCGACTTCAAGAAAAGTGCGGTACGGGCGCAACTTTACGCGGGGTTTAACGTTTTCTACGGCTTTCAGGTAAATTCCCTGCTTGGTTTCAACCGTTTGCGTCATTCCGTTGTCGTTCGACTTAACGCTCTGTTCGTCGGAAATGCGGGAAAGCAAATCAAGTAGATACGCCGTGCCGTCGTTCTCGATAAACTGGCTGCGAAGCTCAATAAGCGCGTTTTCCTGGGGGCGAAATCCGTATTTGAACTGTGGGACATCGGATTGAACAGCATAAAGGCGGTTGCGGGTAAAGTCGGCCTCGTATGTTGTATAAATACCGACACAACTTTGCGAAGCAACCTGAACAAACAAAGTAGTATTCAGCCGGTCGATCTCGGTTTTGATAAGTTTAACGGCACTTTCAAGGCCGTTGATGGTTATTTCGCTAGGACGGTCGACGTGCGGTGGAATACGGGTAAGTTGTCTCTCGGAATACGTCTGATCCCCAATTTTATGTAACGGGTCTTTGCTCTGCCCCAGGTCAACAAGGTAACTAAGTGCTTCTTTTAACATAATGTTTTCTCCTTTTAATAATTTGGGAAAGATTAAGCTTGTTTTAAAAGTCTAAGGACTTTTGGCTGCTCTTGCTCGCTACCATCGATAGCCCTTTGCCCCGGAACCTGCGGAACCATTTCGACGGCGACCATTTCCCCGTTACTGTCTCCCGTCAAGTAAAGCGATGTTGCTATCGGGTTTGTGGGCTCCAACTTGGACTTTGCCACAGCGTTTACACGAATTTGTCTGCGTTCTTCATCTGGGATAAGATCGACGGTGATTGTAAGAGTGCGCTTTTTCGCGGCCTTGGTATTGACGTCAAGAATGTTGTCGATTATTTTTGCCATTTCATAATCGGCTCGCTCCTGAATCGCTCCCATTGCCATTTCAAGAATGCATTTTCTGTCTAACTCAGCCATTGACTTTTTCCTCCTTATGTTTATAATTTAGTTAAGTTGATTTTTTCTCGTCTGCTCGATTCCTGTTGGCGCAGGGTCGAGCTTTTTCTTATTCCGGTAGCACATATACATTTTTCCATTGCACCCCGTAATTAATGGCGTCCTGTTTGTCCTCGATATACAAGTCAATTCTTGAACCGTCGATTGCGCCGCCCCGGTCTTCTACCGTCCTAATGCCAACGTCTTCTATGTATACCTTCGTTCCGGGTGGCAAAATTCGCCAGTCAGCCGCTATCGTTCGCCCTGCCGTAACATGTGTACCCGACGCTGTAATGCCGTCTGACTTCCCACACTCGTCGGCGCTGGCGGTATATGCAGTCACCCTGAACGGGCCAAGCGATACCATTTGAGGCTCAATGCTTTCTTCCTTTTCAGCTTCGATTTGCACCCTCGCTTGCGGTATACAATCGGCCTTCGCCCTGATTTCCAAAGTACACATACCGTAACCGAAGATCGCGCCTAGAATAAAGAAAAACGCTATGTAGATCCGAAATATAAACGGCATCGGCTGATGATTGCTAGACAGGTTGTATTCTCGCTTTATCAAGGTTTCACGCTCCTTTCTATTGATTAGCCTTAAAAAAAGCTTGGGCGAATCCTGGAGGAGTTATGCTGCGCATCATTTTCGTATGTTCTGACTTCCCACCATAACAGCGCCATAGCTTGCTGCCTTCTGTTGGTTCAACCGGATTTTTCTTAGGCATGTTAAAGTTCCCCCATAAAAGAGTTTTCTTTGTGTATGTGTCACCGTAATCGCAAGGATTAAATATTAATGCCGGATTACCCATCCACCGGCGCAACCTTCCTACCGGATTTTCAAACGCCCAAAACACCGAATTGCTTGCTGCAATAATTGTCAGGCAGCGAATAACAACGCCCATGCTTTTAATCGTGCTGCCATCTATATCTTTGCCTGCCCACCACCTCGCACCGCTACCCGAAAAATCCGTACACGGTGGAGCTGCCAATATACCGTAAACATTCTCTGGTGGTTCATATGTAAGCACGTTGTATTCCGGCAACGTAATCACCCTTACGTCATACCCAGCTTCTTTATATGGTCTGCTCCACGAGCCTGTACCGCCGCAGAGATCAAGGATTATCTTCTTACTGTTGTCCGTAAATCTTCCTCCTTTTCTTTTCCGTAGCCTTGCGGCCCATAAAGCATCCGGTTTATAACGCGGTCTAAAGCTTTGTCTGCCTCGGTCTTCTCGGACAGTATGCGCCGGTAGCGCTCCTCAGAGGTTACTTTGCGGTGGAAAGTTCGTAATACAAGTGGCATAAAATACTCCTTTCTAAAACCTTGCAATCGCAATCATCAGTAAAATTCCAATTAAAGTTATTAACCATGAAAATTCGTTGCTCTCTCGGCATTTTTCAGTCAGCCATTTCATCAGAATCACCGCCCAACATAACCAGTTTGATTCGCTCCCAAAGTTCAAACGGCTCATGCCCTCTGACGCAGTAAAAACGGCGTTTGCAAATAATAATGCTGTTCATTTCCTCAATTGCGTCTTGAACGGTGTCAAACGTGCCAAGCAAAGTATTTTTGTAATATAGATTGATCCCCATGCAAACGTCTTTGTAAAACTTTGGAACAGTTAATAATGCATCTGGTAAATCCGATTTTTTAACGTTGATAATGCGGTCGCGATCTTGATTGATGATAAACATATAAATAATCTCCTTAAAATTAAATTTGAGATTCGTTTATACGGCCGCTATTTTTTACGTCTTTTCGAGCAAGGCCGGTTAGAGATTGATAGCTTCTGCCGTGCAAGATATTAAGAATTGTTGTGTGGTCAACCCCAAAAAAGCCTCCTATGTACCTTAAAGATTTTCCTTTTGCGTGTAATTCAAAAACCATCATTACTTGATTAAAAGCAAGCTTTCTTGATGAATAATCTGGATGCAGCTTTTTGTAATCAGAAATCTTTCGTCTGGTTTCTTCCGTCGGATGCTTACCGGTCATATGGTGCCGCGCATGTTTTGATCGTGTCGTAAGCTCAAGATTTTCAGGATCATTGTTCTGCTTATCCTCGTCACCGTGATGAACGATCTCGCTAGATGTAAGTGGCCTGCCTAATTTTTCTTCCATCACAAGACGGTGAACATCATGTTTAACACCGTGAACCTTTTTGCCTTGATAATACTTTCCGCTTCTCATCCGGTTACTTCCCAAGCAATGTACTCGACATTTCGTCTTTTGGAATATGTAACTTCTGAGACATTCTGGAAATTTCTTCAATCGTAAAATCTCCCGGTTCTTTTAAGCGGCGGTAAAAGGTTCCGCCAGACATACACAGTGCCGCGCACAATTCCGGAACTTCTACCCCGGACAAATACAAATACTTTTTAATGGTTGCAATCAACAATGCGTCTCTTTCTTGGGTTGCGGTTTTGCGAAGTTTAGGAATGGCCGCCATCTCCTTTCGCTTTTTTCTCTAATTCCGAAAGAATCTCATCAATATAACGTAAAATTCTTTCGTCCTTTTCGCCACGAGAATGACCGTTTACGCATCGGCTCATGTCAGATTCAAAAATGCTTTCAAAAGGGTATTTTGCAATGATTTTACGCAATATATCAACCTGACTTGTTCCCGCGCGCAAGATACGAATTTTTAACTCAATTCCTGGGATTATCAACTTCCACACTCCTTTTTGACAAATTATGCAAATAGTAGTTGACAAGCGGCGTAAGCTGTAATATTGTATAGGCGTCAACAAACACAATATTTTTTTGCTTTGCAATAAAGATTTGCAGGGCTACTTTTCCTATGCCGTGCGCCGCTATCAACTTATGGTTATAGTATAATTAGAATTTTTCTAAGTGTCAAGGCTTAACTTAGAATTTTTCTAATTATTGTTGCATTGCACAAAAAACAACCCCGCATTTAGCGAGGTTGCACAAAGGAGATATATTATGGTGCTGAATCAAGATTGTGCTCGTACACTTTTGTTTTATCTGGAAGACAATATAAAGCTTAATAATAGCGGTCAAGCTCAACCTTTGTATTTAAGAGCATGCATCAATAAACCACCGTTAAATAATTATTCTCGTGATGATGTGCATACGGCTGCAAGATACAGTTAGAAAAATTTGTAGATAGGGGGGAAATGTAGATGGATACAATTGATCGGATTTTTGATCTACTAGATAAATCTGGGGTTGAACAAAAAGAATTTGCAGAAGCAATAGGAACTACGCCAAACAAGGTAAGCGAATGGAAAGCAAGAAAAACAAAATCATACAACAAATATTTGCATAAAATAGCCAGTTTTTTTAATGTAGATATCAATTATTTATTGTGCGTAACAGACGAAAAAAATAAGCCCACCGTAAATTACGATGAGCTTGATGACGAAACAAAAAAGAGTGTTGAAGTGCTTAAGAAGTTTTCTCCCAAATATCGTCAAGTTGTCTTAAAAATGCTTGAGGATCTTGCTGCTCACGAGAAAGGTCAAGAATAATTTTAACGTATTTTTTGGGATTGCGCACCGATTTTAAGATATCAAGATATCTTTGAATGTCTTTTTCCAGTTGTCTTTTCGGTTCGATCATGGCGCATACCCCTTTCATAAATAGAACGTTTGTTCGAACAAATTTTATTATACTACCAGATTTTAGGCTTGTCTATAAGATTTTTATATTTTGAGGTAAGGCAATGAACGACTATATCAATATTCCAGCTATGGATGATGAAGAACTTTTGAAAATTTGGGATGCCCGAAAAGAATATCGAGAAGAAATTATTGATGAAGTTGTTGACGAAATTAAAAAACGAGATTTGGACAAAAAGAAAGACAATTGTATTGATCTAGATGCCGCAATACGGCAGCAAAAAGAATGCCCTAATTTTAAAAGTAAGAATAAATTTTCAAAAAATAAATACTATTCAAAAAATTTTTTTCCTATTTCTATAATTATAGCTAGTTTTTTTATATCAACCGGGTTAGCTTTGCTTGCGCTATCTAATAGATTTTATATTGATTCTGCCACATCTAATAAAGTAGATAGACTTACCGGAAAAGTTGAAAAAATAGACAAACAAAATGAAAGATACATAACAAACGTGACAAATCCCAATAAAGGCACAACGAAAATCGTAATTTTTGATAAAGAAACCGATAAGTTTTATGTTTATACGTGCGATACTTTTAGCAGAAAAGCTGAATTTGATGTTTATTTTGCAACAAAAAGTATTGGAAAATAAAAAAAGACAGTTTCAACAACTGCCTGATTAGACGACGAGATGTCTCGCTAAATTACAACTGGCAGTCATAGGTTATCCCCTTAGACCCTATAGCTTTGCGCCCTTACCTTTCGGTATGTTTGCCGAATATTTAATTGTATATCTAGCGAATTTGTTACATTTACATAATAATACTATGTTTTGCCAATTACAACAAATATTTTAATATTATATAAAACAAACGCAAGCAATGGTTTTGGAAGAAGGGGTTTGCTTATGCCCAAAGCAAAAAAATTGCCAAGTGGCAGTTGGTATATTCAAGTATCAACGGGGAAAAAAGAAAAAGGGAAATATAAATATGAATCTCGGGCTTTCCCCTCAAAAGAAGAAGCCGAATTTTGGGCCGCTGAATATAATTTACATAAAACAAACATATCTAAATCTCTTACCAATTTAACGTTGGAAGAAGCCATGACACGATATATAGAAAGTAAAGACTGCGTGTTGTCGCCATCGACTATCGCCGGTTATAAAAAACTTAAAAAGAATTGTTTGCAGGGGTTAATGAAAATTAAATTAAATAAAATTACCCAGGAGATGATCCAGAAAGAAATCAATGCAATGGCAAAGGATCACGCCTCAAAATATGTAAGCAATGCACACGGGCTATTAAATTCGGTATTTAAGGAATATTATCCAGACTTTACGCTTAAGACTGCTTTACCGCAAAAACAACCATACAGCGCAAATATACCGGCAACAAATGAGATTGAACTTATTATTAAAGCTGTAAAAGATACGTCAATAGAATTGCCTGTTCTGTTGGCGCTGTGGCAAGGAATGAGAATGTCTGAAATAAGGGGCATTAAATGGGATTCGATAAAAGGCGACATGCTTCACATCAAAACAGCAATAGTTGACGCAGAAAATAAAGCCGTTGAAAAGGGAACAAAAACGGTCGCAAGCAATAGAAAAATTAAGTTGCCCAATTATCTCCTTGACCTAATAAAAAAGCAGCCGAAGAATAATGAGTTTATTGTAACGTTATCCGGACAAGCAATTTATAAAAGGTTTACAAGGCTTTGCGAAAAGGAAGGTCTTCCACATTATCGTTTTCACGACTTACGCCATACAAATGCATCTGTTATGCTTGCGTTGAAAATACCAGACAAATACGCAATGGAGCGCGGAGGATGGGCCACAAACAACACATTAAAAACGGTTTATCAACACACAATGTCAGACGAAAGAAAGATTGTAGACGATAAAGTCAACACCTATTTTGAAAGCTTATTATCATACAAATTATCACACGATGTTTCCAATGTGTAGTAATATCAAAGGGCATGGCGTTTTGGACGGGTTTTCAACTCCCCCCGCCTCCACCAAAACAGACGATACGATGTGTCGTCTGTTTTTCTTTATATTTCAATGCTTTCATTGGCTTTCTAAGCAATACGGGCATTTAGATAAATTTTATTCGTTTCAAATATGACATTATAATGTAGCAAATATAAGCACCACATGTGATAATAAAAGAAGATTATCACACAAATTATCACACGAAATTTATGCTACATTTAAAATAAAAAAAGAGGGGCGTAATGCCCCTCTAATCTTAGCTTGCTTTACTCGGTAAATATGCCTGCGGATTATCAAGAATAGCTTTTACGTTTTCCAATGCCTTTTATATATTATTCTGCTGCCGATCAGCTATACCATGCACATAAAATTAAAGTTTCCTGAATAGCGGGGGAAATAAAAAAGCGGGGCGTAAAGCCCCGCTTTTTTTATGGTTATTCATCTGATCTATCTGATTTTGAAAAAAGATATCCAACAATTCCCGCTACAATAAATTTTAAGACTTCGAACAAAGGAACTTTTAACTCACTACTCGAATGAAAAAATGTATCGAATACAAACATAGCTCCAAGAATTGCAAGACATATGTATAACATCCTACGGGCTTGTCCTTCGCAGAAAAGCCTCATTTTTTGTGCTGGAGTTAAAGCATCTTTAATTGTGGGATTCAGCATTGGATAGTTGTCTGGTGGTATATCAATGCCTTCATGCTCTTCGCAAGGAATAACTTGAGATTTTTCTTCGGCAACCAATATTAAACCCAACTTTCTGATTTAATATCTTCATCATTTAAGAACAATTCTCCTTTAAGATTTGCTTTATCCCAAGCGCTTCCAGCTTGATGAGTTTTAGATGAAAGTTGAATCGCCCCTTCATCTTTATATCTATCCCAAATTTGATTTATTACTTGAGAAAAAGCGGAATTTCCTCTCAAATCATAAACTTTTGCTTTTCCTTCTTCACCGATGTAATAATTAAGGATAGGGCTTGCGCAATAATGCTTAAAACAATTGTAAACGCATGAAAGAACAGGGCCGTATTTCCATGCTTCAAATCGCTCCGAGAATAATGGATTCCCAGTACGTTTTAAATATTCCCGATACACTAAATAAATCAACTTTTGCAGTTTCATTGGCGTTACAGGAATATTATCTTGGAATGCTCTTTGCAAAATGGTATTAGATATCAATAATACATCCATAATATATTCCTCCTTATAAAACAAGCTTAATTTCATTAACATCTTACCAAGATTAGCCATGAAAATCAATACCCCGTATTATTGTATGCAAAAATTTGTTTGATAGATTGTGAGCAAAAAAAATAAAAAAAGCCGTCACGTATATTTCACGTGACGGCCCTCTCTTATTCTACCCGTTATTTTAATCTCGTCTTGAACGCCGCCCAAGCTGCCGGGTTGTTGACATACGGCGCTGGGCAGATTTTACCCATTACGTCATAGTGGCGAATGACGTGATCGACGGGAATGCCGTACTTCGTCATAAGTTCCTTTGTCAGCGCCTCGGCCTGGTAAATTGTCGCGTCGTCAAAATACCAATTGCCTTTACTGTCGATATGGCAGCACATTTCAATGCCTATGCTGTTTGAATTGCGGCAGAAAGGATGCTTGTACTTTTTCGCCCCGCAGTGCCACGCGGTATTTTCCGGCGCCACGCTTTGATATACCGCGGCGTTTTCACCTTTATGCCCGACAAAGAAATGCGCCGACGCCTGACGGTCCGGGTGATTGTGATAATATTGCACGTTTTGCAAAGCGGTTCCGGTGCCGCCTGTGTAGTGAATCACTATGTATTCAATTTTTCGAGGCCGCCCAGGCGTGTAAAATCCCGTTTTGCAGGGATAGCTTTTATTTATATTCATACGCCCTCCGCTTCCTCTCCGTCTGTTCCCATATCGTCTGGATCAGGATCATCAAAATATTTATTCATTAGGGCTATCCTCCTTCTTGCCGTCAGATACCCCCGCGGTCGTGGGGTCGATAATAACGCCGAGGCCCGCAAGCAGCGTCAAGGCAATTGATACGGCCTGCATGACATTGTCTTGAGATACGGGCGGTACTACGTCGAACATGCCTAGTACGGTATATCCGAACGCCACTACCGCCGAAATAAAGGTAAGAAGCCATGCCTTGTTTTTGAAACGTGCTTTCCAGTTAATTTTCATTTTTTATTCTCCTCTCGTTTTTTCAATTCGATTTATTCTTAAATGTGCTTGCTTTGCCGATTCTTCAACTGCCGTCAGCCGTTCTCCATGCTCTTGCAGCTTGGCTAATATCGTTGCGGTTTGCTTGCTTCCCTCTATGAGCTGGTCAAGCTTTGTGTTTACTGTGCCTTTCCATTCCCCATCATTTGCAATTTTTTTATCCCGCCCCGATAACCACCCGCCCAGCCCTATAAAGCAACCTACAATTGCAATTAATAAACTGATTTCCACTGTCATGTCATTCCCGCCTTTTGTTGTAAATTAAAAGGAGCGCCGAAGCGCCCCTTACTTAAATGGGTTATTTGCCGATTTCCAACTTGAATTTTGCAGCTGCCATAAAACGGCTTTTTTGTCTTTAGGCAAATTAGTTTTGCTGAGTGCTTGCTCGGCTTCTTTCTGCGTAACGCTTCCGTTTTTGTTTAAGTCAAAGCTTGTTTGAGCTAAGGAATAAGCCGTTTTTTGATTGATTCCTGCGGTCTGATACTTTGAAACTTTGTCCGCAAGCGTTTTGTTGTTGTAAAGATCAAGCTCCATTTCGTTACGTTTTGTTCCGCGTTCGTTTGCTGCTTTTGCAATTTCGATATTTTTAAGCTTAATGGCCCGTTGAATATCGTCTTTTTTAAGCGAAACATTGATACCGTAACCAGACAGAATTTTTTTGTCGTCTGACGTAACATTACCCGAATTTACACGCATAGCAATTTTGTTAAGATCAGACATTTCATTGCTTGCTTTTGCATAAGCGCTTTTGACTTTTTCTTCAAGAGTGCTGATTTTTGGGTCAAGTTTTCCGATTAGGTTTTTGTCGGTTGCCTTTTGCTGTGCTTTGTCGTAGTTGTCGTAAAAATCAGTAATTGTTTGGTTGCTATACGCGGGGTCAGAAGTAAAGTTTGTTGTAACGGCTTTAAGCGGATCCCCGCCTTGCGTAGTGGCCGGCAATCCCAACTGCCCGACAATTCCGGTATAAGACCTGATTAAATAGTCTAACTGTTTTGGAGATAAGTCTGCTCCGGCTTGCTTTGCGTATTTTGCAATTGCTTTTGAAACTTCGCTGGATTTTTCGTCGTACTGCAAATATTTTGATCGGCCATCCATTACCATTCCTTGCGGCACTATGGCTCGTCCTGCAAAATCTTTGTTTGAAGGAATGTTGTAGGCAATGGGGGAAAGCAAGTTGTTTTCAATTGGGTTTGTCGGGGCAAAGTTAGTAGCAATGGTATTCCCATACCCTTTGAATGGCTGAGATTCTCCGCTTGCCGCATTTATTGACCTTTCAAAGAGTGAACCAAACAACACGCCTAATTCTCTGGATTTTGGTATTTTTATAAACGTTGTGTCGTCTGCCGGTTTTGTGCCGTTCCATTTTGTAGGTATTAAATAATAATTATCTTTTGTACGGTTGTCTAGCTCTTTATAAGCTTTGGAATCCTTATTAATAAGATATAAGCCTACAGTTGGAGCGGTTATACTGATGCCTCCTTTTGCCAAAGTGCTAATTGCTGTTTTTGGGTTTTCAAAACCTTTGCGCAGTTTATCAATGCCCTGTATACCGGCGTTTAAATACGGAACACCGTTTTTATCTAGTGCTTTAGTTACGCTGCCGCCCCTTGCGAAATTGACAGTAACATCGTTTGCAGCGTTCAAAGCTTTTTCAATATCGCCAGTTTTATTAAGTATTCTATTGAATTCCGCAAGTCTTGGGGCTGATTCCGTGGCGTTGTTGAGCGTTTCAACTGCATTTCCTATTTTATTAAAAACGTTTGGTTTTTTAGTTAATTGTTCAGCCGCTTTTTCAGCTTGCGATGGAGAAAAAAAGTTTGACATACCTCCGCCTAATGCGCGATATCGCTGATACGCTTCGCTGTTGGTGGCAATGTCCTTAACAGCTTTTCCGTATTCTGCGGAAAATTTTAACGGGTTAGATTCACTTCCGAAAACATACGCGGTAGGCAAGTCTCTTGCAACATTTCGCACTGCAAACAAAGGATTTTTCTGTGTGATTAATGACTTGAACGCTTGCGTTCCTTGCGACAACCCTTTAATACTTGGTGCTGATTTAGGTAATCCTTTCAATGAATCAAGCAATGCCTTATTGTTGATTTTTAGATATACCGGCTTTCCTTTTTCCATAACCGTTACAATGTTGTCAACGTTACTAAACATGCCCTCTTTTGCCGGTATTTCTTCTGCATATTTTTTTAACATTTCAGAATTTTTTCTTATCGAAGAAAGCAAAGATTGTCCGACCTCATTGTATTTAGCCGACTGAACAGTTCGATTGACAAGATTCATAATATTTTCTATAGGATTATTAATGTCTCTTGCGGATCCGGTTGCTTTTTTGATTGGGCTGTTTACGTCAACAAATTGTTTTTTTACGCTTGCCGGAATGCCTTTTTCAAGTTCGCTAAATTCTCTTTGCGTCGGTACATAGCTTTTGTACTTATTGCGTAACTCACTGTAAATAGTTTCGTCAATTGTACCGGCATTAACGCCCCATTCTTTTGTAAAACTGTCTAGCCATTGTGTTATGTTGTCTCCAATGTTTTTGTATTCAGGGCGCGAAGATTCAATCGCGTTAACTGCTTTCTGAGACATTTCAGAAGTATAGTTTGCAATAACGTTTTTACCCTCTCTTGCCCTGTCGATGTTATGCCGCTGCATCATGTAATCCCAAAAATCCTGCTCTTGATTTTTTGGAATTTTATTTACAACTTCTTTTAATGAACTGCCTATTTTATTGCCTTGCCTGTTTACTAAAGCATCATTGAAAATATAATCTATAACCCCGTTTGAATTTCTGGAATTTGAGGCCAATAACGCCGTGCGGTCTTTTGCTTCTTTTGAAAAATTAGCAATAGGAGTTTGCGTGTCAACAAATTTTGAAGATAAAGATTCTAAAGTATTATTAATATTCAATTTTCCTTTTGGGGTTTTTAGCACAACTTTATTTAACGTTTCCGGGAGTGCTTCTTCTGCTTGCCCTAACGCTTGTACAGCCGATTTTTGCGGTATAGGGGTATAATTATCCGTTTTGGGCGTTGTAGGCTCTAAAGCGTTTTTAACGGGGTTTACATTGGTGTCTGCCGCTTGCGAGTTGCGCATAAGGTTCATCATCTTGCCGCTTGCCAATTCTTTGTTGACTGACGGTAAGCCTAAAGACTGTCTGGTTTTATCCAAAAGCGGGTTGTAGGTTTCATCGGGCTTAAAGTCTTTTGTGAGGACTTTAATAGAACCGTCTGTAGCTTCCGGCAATTTCGGAATTTCTTTTGTTTTAGGCTCTAATACAGTTTTTGCCGCCGTCTTTTTGCCTATGTAATCGTCAAGCTTTGCCCCTATAAGATTACCGGCTAAGTTAATGCCCTGGTCGACTAAAACGTCTTTGCCGATCTGCTTTGCGTTTTTCTTTTCGCTTATCCCGTTTAGAATGGTTAACGGTGTTGAAATAGCTGTGTCCGCAAGCTGACCGCCGACAACATTTCTTACAACAGGGTTTGCAATTTTCTGCAAAGCAGGAAGACTTTGCACAGCTTTTCCGACTGTGCCGTACAATGCTCCGGTTTTTGCCAGCTCTCCGGTTAAATTACCCGCTATGGATGCTGCCGGGTTTTGTGTCTGTGAACCCTTAAATAAGGAACCGTTTTGCTTAATCTCGTTTGCTTGTTTCTGTGCCTCTTTTTCAAGCGGTGTGTTTTTATATACATTTTCCCTAATCCCGGACGTCGCCTTAGCAAGCTTGGATAATCCCATCGAATCTAAAAGATTCCCGGTAAAAGAAGCAACAGGGCTAATTTTGTTATTAAGCTTAAGCATCGTAGAGTTTTTATCCCAATATGCCGCGTCTAGATTGTTGTTTTTGACGTTTCGCATATCGGAACGGTATTTATTCAGCAATTGTTTAGATTCCTGAACCTCTGAGCCGGAAAGCTTAACGTCTGGAGAAGCTAAATACTTTGCCCTAGATAAATCTTTTTCGGTTGCAGTTTGCGGTTTAGGGTTTGTCGGTTTTGGGGTCGCTGCTGCATTGACAACCTTTTCGTGCTGCTGATACATTTTTGAAAAGTCGGGGGATTTTACTTCTGGTTGCGCTGTATTTATTTTTGCCCCTCGGCTTGCAGCAATTTCATCCCATGTCAAGGACTTATTTGAACTTTTAATATTTCCGGACGACCTGCTTTGTTTGATTTGATCCCACGTCATAGGTGCGCCTCCTATTTGCTAAGTAAGCTTTGAGCGTATTTTAATTCAGCGTTTGTCATGTACGGTGCGTTTTCCTTTAACCAAGCTTCCTTGTCAGGTGCTTGGCTCATCGCGGAATAAATAGCGGGAAAAGTATTGTTTGACGCGCTGCTTGAGCTTGCAGCCGCTTTCTGATTAGACAATGAAATTTTTTGCTGATCTAATCTTGCTTGAATTTTGTCTATGTCGTAATCAGCCGCCATAGTTCCGGGTTTTATGCCAAGCAGCGTTTGAAGTATCGCGGGGGAATACCCGGAGATCTTCCACGCCGACAGCCCGTTTTCAATGGCGGTCTGCGTTGCTTCCGTCGCCGCCGCCGTTGCTTTTTCTTCTGCCGCCTTCTGGTTTGCCTGTGAAGTTGCTATCTTTTGATTTCTGGCCGATTGTAAATAAGGTATCTGCCAATCGTTTGAAGGGTCGTTGTCATTTGTCAGCGTATTAATTCGAGCTTGATAATCATTTGAATAAGCACCGAGAGTACTTAACACGTCGTTTCTATCTTGTTCTTGCTGTTTCTGCTGCAATCCCATAGCGGTCTTAAACGCGTCTATCTTTGTATTATATACATCTGAGCTGATTCCCTGCTCTACTGCTGCTTCATCGGATATTTGCTGTGATTGGAGATTAGCCAACGCTGCTGCTATGGCTTGATTTTGGTTTGCTTCGTAAGTATCTACATTATTACGCCCTGTTCCTCTAGCCGCCGCCAAAGCGACTTGTCCGCTTATATTTTCGCCGCCTCGCTGCCCTCCGGCCTCCATTGCTTTATAAAGTTCGGGAAGGCCCTGTGTGTAGTATTGCGTGTCGACTTGATTCCTTAAATTTGTTGCGTCCTGCGCTATACCTGATTTCTGAGATTCAAGGTTTGTTTTCTGCTGATCGTAAGCGGATCGGAGGCTTGCTAACTGGCTGTCCGTCTGCGTTGTTTTGTAATCGTTAATGGTTTTGTTTATGCCGTCCATGTAATTGTCTGCATAACCGGTTTTTGCGGTGGTTTGGTAGGTTATAGCTTTTTGCTTTGGGTCAACTATATTATTTGCATTGGTGCTTGGTGATTTGGTCTTTGTATCGTCTGCATATTTTCCTGTGTACGTGTTCGTGTTGACGCCCTTACTGACTAAACTTGATTTATAAGTGCCGTCCGAGTTAACACCAGTAATTTTGTATGTACCGCCTCCGGTGACAACAGTATCGTTTTTCTTTAACCCTGATTGCGCTTTTCCGGTTGTACCGACTTTATATACTGCCATTAAAATCACTCCTTTTTAAACATAAAAAAAGAACCCTTAAAAGAGTCCTTTAATATTTATCTTGTGTTATAAAAGCGAAGAACGCTTGCTCCAACAAGCGTTCCAAGTAGCCACACAAAGGAGAGGGGAAACCCTCTTCTTTTATTTTGTTACTTATATTATACCCAATTTACAGTAAATTGCATCAATTTTTGAAAATTTTATTTAGCTTGCAAGAGATTCACGAATGGCGTTGATTGGGACGATGTCGCTTCTTGTAACGTCATCTCCACTTTGCACAATTCCAATTAATTCACCTTTGCAATTAAAACATGCACCTCCGGAACTACCTTCTTTAGTTAACGCCGATGTTGTAAAACCGGATATTCCATTAATAGATGCAAATTGCAATACTTTGCCACTTGCTACCACATTCTTATCGTTCTTCGGGCAGCTCACAACATAAACCTTATCGCCTATGCTTACTTCGTCCGAATCTCCGATTTTGACCGGCTTTACGTCTTTATATGGAGGGGTTAAGACGGCCGCGTCTTTGTTCTCTGCCGTATCGGTAAGTTTACACGCATTCGCTTTTACGCTGTCGTCATAATATATTTTGAATGTACTCGCGTTATTGACTTCGTGGAAACAAGTCAAAACTTCGTCGTAATCAATCAGAACGCCGGAGCCTTGCGCAATAAATTCGCCTTTCTGGTCTTTCCCGGAAGCTTCCACCAGCACACAGCTATCTTTCAGCTTGTCCAGATCAATCGTGTCAATGTTTACCTGTTTCCCATCCCATTCGATAGGCACGTCCAAAGCCTCGGAAACGGCCCTCAGAGGCAACATTGTGCGGCCTTGGTAATTCATCGGCACAGCGTCCGTAAACGCCATAGGCTGCCCGTTTACGACAATAGGATAGCTCACGCCGGACAGCGTGTATTGCGTAGCCGCTAAAGCCGTCGTAGCAAATATGAATATAAAGAATAAAGTTAAAAACCGTTTTTTCATGCTTTCACCTTCTGGATTTAGTATAACCACCAACTGGATATTTTGTCAAATATTATAGGTCGGCTGTCAATAAAATACCATTAGAATATAAAGTTGCATCTGTTAATCCATGCGAAGTCTTTGAAGCAATTACTGTAAGATTGTTTCCATTAACATAAAAAGTAAACGTAAAACCAGATTGCACAACACTCGCAGCTGTCATTACAGAAAAGCTTCCAGATTCTATAGTTGGAATCGCTCTAAATGTGTTTGTTAACGGAACAGAAAACAGTAGAGTATTGGCAGTATACGACCCTACTCTAAAATAACCGCCACCATTTGGGATATACAATGCGAATCTTTGGCATTTTGTTAACTCTTCCCCGTAATCCGCAGGCGGTTTATCGGGATAAATATAATTGATTGTTGTCGAAGAAGATGTTGTTAATGTGATATAAGGCGTGTAAGTTGACGATATACCGCAAAGCGTCGCAGAATAGCTTTCAAATCCTATTGTTATAGTTACTCCATTTTTTGTAACCGATGAAGTAGCGCCCGTGCTAGATGCAGGCCAAGTCAAAGTATCCCGATATTCAGTCCCGCCGACACTGATTGTAATAGGCTGCTCTTTCTCGAATAACCATTCCGGTAATTCTTCAATGCGCTGTTTTGCAACTCCATTAAGCGCAAAGCCTGTTTTGGAAGTCCATACCATTGAACCGCTTACAAGCCACCAACGATCAAGATATATCGCGCCGGTTGTGGAATATGTCGTTCCGCTTGTTATAACGCGCTGGTTTTCGGGAGATAAAAAATTACCGTTATGGATGTCTGCAAATGAAATATAAACTTTCTTTTCTACTTCCGGAACAAGCGTATTGTTTATGTAATTCTTTGCTTGGTCGTGCAATTCCTGAATTTGCGCCCTTGCTGCTGTCTCTGTCGGTGGATCTGGAAATGTTACCGAATCGTTATACCCATTTGTAGGAGTAAATGTTAACGGTGTTAATGACATATTATTACCTCATTTCCGTTATCTAACCATCTGATCTTTTGTATAAAGCAAAATGATTGACATAATCGAAAGATTTTTGTTTAACTCGTTATTTGCTGCTTTTAACTGAAAATTTATAGTTCCGCTGTGCGTTGAATTAATCTTTTTGGTAGTTTGAAATTGAAATACTTTCCATGTAAACGCGCTCCAAAAACTCGAGCTAGCCCATGAAAACGACTTGGATTTAATCAATACAGTTTTTGTTTTCTGGTTTCTGTCGTCTGTCAATGTAAACGTAATGTTCGTGTTTGTTCCTGATCTTGTGGAAAATGAAAATCCCTGTATGGTCTTTTTCCAGTTTGGGGTACCAAAGTCTAATGCTTTAGATTTCCAAAATGCGTCTATCGGCTGCCCGAAATCATTGTAATTGTCTTGGAATTTTACAATCTGCCCGATTGTTCTGTCGCCGTAGTACGTTTCGCGGTTCATATAAGCCCAATTCTCGGCGTTAATGTTGGTGTAATAAAACCACACGACTTGTTCTTGGCTTCCGTTGTAAGGCGAAAGCTCGTAATCCCACACCCACGCTTTGGAGCCGACGCAGATATAATATTTTCTGCCGTCGTCAAAGCTGGAGCAATTGGCAAGATCAGTCATGCTTTCGTCGAGAAGTCCGGGCCTTAAATTCTTTACTCCGTTTATCAAAGCTGAAATTTGATTGACATTTTTCTCGGATTCAATCAGTGTTGAAGTTATAATCCACAACCCTGACTTGGTGTTTCCGTATACCGGAAGGTTCTTGACGATCTGAATAGAACCGGGCATGTCACAGCCAACCTGAGAGTTAAGCACTGAAACAGGAAATGTTACCGTTCCGGTTGAGTATGTGATTGAGTAAATGCCGTCTTCTTTCATCGGCAACAGTCGGGAATATAGCTTAGTCCACCCTACTATTTTCTTTGTGTCCGAGCCTATCCGGTTAAAGTTGTTTTCCGGCCAGTATGTCGCGTCATAGGCGGTGTTTCCGGTAAGTCCGGTGTACCAGTAAGCATTTTTGTAATTGTCGTTTCCTGCCGTAAATATGCGGGAATCCTGCGAACCGCCACCGAACAGATCTGAATAAAGGCAACCTTTAATTCGTTCCGCAAATCCAGAAACAGTTTTATAAGCCGTTATAATAACGTTGTTTGTTCCTGCACCAGGAGCGACGGAAAAAGTCACAACTCCGGTAGTCCGGTTGACGGTGAAGTCCGTAGTCTCTGCTTTGGCTACTCCGTTTACTACTGCCGTAACTGCTGTTGCATCAAGCCCGGAAAGGCTTAATGTGTATGCGGTTGTTCCAACAGTACCGCTGAAAGAATCTTTGAATCCCGGCTGAATTAAATTGAATTGCTCGTATGCTGTGCCGCCGCCTGTCGGCGCTCTGCCGATCGTTAATGTCGGAATATACCCTGTAATATTACCTACAGAAAACGCGGATGTTATCGCCTTGTAGTCTGTTCCGTTCTTGTAATACAGAACGTCATTGAACGTAAAAAAACCGCCCTTAGCATTAGTAAGGCCGGTTGCGATTTCTGTATTTGTTTCGGTTGTTTCATCGTATGTGTAAAGCTTTGTACCGTGAGCATAGACGATTTTGCCGTAAAACAAGTCTTCGTGCATTCCGTTTATTTTTCCGGGTCCCAGGCTTTCTGCCAAAACATAGACTTGCCCTCTTCGCTTTGTAATTGCCCCGCCGTCGTCTAAATTAATGTTTTGCATTGATGGAGATTGCCCATTGCCAATTTTCATTTCGGCGTCTCTAAGGTTTAGCCCGGAAAACGGTATTGATGTGCCGAAAGACAATTCAAGCATTGGGGTCGGTGCCGGTATTTGAAGTTTTGGAGGGTTGTACATAATATCACTCCACTACCAATTTGTAACGTTGATTATTTCCCCTTCTTGATACGGGGTTTGCGAACTACTTAAATTTGCTAATTTGTTGTCATACTGCTGTTTCAAATAAATTTTAATATTTTGCATTTGGTCAGTGCATACGTTTGCCGCCATGTAATACGGAATTAGATTCTGCGCGTTTTCGTCAACTTCAAATTCGTATGAATCAACGGTGTTTTCGTCAATTGTTGCCGGCAGCTTGTAGTAATGAATGTCAAACTGTCCGCTTTGAAACCAGTTTATCTCAATAGTCTTTTTGCCGGTAAACCGATAATCTCCCGTAAAGGCTTCATACTGCCGCTGATCGTACCACTGCATGATTTTGTTAAACTCTAAAAAGTCGTCCGGCAGGGTATAAGGAATAAACGGCTTGTAAGTCGGCACGTCGTTATCGGTGGAGTAATTGTTTTTGAAAAATGCCCTATTTCTAATAGTGTAAGGGTAACTTCCGGTAAACCGCATTCTTACCGAATTTGCCGCGCTGGTTAATGTAAGGTTTCCTTTGTATCCGGTAAATTTCGTAATTCCTGTTACCGTTATAGTTTTCAGAACAGTCCACACGCCCGAAATTTCTTCCTCTATGTATACCGTTCCGGGCCTATCAACCTCGAAGTAATAAGCTTTTGCTCCCGTTGCTGTTTTTTCAACTGTTTTATCAGGCTCGTACCGTTCCATATCAAACGCAGTAATCCCAAGCAAATTTTCGTCGGGCCATTGCGTTATTGAATACACCGCAGGCATTTTGACAAACCGCGCGATTTCTTTTTGCGCATCATCCGCAAGATCGTTCATTCTTAGTGTAAAATCTAACTGTGTACCGTCTGTAGACGGCGTAATCTCACCGCTCGAAGAGTATTGATTTATTAATTTAATGGCTTTTACTTTGGCCTGCGCCAACGTCATGCTTGCCATATTATCACCGTCCTCCGTTTACGAGTTTTTAGTACGCTAAGGTTTAATTGGCGACCTGCCACGCGACAATTGCCGCCTTATATTCGGCGTTCTTGATATCGTCAGCGGTTATCTCGCCGGATGTAATTTTGCGTTTGAGAATTTCCAATATAATTTCATTCATATGATACCTCCTATTTGTAAAACAAGAGTTTCAAGTTCTGATATACGCTCCGAATCTGTTGGCTGCTGTGCGGCAGATGCTGCTGCTTTTATCGCCGCGATTTCCTCTGCCGTCTTGCCCTCTACCCATGCGGAACCGTCCCATTTGGGAAGATAAAATCCATCAGGGCAGGGCGTTTCGACGGTAAATTCGGTCAGCTCGTCAACAAAGTCATCGCGGATGAATAAACCGTTGCTGTCGATTATTCGTACAAACATAAAGTTACCTCATTCCGTAAAGTAAGATATCGAAGATAGGTCAATATATGTGTTATTTCCAGATTCGATATTACAAATTCCATCAGAATACACAAGTATAGAGCCAAGTAATGCGTTTGATATAATAGGAAATCTCATGTTTATAGGTGGCCGTAATGCTACTGGTAATAAAGCAAAATTGCTCCCTATGGTTCCACTTTTCAGCATGCCTCTCCATGTGACTTTTCCCGTGGCGTCTTTTTTCACCTTAAAGATTCCTACTGCATCATAAGCCACCCAACCCCCCAACGTAGTTGGGGCTATCGCGTCATCAGCCCATAACCTTTTTCTGCACCCTGCAATATTCGCCGCGACAATCGTAGCTGCTCCTACCGCCACGCTGATTTCAGCCAGCTTCTGCCCGCCTGTTGGTACGCTCGGAGCCGCCGGGCTTGCCGCCGCCGTACCTGCAAGATACGAGATAACGCCGCTGGAATTGACATATACAATATCGATACGTGGATTCGTAGCGTCTGCCGCTGTAACCGCAAGCGCGGTGTTGGCGGTCGGAGTAAACCTTCTGCCGTTTTCCATAAAAATTACGCCGGTTGCAACCGATACTGTCATATCAGGCGTGGACTGCGCGGACACTGTAAGGCCGGAGTAAACGCCATATCCGGTTTTCTCGGTGTTGAGCTGACGGATGTTGTTGAGCAGGTAGGGCAGTAGTTTGGGATTCGCCGCAAAGTTTACGGCGCCGTTAAACCATGAGTTAGGATAGAAAGCGAGAATAGCGTCCATTTCTGCGGCAGAGGGTTCGTTGCCTGTGCCAAATGCGGCGGTGAGGTCGATTGTGGAAACGTACTTAACTTCTATTGCATCATTTGCCGCACCTGACGGGCGTATTATAATCCTGTCTTTGCCTGTCGCGGCAGTGCTTGTTGTGGTTAGGGAAGAAAACGTGTACCACGTGTTCACAACTGGATTGGATTTGCTATATGCAACAACCGTTCCATCCGTGGCAGAGGTGCTTCCACGGATAGCTATATCAATCGCAGTTATAGTAGCAGAACGTGACCGAACTATGGCTCGGACATATACCTTCCGTGCCGTTCCCGCTGCCGAGGTTAAATCTGTACAAACCACGCCTATAGTCGATACTGCCAATGTAGCGGTCAATACGTTTGCAACGGCACTTATTGCCAACCCAGAAAGTGCCGTCCACCCTGTAGTCCCATTGCTGAAATCACCATTCGTAACAAGGTTCGTCACGGGGAAATTGGTATCGGACTCCAATTGACTAATTTGCTGATTATTTGCTTTATCTAAAATACTCATCACGTCACCGCCGTTCCCTTGACGGTGATGCTCCCGCCTGCGCCTGGTGTAATTGCCGACAAGTCCATAATTACAGTTTTTAATCCGGCTATATCAAACTGCCATGTTTCAGCCGCGGATGTCGTGATTGCGGTGCTTGTCGCCGTTGTCCAGTCTGATAACTTTATTCCTTTTAAGGACTTGTAAACACCGTTTGCACCTTTATACTTAAATTCAACTGTTGCGCTTGTTACAGTTCCGTCTATATCAACAGTCAAAGTCTTGAACGTTCCGACTTCAAATGCGGCTCCGTCTGCCGCAGATGTTGCCGCACTGTGAAAAGTGAAATCTTTTGTATCGGCACGAATTATCATTTACTTAGCCTCCTTTTTGTGTTTTCTGGCGCAAGCCATCATTTGCCCTTTGTTGTCGTGTTCCCCGCCGCAGTATTTACACTGAATTTTTTCAATTTGGTTTTCTTGTGCGCCGCTTACTGAAATGGCTGATCTTAAAAGCCCGTTTTGCTCAATCAAAAGTTGCCGTATATCGTAAAGTAAAATTTTCTCGGTAGAGTTTAAGATTAGTTCCATAATTCACTCCAATTAGAAAAAGGGGAGTTTCCTCCCCTTAAATCACAACGTACTCAATGTACGCATATCCAACAAGTCCAGCAGCCGCGCCCGAAGCTTTGGAGGCCGTTATCCATTTGCCGGACGCTAGTTTCTGAACCGACGTACCGTTTGTACCCTGATTTTCAACGTTGTCGAATACCCCGGCAGCGGTTCCAACGTCAATACCGTCCATCAAGTTATCTGCCGATGTCGTCGCGTTTGTTGCGGTTGCTCCAACATCAAGAGTACATGCGCCAGTAGATTTGGTAGTTACGTCAAAAATTACTCTCTGAACCAGAATTGAAGAGCTTTCCGGGTTAGCCCACGCCAATACCCCACCGCCAGTATCGGCAGCAGCCAACGCAACTCTGACAACTTTTGCCGCCCTGTCGGACGATTCAAGCAATGCCGATTTATTCAACTGTGCTGCGGTAGCGGTTACGGCAACCCCGGACTGTCTTAACTGACCGCTGCTATTGGCAATCTCAACTTCTGAGCCTACTGCACCGACATATGAACCCTCAGCGCCAACGATTTTTGAAAAATGTGTATATCCCATTTAATACATCTCCCTTTCTAAGAAGACAGGGAGGGCCAATGCCCTCCCCATATTAAAATTTAATTTTAGCCGTCAATGAGTACGCACCAGCGCCAATCCACAAACCCAATAGAGTAACGCATATACCCTTTGATTTGCCACGAGCCCGTATTAAATTCTTTCCGGGACTCAATTTCAAGGGGCACCCTGTCTATCCAGTACAAACACTTTTTCATGTATGCTGAATCAAGCAGAAACGCATCCGCAGTGCATCCCATATTGTCAAGCCAAGAAGATACAATAATTTTGTACTTGCCCTGATACGGGTTAGCATTGTTGTTCGCAGTGTTTAGTTTTCCAAGAGAATAGTTGATCTCGTAAGCGGTATCTTTCAGCGCATACGGTACAAACAAAGTGTCGGGAACAAAGTTGCCGATCTCTCCGATGTCCGTCTTAAACCCGATCATTGCTTCTTCCGCAGTTTTAAGCGTGTCGACACTCAGTGCGCCGGATACAATATTGCTTTGGTTTGCGCCTTTCCCTGTCTTGGAAGTATGCGCTGCGCTTGCTAAAGCCAGAGTATCAGCTCCGGTCGTCGTAAAGTCCTTCGATGCCAACGTGTAAGATGTGTTCTTCGCGTAAACAAATGGAGCATGTACAAACTTTTCCATTGTTCTATTTGCGGAATCTGTGATAGTTCCCGCTTGGTTTTCCATATCTATGATACGAGAATCGTCAATAAGTTCGCGTTTAATCTCGATACCTTTCTGGAATACCGTGTGAGTAAAGGTTTTGGTGTAACCTTCCTGGAAATCGTCATACGGGACTGCCCCATCACCTGCTACGAAATCGCCAATACCCGTAAGTCCCGCTACAGATTCACTATAATGCTTTGAGGTCTTTACGTTGTATAATTCCTTTTTAAGAGAATTTGCAGCGTAATTTCCGTTTTCTTTTTCCATATAGGCCATAATTGGGCCTTCAAATCGTCCGATTGCAGCATCAATTTTGCCTGCTGTTGCAGTAATTAACATTTATTTCACTCTCCTTTTTTGAGCATAAAAATAGCGCCCTAAGGCGCTTTGTGTTTTGTAATTTACTTGTTAAGCTTTAATTGTGGTTCTTGCTATGTTTTCGGTAGAATTGTAGGAAAGCAACTCCATTTTGCCGCCCGATGTGGTAACTCCGTCAAGGCAAGCGCCCGTCGCCGCTACCCTCATTGCCTGCGCCCCGACTAAAGCAACAAGCGAAGTTTTTTCTGCGCTTGAAAGGGCCGTCGTTCCGTCTGCCGCCATAGGTGTACATTTCAAAACGTCGCCTCGGAAAATTCTAACAAACTTGCAAGCCTCGCCTGTGGTGTTTCCTTTTGTCACAATAGCGTCGGCTACGGCGGTAGTAACAAGCGTTGCAGTAGGCTTTCCTGCCCCCGCTGTGAGCGCTACGGCCTGTCCCGGCGTAAGAGTTGCCGCTCCGACAATGCCATCGTCTTCAATAAGCGCTCTGCCGTTGTATGTTGATTCAATCGTAAAATTCATATGTTTTCACTCCTTATCCGTAAAGTTTTTTGTGGTATTTCATAGCTGCTTTTTTATCCATTCCCATATCTAAATACATCTGCATGGTTTCGGCAGGAATATGTACATCGTTGGTTTCGCCCTCGCCGTCACCCTCGGTATTTAGATGCTGTTTGGAATTAATGTTGTTTAAGGTTTTTTGCTTGGCTGCCGCCTGCTGCTTGGCGCGAAGCTCTGCGCGGTTAACGCTTTCGTAAGCGTCAGCAAGACTATATCCGCTTTGGATTTTGCCAATAATCGCGTCGTAAGTCGGCAAAGCTGCAAGGTCTTTAAGTTCTTTTAATCCGCTTTCGGGGAATTGCCGTTTAAGGTCTTCAAAATCAGCGTTGATTTTACTGTCAAGCTGCTGCTGTTTTGCGCTTTTTACAACAGGATGATTTTCAACTATGTTGTTAACAAGCTGACTTATTGCGTCAGGGTTAATCCCCTGATCTATGTAGGCCTGTTTCTGTTTCTCTGCTTCCTGCTGTGCCTGGTACGCCTCCATTTCGTCAAACGAATCGTACCCGAACTTCTTTGCAAAAGCGTCTTGTCTGGCTTTGGCTCTTTGCATTTCTTGCTCAGCCGCAAGCCTCGCGGCCTTAAACTGCTCATTTGTGTCACGGTCTTGTTTTGGCTTCTCATTGGTTTGAGAATTTAATTCCTCGCCGGAACCATCTTCCGCGTCTTGAAGGTCAACGTTCCCTTCCTGTCCTTCGTCAACATCGTTGTTAAGGATTTCTATATCTTCGCCCATAATAAATACCTTTCTGGATGATTAGATTTCTCACGCTATCCCATGCGCATTTTTTTAGTTAAATTATTTCTTTGTGCTGCCGTTTCTGAGGTCGTCGCCGTACTTGATCGAGCTGGTTGATGCCGGTTTGCTCTGAGTGTTGCCGATCTTAATAACTCCACCTAACGGCATAGGATTCTTGTTTTCCATAGTTGCACCCCCTTTCAAGCAATAAAAAAACACCTTGTCGGTGTTGTTTTTTATAGGTTTTCAATTGTCTTCTATCGTAATGGTTTCAACTATTACGAATGGATCTTCAATGGTATGTCCGTTACGCCCGTAGTAGTTGCCGCAAGGCGGGTTTAACGCGAATTTATCGTTGTCATTTTCTCCGTACTGCAATGTGTTTTCATTTCCCGCGTTCTTACACAGCAAAGTGCGGTCGTAATAAATTTTGATATGCTTGCTTAGTTCGTCAAGAGTTATTTCCCCTGCCTCAAACTTTGCGCGGTATTCAGGGTCATATTTTATGTACTGCTGGCCGTCTTTTCCGATTATCAAAGTTTGACCGCAGATAGGGCATACGTTAAGCATTTATATCGCCTCCCATCGCTCGGTTCACAATCTCAATCTGCTGTTCTTGTGAAAGCGCCTGGAATTCCTGCTGCTGTTCCGGTGTAAGCGAGGCGTAATACTGGTCTACCGGGTGACTACCTTGTGTTGCTGTCTGCTGTTGCATTGATTCCTTTTCCTGCTCTCTTTTTAGAATTGCAGAAGCCATAGGCACTCCTACGCTGTCAGCTAGCATCCAATATTCGACTGGGTCGAGTTTATTGCTGTTGTTTGCAAAGTCCATAATCGAACGTTTATCCCTTGGGATGCCACTGTCTATGGATATTCGGATTGAATACTCCGGATAATACCATTCACCCGCATCGTCTTGTTTTATAAGCTTAGACTTGTCAAAGTATCCGTACATCGGCTTGCCGTCTTTGCCGTCTACCCTGTACGGTCTGCGGTCGTCGTAAAACGCAAGAATAAAATCATAGTACAGTTGATACAGTTCGGTAAAAGCGATGTTTTTTTCAAACGCTTTGACGCCCAATCTGCCGGCGGTATTAGCGGCCAAAGTTTCTAATGCCTTGCCTGACAAATTAGCGCCGCCGTCTGTTCTGCCCTGTGACGCTTCGGTGACTCCAAGCGCGTCTTTTGCGGCCTGTTCCATAACATTGAAGTATTCGAGCAAACTCTGGTCGGGAGTCTTAAGATCAACAACTTTAATATCTCCGTTCGGGTCGTCAGTTTCAAGAATCTGTGTAACGGAATTGTTCAGTTTGTTAATAAGCCCGGAACCTTTCCGGACAAATATTTTAGTCTGTCCTTTCATAAGACGTTCTTCATGGTTTGAAAGAACCTTTTTAATTGCTTCCTGCTGATCGTAAATAATGTCAGGGTCAGCTTTGCCGTAATATGACTTTTCTTTCGGCACGTTGTACTGAATGACAAACGGAAATCTTTTGGGAACATGGGCCGGAACTTTTGCTATATTGGTTTCTTCAACGGTTACGTTTCCAAGTTCGTCCGTTTTGGTTATTTGATATGGCTTAACTTCTATTTCGTCAAACTCTATGATGTTGCCTTGCTCGTCACGCTTATAGAAAAACTTAGGTATATCTCTTATAATTACGTCATTTATCCATGTAAGCAGACACACATCGCCGTCTTTGTCTTTGTACCAGCATTCAACAACAGAAACCTTATTGTTTTTTCTGTCTGTAGTAGAATCCGCGACAGTAGAAGACAGATCATCAATGTTTGCGTGTTCCGTTCCATCGGTGTCTATAAGATCGCGCCACTCTTCGCCGTAAATTCTGCACACGTAATCAATAGTACGGTTTTCAATGTGAAAGAGGTAATCCATATCCTTAACTTTGAATACTCCCGGCTGCGGAATTACATTTACCGGGTGCGGGTTAGTCGTTTCTATCGTTCCAATATACTTGTGCGCCTTAAAATTCGGGTTGTAGCCGACTTTATATATACAAAGGCTGTTCTTCTTGGTTATGCGCTCATTCTCCGACACAATGCGTTCTAGGGCCGGTCTGTCGCCCATGTAGGTTAACATTCCCTCTATCATGTCGTTGCGTTCTGTCTCTGCCTGTTCATCCATGTCGTCAAATTCACATTGTTCAACGTTCGGCTTTGGAACAGTAACATCAATCTGGCTTTCGATAAGCTGAAATGTAAGATTTACAACCTGCCGGGCGTCTTTTGTGGTTTGCGATACTCTGTCTCTGTCGCTTATCGGCAAACTGGCTTGAATATTGCTGCCTACCGCACGGGTTGAGTTATATTGAGCGTCCCACGCGGCACAATTGGCGCGAAATGTATCGTGTTCGCTGATTGCTCGCGTTAGTCGCTCTTTCCACTTCTCTATTTTTTCTTGGTCTTGTCTCTCTTTTTCAACGGTGTCCATGTAGTCCCTCACCCTCTTTATCGCTTTTTGGAATATGTTCATTCGATCACCTGCTCTTGTTTAAATGCTCGGCGACAGAATAGAGACTCACAAACGTTTTCCCACCATTTCGTTTGACCATTTCCGAAACCTGACCAACGGAACGTCTCTGCCATTCCGTAAAAAATAGTCCGTCGTCCTCGTCGAGTACGCAAAATAAAGTTTTCTCAGGTCTTTTATTACTATCGTCTGCAACTTCCGCAATGCTATATACGCCCGTCATTTTGGGCGT
This sequence comes from Bacillota bacterium, assembly GCA_030705675.1. Classification (GTDB taxonomy): domain Bacteria; phylum Bacillota; class Clostridia; order RUG12999; family RUG12999; genus RUG12999. Next base: position 35,564 of record JAUZPZ010000002.1, read on the forward strand.
GATTGTGTAAAGGCAAAAGTCGCACGTTTCTCTTTGCTTCCTCTCTTCTGCCATACATTCGGGTGTCCAATCTTCTGCCACTGGGTTGAAGTAGTCTATCTTGAGCATCGATATTAAGTCGTTTCTCCATGTGCTTTCGTTGCAAGTCCCACCTAAAAATACTTTTTTCACTTCTATATCCTCCCATGCTCCGCAAGCCACATTCTAAGGGCTTCCGGCTCGTTTATCAGGTCTTGCTTGAGGTCTTCGGGTAGATTGTCGGGGATCTCGACTGTTAGGTCGTGTTCTCTGACATACATAAACCTCGTTAAAGCCTGAGACATGCAGTCAACTTGATCGTCGTGCGCTCCGTTTGGAAATGACGAGCATTCCTCGACGAAAGCATTTGTAAACGGCGCGTTCATTGGTAAATGCACGTTACCGGCTTCTATCAATGGCGATACTGCCGATACTCTGGCTTGTTTGCTTTCCTTTGGAGTGATGGCTATAATGCCGCCGACTTTATGCCGTAGCATGGCGATTACTGCGCTACCGTTTGCTTTGTCTTCTACTAGTTTTGTTGTGGCTGTTGGGTGTTTCTTTGTCATATCAAGAAACGCTTGTACGGTAGACGGGAAGTCCATTCTTGCCCTTGTTTGGTCTATAAGATAAATATCTGCTCCATATGACCCCCACACCTGTCCGACAACATAGTCGCTCCCGTCGGTGTCTTTGAATGTCATATCCCATGATTGCAGAAGCCTGTCAAATTTCCTCGGCAATTCGGTGTAATATTTCCACCACTCGCGCTTGATCATGTTGCCCTCAACCGCTGACGGTTTGCCCTGAAAAAGCGCTAACCATGCCCTGTTGCCCTCTTGCGTTTGATAGCCTTGCTTAAACTCGCCAAGCCATTTATTGTCTTTGCCGATCTCCGGAAATAAAGAATCTCCCACAGCGCGGCCTAAAGGGTCATTTTCTTCGGCTTCGCAAGGGAGATTTATAATGGTTACGTTTTTTTCGTTTTGAATAATGCGTCCTGCAAGATCGTCTTCATGCCAGCGGGTCATAATAACTATAATCTTTGCGCTGGCTGCAAGTCTTGTCTTAATAGTGTTCAGCCATTCTTCCCATTGCCGGTCACGGTATGTATCGGAATCAGCTTCCTGCCTGTTTTTAACGGGGTCGTCTATAATAATGAGATTGGCTGGATTTGACGTAATGCCGGACATAATACCGCGACTTATCATTGCTCCCTGATGCCCTGCAATTTCAAAGTCTGTGGCGCGGTCTACGTCGCCTATCTTAATTCCCCATACTTTGGTGCCAACATCTTTTATCTTGCTTTTGTTACGTCTGCAAAACCGTTCTGCTGTATCGTCGTTGTATGAGGCCAGAATCACTCTGTTTTCCGGGTACTTCCCCAAATACCAGGACGGTAATGTTTCCGTTACGGTCATTGACTTTCCATGTTGCGGAGGGCATTGCAAAATCAAGATGTCAAATGCATGGCCTGTATTTGTTTCTATAAACGATTGAATGCTGTTACATATAAATTCAAGGTGTTTTGCCCTTGCCCATTGGCTTTTCTTACTGCCGGTAGGCCGATGCGCATATTCCACATAAAAGGCGTATTCTTTCCGGCAAAGTTCAATCTCCGCAATTGGGGCAAGAGCTTTTAATATTCGCTTGTCTTTTTCTGAAAGGCTCATGTTTCACCTTTAATTTCTTTGGCTTTTCCTTTTTTGATCAACTTCGTAGAAATAAAATAGCCCTCGTCCGTACTGGACAAAAGGCTATTGTCTTTCATTGTTTTTAACAGACCGTTTAACTTTTTGTTGCTGTATTTGAATATATCCCGTAAATCCTTGTATTTAAGCGGTTCTTTGCTTCGAGGGTCAATCAACTTCCCTGTTCCCCATTCAACGTATCTTCCCAAATGCAAAATACAACCCAACGCTTCATCTATTCCCGGAACATCTTTTTCATACAGCTTTTCAATCTCGCTTGTCATTAACATTATGTAAGGTTTTTTACCGCCCGTATGTTTAGGCGGTGGGTTTTCTTTCTTCTGCTCTTTCTTTGGGTTATACCAGAAAGAATACAAAGGCTCTGCCGAGTCCGTTTCTTTTATGCTGATAAACTGAAATCCGTTAGGCGTTGCTTCCCTTGAAACAATTACATTAATCTTTGCAACGTTGGAATCTCCATTGAGAAAATCAAGCAATTCCTTATCCATGAATCACACCTTTTTAATCTGTTTTACAGGTAAAAGTTAGGTGTAAAAAGTGCACCTAAGCAAAATGGCATCTAAGCATACAGCCTCTAAGCGTACAAGGTTTTGCCCATGTAATTCGTTTAAATACTACGTTTAAGCTGTTTTCTTAAAGTCTTAATTTTTCAAAATTTTCATATTTGGACGGAGGGCAATATTCAGTACCCCCACCCCGTGTTTTTCCAAGGTGCCATCTACCCATGCCTCATTATTTTATTTGTGTCTGCACGACGGCATCCGGAAGACAAGTGCAGCGCACCACCCAACCAGGCAGTGCGCCACATCGTATATAGGAAGGAGGAAAGCAACAAAAAATGTACTTCCTGCGGTGGACTTTTTACCGAAAAAAGCACAAAATCAATATTTAGTATGTATTTATAGTTTTAACCACAATATATTGTAATTTGAATTGAACAAAATTATCATTTTGTATAAGTCGCTAATGCTAACTGTTTTTTTCGGCTTGTTTTAACAGGTCTTTAAGCTGATCGGGTGTTAATCCTTTTAATGCCGGCGGAAGTTCCATATTCTGCGTAACCTCGGCTTGTACCGTCGTTTTGTCGGCAAAACCATGACAAGGCTGGATTAAGCGCAAACGGACGATATTCCCATCTAATGTTTTGCTTTTTGTCCCCTGCTTGAGCAAGTAAACGCGCTGTTTTTCTATCGCACGCGTGATCGTGTCGGTTAATTGTTCATTATCTTTAGCTAATTCATAGATATATTGTCTGTTAACCCTATAATTAATAGCGAATTCTTCTATTAATGGATCATCGGTATTATCAATATATAAATTAAACTTAGCTATAAGATCATCAATATTTATTTCTTTAGGTCTAGCCATGTATATCAACCCTTTCTAATAATTAACTAATAATTAAATAATATAACTAGCACGGTTTCTTTTTCTTACCCATAAATAATACCTCTCTTTGGCTTTATGGATTTTTACTTTTTTGTCAAATATGCACAATAATATTTTTTATTTTTGTTTATTTTGATGCTTGCAATCTGCTATACAATGGGATATACTACAATCACAAACAAAATTTGACGGAGGTAATAACGATGGCAGACGCTATTAAAGCATTAGAGGCAAAGGGTTATATTGTTAAGGCGTACGAAAACAGATCAGCCGGGATATTAAGTGAGACTTGCCCGATAGTGTACGAGATAATGCGTCCTGACTACAGCCCGGTATACGGTGCTAACGCCGTATCTCCTGACAATCTTGTCAATTGGCTTTTCCTCCGTGACTTAAATGCCAAAGCTCGCAGCGCAGAAGCTCATCCCACTTTTGATGCAAAAAAAGATGCCGAGCGTATGGCAAAAGAGCGTGGATGGGATAATATCTATAACGAGGGTGCCGAAGGCTATAACCCTTATAGGGGGCAATAATTATGAGCAAAGTTTATCAGATCAGCATCCGCACGACCGACGAGATAAAAACAATCCTGGAGCAACAAGCCGCCCAAAATCACCGCAGCATGGCGGGCCAGGTCGAGTATTTAATATTAAGACAAGAGAGAGAGGATAAAAACATGACAACAGTTATTAACGCATCCGGCGTAAAAATTGAATTTAATGCGGCGGTTAATCTAATGGATGATGGCATCAGAGAGGATTTGCACCGCATAGGTTATGCCACCGAGCAGGACTTTTTCGCGGCTTATGAAAAAGCGCACAAAGCGAAATTTGGCGCAGATTGGGAGCTAAGCAAATCAAATCCAGTTTGGTAAATAAAACATACGCCTATAAGAGAAGAACCTCCTATTTGGGAGGCTCTTTCGTATTTTCATATTGATTTATATTCTTTTGATATTCAGCAATCTTTTTCTTTTCTTCTTCCGTTGGCTTATATTGCATTAAATCTTCCGGATTAAAGTTGGGGTCTGGCTTTGCACCAATAGCGATCAAAAATTCTTCTTCCGTTAAAACTCCCATTTAATCTTTTCCTCCGTTCATGTCCTGGTCGATCAACTTGTTAATATATTCGCCCGGATTCTGCCCTGATCTGGATTTAATTATATCCTTATATCCTTTCGGCAATCTCAATAATATTCTATCCTGCCGCTTTTCCCATTCTGCATTAGCCTTTCGCTTTGCATCAGTAGACATATAATCACCTCTCGGCAATTATATCACATCCTTTTACACGTTACCATGTACAGAATCACCAAATACACGATATCAACTTTGTAACATCTGCATATTGTAATACACGTTATCGTGTGCTATCATGTAATCACAAACCAAAAAACGAAAGGGGCTAAACACAATGACAAAAACAGAATTTAACCAGAAAGCAATTAACATGCTTAAGGGATTATCAATAACAAAACTCATTGAACTTTGGAACTTGGCCGACAAAATGGAGCTTACTGAAGAAGTCGTCAAAACTCGCGGATGGTTAATGGATGCTCTTGAAGCAAAGAATCCCGAAGCCTTTAATAAATGGATTGAAAACTGCGACACTGACGATAACCTTGAACATTATTTCTGTTAAACCCCCGCCTGACGATGACTGCCGGTAACAGTCGAAACGCCGAAAGGCGTCGCGGGAACCAAAACACGAACGGAGGATTTGAAAATGGAAATGAGCGCACTCACTCAAAAAAATAAAGACGGTGTATATATTTACGGCACAAAAGAACTCTATCACTTATTAATGCAGGAAAAAAAATTTAAAAAATCCGAAATATTAGAATTTGTAAAATTCAAATCAGAAAGAAAACGCGATTTCGACTATCTGAAAAGGTGCAATTTGATTTCATATCATTTGCTCAACGGATATTGGGAATCTGTATACAAGGTTTAACTAACCCCCTCACGGGGTCTGCGGATCACAAAATTCTTGCAAAATCTGTAAAATTTGATAAAATTATTAGAAGGAAATGAAAATGATGAAACGCAAAACATATTACAATGTTCTAAGAGCCGCAAAACTAATCCGCGCAAAGGGTTATGACGAACAAACATCATACCAAATAGCATTACAATGCTTTGATAACATGGAACAGAGCAAGAACGGAATGAGCGTAGAGTGGTGGATTGATAAAATAGTTCGCGCTTGAAACCGCACTGTAGAAAGGATAAGACGATGAATGGTTGGTTTCTAGGTGTTTGCGGCGAATATCAAAATGATTCACGCGAAAGCAGAATGTCCCAAAAGTATCACTACTTCGAGAATAACGAATCTTTTTGTGGCAGATACCAGCAGGCCACAGATTATTTTGAAAACGGTATAGAAAGTGGAACCATCCTTCATATCCCGCAACATGCATGCCAAAAGTGTTATAAAAAATGGCTGCGTGAATTTCATATTGCAGAATAATTTAATCAGCTAATAACATAAAAGGCACCCCAACGGGTGTCTTTTTCTTTTATGCGAATCTCCAAATATATCCTCCGGATGTTTTTGTTTTTCCGTATAAACATTGCCGTAGTGCACCTTTGTCTATTTTTAGTATTCTTGCTGCGTCAATGGCTCCATCCCATTTTTTTATTTTATTTCCGCATAAGTCAAACTGAATTATTGGCTTTTTCTGTTTTTCTGCTTTTGCCTTATAATCTATTTTTTCCGTTCTTTTTTTGATATCAGTGTGAATCAACCTTCTTTTTATCCCGTCGTTATAAGTGTTATTTTCTGAATATGTTGCCCATTCAAGATTTTCAATTCTGTTATTTCTTTTGTTTTCATCTTTGTGGTTTATTGTTGGCTTGTTTTCCGGATTTGCTAGAAATGTTTCCGCAACTAAACGATGCGCATATTTATAAATTTTGCATCCATCCATACAGAGCAAATATTGAACATATCCGCTTTTGTGGTTTATTCTTTCTTTTAGAGTACTTCCATTTACGATTCTTCGCTTTCCATTTCTACATAAGACTTCCATCTCTAGGCTTCTAAGTCTTCCATAATTGCTGACTTGATATCTCCCGCCAAATCCCTTTACATCTTTCCATGTCTCTTGCATCTTAATCAATCCTTTCTTTCAATCCTTTTTTTAAGCATAGAAAAGGGACAGGCGATTGATTCTCCTGCCCCACGGTTTATAACTCCGTCTATGCTAGTAACGCTAATGCGTAACCGTTTTTATTAACTCCATTGTTTCGTTTTTCCATCTAAACGTATAGTATCGGGATTAAATGCTGTAGGTCTAAGCAACATTCTTTCAGGGTAATCACCGTAATCAAGCCAGCTTGTACAAACAAATATCATCGTTTTGCCCCGTATGATGTTGTTATTATGTGAATCAAATATAAGCCTTCCGGACGGCACTTTAGCGGGTTTATGCGTATGTCCTGATATTATCCCGTCAATGCCCTCAATAGTAATCTGCATAGCATCAGGCTTATTTAACCCGCTGCCTAATAATTGTCCTCCACCGTTACCATGTGCAACAGCAAACATATATGTAGCTTGTTTTTTATTAGGCTTTTCTCCGAGAGATATTTTTAAGAACCCCATGTCTTTAGCGTAACACTGGACAATTCCTAGCTCTCGAAAAATATCCTCCATAATGTCAAACGATGATTCTTTAGTTACTCTGTATTCGTGATTCCCCCGCGCCCCGCAAATGATTTTATCTTTGATCGGCATAAGGAAGTCAACCATGTCGTATTTCTGCTGCTTTGGTGTGCATGTCTCGTCATAGCAATTTGTTACAGAGGATTTAATGCCGTTATTTATTAAATCTCCGGCTAATATAACCGCTGCGTGATTGTCTTGCTCAATAGCTTTTATGTAAGCTCTAAACTCTTTTTCCATGCACTCTTGAGCGCCGTAATGTACGTCAGCTATCGGGTATAAAGTCAAATAGTCTAAGTCTCTAGGATATTCTTTTATAATTATTTTCAGACAATCACCAGCTTTCTTTTGTTACGTCGCGGTGCCTCCCAACCCCTGACACATAAAAATAATGCGACGTTCTGAAACCCACAATGACCTAATTTTAAGCATTAAAATTATGGTGATCCCCAGAGAACATGGACCGCCATATCCTCAAACTTTTTATGCTGTAATGTGCTTGTTATTATGCAAAATCTAAATTATTTGCAACAAAATTGCAATGGCTTTTATATTTTTTAATTCGTTGTTGGACCTCAAAACTACAAAGTAAAACCGCCCTCGTTTGAGAGCGGTCTTTGTTATTTTCTCCGGTGTTTTTGTCCACTCGCCGGAAAGCGGCAGCGCCATTCGGCGCTTTCCATCTATTTCAGCATATCATATATTTTGGGCATGTGTGTTACATTCGTTACAACATATTGTGTTTTGCAAAAATCTCCATGCGCATAACTTTACACTGCTTTCCGTGTTTCCCCCGCCTACAAATGCAGCTATATCTTTCCAATAAGGCTGAATATCGTAGTAATCATATCGCATCTGCAAAATAAGCCTTGTCTGCACATCCGGTATATTGCTTAACCATGTTTCAAGCCTATGTATCTCTGCTTCATTAATTTTGATTTTTTTTCGCAGATCGTGAATTTTAGCTTGATATTCTCCAACCTTGTCAAACACTCCTGTGCCGTGAGGCATACCGGTTAAAACCGACGTTCCCGAAGTTGCTTTTAACGTGTATTCAAGTATCTTGTCCTTGTAGTGCTCAACCTCTTTACGTAATGGATAAAGCTGATCTAATTCAACGGCTGTCAACCAATCAATCCTCCTTGCTCATCAGAATCCACATCGTTATCATGCCGAACGCAATACCCGCTAAGTAACAGAGCCATTCGGATTGATACATGTTTTGCCTCCCTCAGTGGCAATTTCCCCGGCGCAAGCCTTAATACCTAAAAGTGCATCCAGTTCTCTCCACCCGTGATTAATTCTCCAAGATATTCGGCGAGGGCTTTCTCCTAAATACTCTCCCCACTCTGACAAAGTTTTGTCCATTCCCATATATTTGATTTTATGATTGCTTCTCATGTTGTTTTTCTGCTCTTTTTCAGTAGCCCATTTGCAATTTTCAGGTGAATAACCAAGATTTACATTTATTCTGTCAATAGATAAATAATCAGCGTATCCGTTGCGTGAAGCCCATTCATAAAATGCCTCAAAATTATCTTCCCATTCTTTACAAACCTTGATTCCACGGCCGCCATAATGTTTGTAAATTGATGAAGATGGATTATTGCACCGCTTTTTCATCCCGCACCAAATTTGATACAATCTTGTTTTGCTTTTTCCATGAGTAGACATTAAATTTCTTAAAGTTTCTTTTCTGCTACATCCGCAAGATTTTGTATTTCCGCTTCGTAATAAATATCCCTTTACCGTAACAACATTCCCGCAATCGCACCGGCATTCCCATTTTGCGAACACACATCCGTTAGGTGAAACAGAATTTTCTGCTCTTTTTATTACGGTAAGCCTTCCGTATTTATTCCCCGTTATATCAATCACTTTTGCCATTACTCGCCAACTCCCCTGCGCAACTTAGATATCCGCAACCATCCACATAATTATCATCCTTGGTCTGTCCGCTTGCTATGCGCCCGATTTTGAGCAATGCTTGCATAATAGCAACATCATCCGCTTTGATCTTCACTGGTACTCCATAAGTGCCGTGTATGGATAATCCTTTTCCATAAATATAAGCAGTCCATAAATCAGCTATCGTCTGAAAGTTATCTTCTGGACTTCCGTACTGCTGTTCTCTGTCGGTGCATACTGTGTCTGAAGCTGTTTTTAATATTTCTGCCCTTTTCATTTCATACCTCCGTCATAAATAACTTCTTTGTTGTTACATAACGCATAATTAAATTCTTCAAAGCACCCGGTTGATTGTTTCCAGTTTCCACACATGGCGATAGCGTCACATATGCTAAGCAGCCTGTACGATATATCCATAGCCTCGGCATAGCTCGATTCCGGATTAATAACCTCTAACGGATTAATAACGTGGTAGCCCTGCTTCTTATACTTGTCCGCAAATTGCCTTGCTTGTTGACGGTTTTCTTCGATGTCGCCGCAAGAAGTACAAGGGTGGGAAATATATATCAGCCTATTCGTCATTCCTGCCCTCTCCCTCCGTTCGGCGGCTCCATGCGGCGATGGCATCTTTTTCGCTAGGGGCCCATACTGTTGCCCCGCAGTTTGTGCAATACACGTTGTGAAAAAAATCGTCCAATCTATCTTCTTCTTCAAGCATTATTCTTGCCTTTCCCCCGCAGAACGGGCACGCTTTCAACTCACTCATCAAAATAAACCCTCCTAATAACTAGCTTTTTTCGCTTTGGAAACTTCCGTTTAATATCGCCCACTGCTATGGCGTTTACTTGTGTGGTAGACAAAGGGTCAACAACATACCAGTTTTTCCCAAGAAGGTGGTCTATGAGTTCATTCATGGCTTCTTGCCCGCTTAATGGTTTCAACTTACTCATGGTCGGCCTCCTTTAAATTTATGAACAGAGGTTTACACTTCTTTATTTGGTCAATAAATTTATCTTTGTTTTTACTGTTGGGATTTTTGCATTTATCAGAGCTAAACCGGCAATTATAGCACTTCTTCATCTATCGCCCCTCCTCCAATCCGCGCCGTGCCATTCAATTCTAGCGTCTTTTGCACATTCCCAAGATATAGGGATTACCCCAAGGCAAACATACCCCTCTGGTACATATGGCACGTCACGTAAGCAATAAGTGACTTGTTTGTAGTGGCTGTTCCCTTTGTCGTATTCTCCGTCCCACTCGTAAAGATGCAAAATATCTCCTACTGCATAATTTCGATCATCCTTGCGAATCTCAAATGTTTTTTCTCCGGTCGCGCTGGCGTCATAATACGGCTGTACAGTTTTCAGATGGTGTGTTGTGCCGCTATATTCCACTGGGAGAATTTCGTCAAAATCATCTCTGCATCGACGCTTGTATTTCCGCGCCGCCGCATCCCGTTCCGCTCTTGTCTGCTCAAGCTCGGCGCGGAGGCGGGAGTTTTCGGCTAACAGCTTTGCACATTGCGATTTTTCAAAATCATTCAGCTCATCGTAAGCGGCTTGAAGCCTCTCCACTTCCTCGCATTTTGCTTCGTAGGCTTTGATCAGCGCGGGGATGTCTTCACGTGCATGGGCGATAAATGCGGCATTGCCTGTCTTTGGACTCATATTCGGGCATATCATTTGTTGCGGGCTATTATCAAAAGCGACCGAAACAACAGCGAACGATTTTACTGTGTTCCCTTTGTCTATTACTTTCCACGGTCCCGGCGTTGCCTTGTCCGCTCTATCTTTGATCTCTTTAAGATTCATAATCTTCCTGCCTTTCTCCATCGTGCGCATAACCTTGCTTTTGTTTGCGCCTGTTTACCCTGTTCAGATATTGCTTTGCCCACTTAAACCATCCAGGGCTAATGCAAAAAATACCTTTATGATGCAACCTATCGGCAATTTCAGCTTCCTTGCCTAAAAGCTTACGGCTCATTTGGTAGCCGCCTTTC
>JAUZPZ010000020.1 GCA_030705675.1 Bacillota bacterium
AAAGCGCATAGTTTGTGTTATTGTATTCATAGCGAATAGATACCTCTTTCTGTGTGTGTTTTTGTGTGGTAACTTAACTATAACACAGAATTTCTCTATTCGCTACTATTTTTTTAATTTCTTAATGTAACACATCTATTGTAAACCTACATAAGTTAGCGTGATACGCGGATATTTTATATTGACAAAATATCTATTTTGATGTATAATATATTAGTCAGATGTGGAGAGGTATCGAAGTGGTCATAACGGGGCGCACTCGAAATGCGTTTGGGAGCAATCCCACGTGGGTTCGAATCCCACCCTTTCCGCCATATGAAGAAAACAGCTATTTTTTGTGATACATGTCACATTTTAGCTGTTTTTCTCTATTTTTTTGCGGAATTTTTACATTAATTTGTATATAATTTATATACAAACATTAGGTTATATGATAATTATGTGAATGGAGTGAAGTCATATGAATAAAAAGATATTACGGGATGCTGTTGAACTCTCAATTTTATATCTTCCGCTTCTTTTTATATCAGAACTAATTGAAAAAACATATCCATTTGATACAAGCGTTCACTATAACATGGCGTTTTATATTCTCCCTTTGATTAGTGCGTTTCTATGCTTTTCTATACTAATTAGTAAAAATGCGAAAACATCCTTAAAAAAGTGGATTCTTTCTGTGCCATTCACCTTTGTATTTTATGCCCTTCTGTACTTCAGTAATTTCAGTGTGAGGTTAACAAATACAATCTATCCCGGATATGGTCGTGAATCCGCAGGTGGAGGATTTGCATTTATGATAACTTTTTTTGCGTTTAGCATATTTCAGATAGTTGGGAACACACTTGCAGTGGGGCTAAGTAGGGTTATCGGAAAAAGATCACAAAATCTGTGGCACATTATACAGGACATTATTATCCCTGTTATATGTGTAATGATTTTACTGTCTGTAATATATTTGGAGTTGACGATGCCAACATTGAAATCTATATATCAATCAGTGTACAGCTAAAATATCAGTCGTCAAATGCCTATTTATAGGGTAGAGTAAATTTCGCAAAAATTGATTTTTAATACCAATCATGTAAATGTGCTTCAAGACTCTTTGTATGTTGAAATGACGTCTGACCCTTATAGTTTTTCTCAAGACTTTTTCTCTCAATATATTCAATGTCTATTTTAGATCTCTCGATTGTTTAGATGGCATCTTTATCATCTTTGTATTTATCTTCAAGTCTGGTGATTATTTTTATTACTTCATTATTTACTGCTGTTTTAAGTGCTTTACATTTTTTTTTAAAAGAAGCTGCACTATCTCAAATATTTTTTCACGGGATTATTTTGCTACTTATATCTGTATAAAAGAAAATCCCCACAGTAAACTGTGGAGAATAAACTTTTTGTTGTTTGACAGCTACTTTTCCGGGGGCATACCTACACGGCGGTACACACCCGAGAAAATACTTATTTCTACGAATTAATTGCTCATCGAATTAAGTTTAATAGCCATTTGAGATTTCTTTCTCGATGCAGCGTTATCATGAAGAATATTTTTTGATGCAGCTTGATCAAGTTTTTTTACAGCAAATCTAAATGATGCTTCAGCAACAGTTTTATCTCCTGACTCAACTGCCTTATCAAAATTCTTTATGCAAGTTTTAAGACCTGATTTAAGAACCTGATTTTGAAGAGTTTTAGTAGAAATAATTTTTACTCTCTTCTTTGCTGATTTAATATTAGGCATTTGTTTCACCTCACATTATTAATTGACCACGCAGTGGTCTTAAAATCATACATTTACTATTTTACCATAAAAAAACATGTTTTGCAAGAGTTTTTTGAAATTTTTAAAATTTTTCTATTTTATAATATATGTATTATTACCCCATGTGCACGGATAGGGCAATAAAAATCTGCAAACTTTAAATGTCATTTATTTTCAAGATAATAGCAATCTTAATTTTCCAAAAACAATGTCTGTTATTTCATATGTTCAGTGTAACTAAAAAATATTTTTAAAATATATAAAGGTTTTATAATTTGTTACTTATTCTATAACATCAAGGCATAAATGTATATTTTTAAAGTTTTTATTTTTAAAGAGACATTTCCAATTTTGAGAGCCTTCCTATTATTTCAAACTTGTCTGTATTAAATATTAAAGTTATAGGCGCGTAGCCCGGATCCGTTGCGTCCGGATATAAAGAGATTCCTCCATCCATGACAAATACTTTGCGAAGAACAGTTCCATAATCCTTCGTAGCAACAAGTACAATATCTCCCGTTGTCACTTCCGATTGTCTGCGGATTATTGCGATTGCACCTTTCTTTACCTCTGAACGGTTCATGGAGTTATCTGGAACAATCATTCCCAAAAACTCGCCTGAAGTAAGATTAAAACAGGGAAGAACCATATCATCTATTATATTATCGGAAGAAACCGGATTTTTACCATAAATGATATGCTCAACGATCGGAATATGGCGATTGCTGTTTTCCGTGCCGCTGTCGCGAAGATTGTATACACGTCCCGTCATGTAATCCAAACTTGCGTTGAGCTTTTCCGCAATAAGGTAGGCATGTACAATATTAGGACGGCTATACGTCGTTTCATAGTTTGAAATTGTGCTTTTGCCTACACCGAGATAATGTCCTATACTTTCCTGAGTTACGTGGCGTTCGGTACGAAGTTTTTTCATCATTGTCGCAAAAATTTTAATAACTATATGATTATCGGGATTATCAGTGAAAGTTTTGTCCGCATTAATTTCTTCAGCTAATGTTTTTTTAATTTTTACTCCATCAATTTCTACAAGCTCACAGTCATCAGGGTTGTCAAAAGAATTAGTTTTGTCTGAGGGGGTAGGTGGAGTTAAATTTTTTTTAGACATAAAAAACCTCCATTTTCTTATTAAAGTTTTTTACCCAGTATCCTTCACAATTAATTATAGCATATAAATTATAAAATTGCAATAAAAAATTTAATATTTTTGGACTTTTGAAATATTTGTCCAAAAAACTTGACAAATTAAAAAAAGTATGATATATTTGAACTGAGAGAATGCAGGAACAAGAAATTTGAACAAAAGAGAAAAAAAGAACAAGTATTTTGAACAAATGGAGGGTAAAAAATGATTGATATTAAGGTAATTAAAGAAAACAATGAAATTCGTACTGTAGTTGCGACAGGTCACGCCACTGGTGGAAAAAAATCGGAACAAATATGTAGCGGAGTATCAACACTTATGTACACTCTTGCGTTGTCTTTACAGGATTTAAAACGTGTCGGGGTAAATGTAGTAGATGATGATGTCGGCATGTGTATAGAAATTATAAGAGGATATTCAAAAAATGATACGCAGGTTGTGGCTAATACAATAGTTCGCGGCTTAAAGAGTATTTCGGATCTGTATCCGCACAGCGTACGGATACGAATGAATTAGAGGTGATAATATGAGCAATTATTCAGATCCTTTGGAAGAAAATTATTATGCTCTGTATCTTGCGATAGTTTATCCGTATACGCTTACGGCAGATGAAGCATTTTATGCAATACAAAACGGACTGAACCCTTTAAAAATAAATGAACAGACTGTTTTGGACGGACTCAGGCTTTCTGAAATGAAAAAAGAGCCGTTATATTTTCGTGATGAAAGCGGAAGAAGATATGAAATAATAAGACTTATGGCAGGAATGATACAAGAGGCAAATTTATCTATGAAAGGCATGAGAGATTATGAGCTTGAAAAATACAGAGAAAAAGTTGTTTCTTATATGGAATATTTAAGATTAAAAATGGAAGGTGAAAGAATAAGGTGAATGAAGAAGAAATAAAAGAAGTTCAAACAGCAGACAGAATTCTTGAAATTGTTCTTGAAGCATTAAAAATGGGACAATTCAACTACCATGTTGCAAAGCTTAAAAATAAAAACGGGGAAACCGGTGAAGATGTTATTGAAACGAAACTTAAAGCACTTGACACAAAAAGAATTCTTGAGGTGGTTACGGCACTTGAGAAGATTGTAAATGTAAAGAGAAAAGTATCGGATGAGAGTGTGCAGAGTGAAAATCAAGAAGCAGGAAAAATAATATTGCCCGATATAGAATACCCCCAGGATTGCGGAGGGGATGAAATATAGAAAACAATATAATTTGGCAGCCGCAGCCGCGCCAGGCGACATTTATGGCAAGGTTTGAGGATGAAGCTCTGTATGGAGGAGCAGCGGGCGGAGGAAAAAGCGATGCTCTTTTAGCGGAAGCGTTGCGCCAGGTGAATATACCCCATTACAGAGGGATAATATTCCGCAAAACTTATCCTGAATGTTCCGGTCTTATTGACAGGTCGTTGGAACTTTACAGCTTGGCATATCCCGATGCAAAATATAACGGTAACAACCATTGCTGGACTTTTCCATCGGGTGCAAAGATATATTTCGGCAGTATGCAGCATAGGCAGGACAGGCTGAAATACCAGGGGAAAAGATACGATTTTATAGGCTTTGACGAGCTTACTCATTTTACATGGGATGAATATTCATATATGTTTTCAAGGAATCGCCCCGGCGGAGAAGGAACAAAATGCTACATACGTGCCACATGCAACCCCGGCGGTATAGGACATGCATGGGTAAAAGAAAGGTTTATTGCTGGGAAAGAGCCAATGAGGACATATTACGAAACTGTAAATGTGAATGGCAAAGAGTACAGCAAATCACGGATATTTGTGCCCTCTACGGTATTTGACAATAAAATTCTGTTGGAGCAGGATCCCAATTATGTCGCTAGCCTTTCGATGTTGCCTGAGCAAGAGAAAAAAGCTCTCCTTTACGGGGATTGGAACAGTTTCAGCGGTCAGGTATTTACGGAGTTCAGAGATAATCCGGACGGATATGACAATAGAAAATATACGCATGTCATAAAACCCTTTAAAATACCAAAAGAATGGAAACGATACAGGAGCTTTGATTTTGGTTATTCGAGACCGTTTTCTGTGGGCTGGTGGGCAGTTGATTTTGACGGACGGGCGTATAGGTACCGTGAGCTTTACGGAAGTACGGGCGAACCTAACGTGGGACTTAGGTGGGAACCTAAAAAAATGGCGGAAAAAATACGAGAAATAGAGGATAAGTATGATGAGGGTAATATGATTACCGGAATAGCGGATCCGGCTATATGGGACAGCTCAAGAGGAATAGAAGGCAGTATAATAAACCTGATGGAATCGGAGAGGTTGTTTTTCGACAAAGGAAACAACTCGCGCATAGCGGGGAAAATGCAAGTTCATTACAGACTTGCTTTTGACGAAAACGGGTATCCGATGATGTATGTTTTTAACACTTGTAAAGACTTTATAAGAACAATTCCGGCTCTTGTGTATGATGAACTTGATATTGAAGATGTAAATACACAAGGTGAGGACCATATATATGACGACACGCGCTATTTTCTTATGAGCGATCCTATAAAACCCACTCAAAAAGGTATAGTGGATTCGCCGATATATAATCCGCTTAAATAAAATTTTAACAATATAGCACTACAAAAAAACATCCTTAAATTTGACCTGACAAGTCATTTAAGGATGTTTTTGTATAAATGTCTTTTTGTTGTTATAATTTAAACTCGTCCGGAGCTTTATCTGAAAGTCCGTATACATATCTAAGCGCCTGAACAATGCGTTCGGAGGCTTTTCCGTCGCCGTATGGGTTAACCGAATGAGCCATTGCATTATAAGCGTTTTTATCATCAATAAGTTCTTTTGCCATATTGTAAATAACGTCGTGATCACAACCTGCCATTTTCACAGTGCCGGCGGTTACGGCTTCGGGACGCTCGGTTTCAGCACGCAGTACAAGTACAGGTTTGCCGAGAGAGGGAGCTTCTTCCTGTAATCCTCCCGAATCAGTCATAACCATATAAGAGCGGCTTATAAGGTTATGCAGCTCGTCTACATCAAGAGGGTCAATCAAATGAATTCTGTCATGTCCTCCCAGTATGGAAAAGGCAGTCTCACGTACTTTTGGATTTAGGTGGACAGGGTAAACCACCTGAATATCAGGCGAATCGTTTACAACATCAAGAATTGCCTTACATATATTTTCAAGAGGCTTGCCCAGGTTTTCACGCCTGTGGGCGGTGACTAAAATCGTGCGCTTGCTGAAATCAAGGGTTTTAAGTGTTTCATTGCTGAAAAGATAGTTTGGTTTAACCGTATACTTTGTTGCGTCTATCACAGTATTGCCGGTAACAAATATTTTTCCGAGCTTGTTTTCTTTAATAAGATTATTTTTATTATTCTCTGTAGGAGCAAAGTGGTAATCAGCAATAGTTCCGGTAAGGCAGCGGTTGATTTCTTCCGGAAAGGGGGAATATTTATCATATGTACGTAGGCCCGCCTCAACATGACCTACAGCAATGTGATTATAAAAAGCCGCAATACTTCCACAAAAAGTTGTTGTGGTGTCGCCGTGAACAAGAACAACATCCGGTTTAACCTCTTCAAAAACTTTACACAAACCATCAATTGCTCTGGTGGTAATACCGGCCAGAGTCTGGTTTGCCTGCATTATGTTTAAATCATAATCGGCTTTTATTTTGAATAAATTCATGACCATATCGAGCATCTCACGGTGCTGTGCCGTGATGCAAACAAGACTTTCAATGTCATCCGCTTTTTTCAGCTCGATAACAAGAGGAGCCATTTTTATCGCTTCGGGTCGTGTGCCAAACACGGTCATAACCTTTAGTTTTTTCATTGTTTTGATTGTCCTTTCGTATCTGGTTTTTCAGAAATCTTGGTATCTTTCGGAGTCGGATTACCGGCAAAAATTATTGCAAGTACAACAAAAACGATTACCGAGAGTAAAAGCAAAAATCCTGTAAGCGTATCATATCCTTCCATTACAATAGCGCTCAGACCAAGAAGGGAACTGATTGTATAGAGAATGGAGACAGTCTGCTTTTGGGAAAATCCCATATCTATAAGCCTGTGATGCATATGTCCGCGATCGGCTTCCATTATAGGCTTATGGTGTATTAGTCTTCTTATGATAGCAAAAGAAGTGTCAAATATAGGCAGTCCGAGTATGAGGACAGGAATAACAAAAGTAACAAGGGTATAGCTTTTGAACATTCCCTGGATAGACATAACAGCCATTATATATCCAAGAAAGGTGGCTCCGGTGTCTCCCATAAAAATAGTTGCCGGATTAAGGTTATACGGTAAAAATCCAAGGCACGAGCCTACAAGAATAACGGAAATTGTTGTAACAAAGAGGTTTCCGTTTATGAGTGCAATAAAAAATATAGATGCGGACGCAATTGTAGATACGCCGGCTGCTAAACCATCAAGCCCGTCAATAAGATTGACAGCATTTGTAACGCCAACAATCCAGATGATCGTTATGACATATGAAAGAATGCCGGAGAATGCAATGCTTGATGAGTTATTCAAAAAGGGTATGGAAACAAAATTTATTCTTGCACCAAACGCTACAGGGAGAATTGCCGCTATTATTTGTACAATAAACTTAGGCTTTGCCTTAAGCACTTTTATATCATCTACAACGCCAAGGGTGACTATTATTAAGGCCCCTAAAAGTATGCCCAACATTTGGCGGTTCAAATCTGCAAAACAAAGTGTGCTTACTACAAACCCATAAAAAATCGAAAGACCGCCTAAACGTGGAATAGGGCTTTTATGCATGCGCCTTCCGTCTTTGGGATAATCAATTGCACCGGCTTTTATTGCTATATTCTTTACAAACGGAACAGAAAGAAAGCTAATAAGCAAAGAAACGGCAAGTGCAAGCAGTATATTAAGAGTATTCATTTTATTACCTCGCTATTTTTGGAGAAATCCAATTTTTTTATATACTTTGCGCAGTGTTGATTCGGCTATTTTACCCGCGATCTCCGCGCTTTTTGAGTATATTTCGGTGACATAATCTTTATTTTTAATAAAGTATTCATAACGTTGCTGGATTGGCTTTAAGTGGGATGCAACAGCTTCTCCGACAGCAAGCTTAAAATCACCGTATCCTTTTCCGTCAAACTCTTTTACCGACTCCTCAATTGTTTTGCCGGTAACAACGGAATAAATTGATAAGAGATTGTTTATGCCGTCTTTTCCTTCACGGTATTCTATAACGGAATCACTGTCCGTTATCGCTTTTTTGAACTTACGGATGATAACATCTTCAGTGTCGGTCATGGCAATAAACCCGTTAACGTTCTCATCTGATTTTGACATTTTTGCGTTGGGATTTTGAAGGCTCATTATTTTGCTGCCCGCCTTTACAATATATGGTTCGGGGACAACAAAGGTTTCTGAATAAGCGTTGTTAAAACGGGAAGCAATATCTCTGGTAAGCTCAAGGTGCTGTTTCTGATCTTCTCCGACCGGGACAACATCGGGTTTATAAAGCAGAATATCAGCCGCCATGAGAGCAGGATAAGTAAATAAGCCTGCATTAACATTATTTGCGTGTTTTGCGGACTTGTCCTTAAATTGAGTCATGCGGGAAAGTTCGCCCATTTGAGTAAAACAGTTAAGGACCCATGCAAGTTCGGCATGCTGATGAACATGGGACTGGCAGAAAAGCAAACTTTTTTCGGGGTCAATACCTGTTGCAAGAAGCATAGAAAGCAGCTGAATGCTGTTTTTTCTAAATACCGACGGATCTTGCCTGACCGTTATCGTATGTAAATCCGCAATTGCAAAAATACATTCAAACTCATTTTGAAGAGTAACCCAGTTACGTATGGCACCCAAATAGTTACCCAGCGTTATGGTACCTGACGGCTGAATTGCACTGAAACTTCTCTTTTTAGTATTTTCCATAAAACAAGACCTTTCCTTTGACATAAATTTCATCCTTTCTATTTTACCAAATAATGAGTAAAAAATCAATATATTTTTCTAAAATATTGTAATATCTTAAAAAATATGGTAGAATAGTATAAGTCAAAAAATACATTTTACGATTGGATGAGATTATTATGGTAAGATTCGGACCTTCGGGAAACTCGGACGCGTTTTATGAACAGGGTTACAAAAGCTCTGAACAGATGCCGAAATGGCTTAGTGAAATGGGACTTGACGCTTATGAGTATTCTTGTGCCAAGGGTGTTAAAATATCCGGCGAAAAAGCAAAACTTATAGGGGAAGAAGCAAAAAAATATAATATAGCCATGAGTATTCACGCTCCGTACTATATAAATCTTTCTACAAACGACGAAGAAAAACGTACCAATAGTGTGAATTATATCATAACGACACTTAATATTGCAGAAAAAATGGGAGCGGAAAAAATAGTTGTTCACAGCGGAGGGTGCAGTAAGATGAGCCGCGAGGAGGCAATGGGGTATGCGGAAAAAACTCTTAAGGAAGCATTGAAAACCGCAAAAGAGATGGGGCTTGAAGATATTCACATATGTCCCGAAACCATGGGGAAAATAAATCAGCTCGGAACTCTTGAGGAAGTTATGAGGCTTTGCCTTATAGACGACACTCTCATTCCTACCATAGATTTTGGGCATCTTCATACAAGAGGACTGGGTTGCCTTAACACGAGAGAAGATTTTGAAAATGTGATAAACACAATGGAAAATTATTTGGGATATGACAGAATGAAATCTTTTCATGCGCATTTCAGCCGTATTGAGTTTACGCAGGGCGGAGAGAAAAAGCACTGGACTTATGATGATACGCAGTTCGGACCCAGCTTTGATTACTTAGGTGAAATTATATATAAAAAAAGCCTTGAGCCGACAATAATATGCGAGTCGCTCGGAACAATGGCAAAGGACGCTCTTACATTTAAAAATATTTATATGTCACAAAAACAGGTGAGATAGAATGAAAAAAATAATACTTATGGGCAGGAGCGGATGCGGTAAAACAACGCTTGTGCAGGCACTTAAAAATGAAAAAATAAAGTATAAAAAAACACAATATATAAATCATTATGATATTATAATAGATACTCCCGGAGAATATGCCGAAACAAATACGCTTGCGAGAGCGCTTGCTCTTTATTCGTACGAAGCGGATGTTGTGGGGCTTATTATCAAGGCGACAGAGCCTTATTCTCTTTTCTCTCCGTGCTGCGCGGCTGCTACAAACAGGGAGGTTATAGGGATAGTTACTCAGATTGACAGACCGGACGCAAATCCGGTCAGGGCGGAAAACTGGCTTAGGTTAGCAGGCTGTAAAACCGTCTTTCACGTAAGCGCATATACCGGCGAAGGTTTATGGCAAATTCTTGATTATTTAAAAGAAGAAGGCGACACAGTACTAGGGGAGGAAGAAAAATGACAATCCTTATAATTAACGGGCCCAACCTCAATATGCTCGGAAAACGAAACCCTGAGGTTTACGGAACAGAAACACTTGAAGATATTGAAAAGATGATAGAAGGGTATGCGGACGAAAAAGGCATAAGAACGGAGTTTTTTCACTCTGCCCACGAAGGGGCTTTGGTGGAAAAGCTTAATGAGGCATATGGAAAATATGACGGAGTAATAATAAATGCCGGAGCTTATACGCATTATTCCTACGCCATACGTGATGCAATCGAAATACTTAAAGTACCGGTAATTGAGGTACATTTGTCGGATATTCACGCCAGGGAAGCTTTCCGAAACATTTCGGTAATTGAACCGGTGTGCACAAAACAAATTGCGGGTTTCGGCAGCAAGGGTTATCTCATGGCAGTGGATGCGATACTGGAGGGGAAATAATATTGAAGCTTAAAAAGTTGAAAGCAATGATGGAAAGCATGGAAATTGACGCCATGCTTATAACATATGCAAATAATATTTATTACTTAAGCGGATTTAAAGGTACGGCGGGCACTTTGTTCGTTACAGGGGAACAAACCTATCTTATAACGGATTTTCGGTATATTACACAGGCAAAGGAGCAGGCTGCGGAGTGTGAAATTATAGATATTGCAGCCGGGGCGCCCAGTATATACCAGGAGCTGGTAAAAAAACATAATATAAAAAGCGTAGGGTTTGAAAGAGACCACATTACCTATACGGAATTCGTGAAATATTCCGAGCTGTTTAAAGGAATGAAGCTGTTGGCGACAGAAGGCATGGTTGAGCAGATGAGAATTGTCAAAACGGCAAATGAACTTGAATATATAGAAAAGGCATGTGATATTGCCGACGAGGCGTTTGAATGTGTGTTTACGAAAATAAAAGCGGGAATGAGCGAGCTTGAAATCGCCGCAATGCTGGAATATGAAATGAAACGCAGGGGAGCCACAGGAACTTCCTTTGAAACAATAGTCGCCTCCGGTGTTCGTTCGGCAATGCCCCACGGTACGGCGGGAACAAAATTGCTTGAAAAAGGGGATTTTGCGGTAATGGATTTCGGTTGTATATATGCAGGATATTGTAGCGATATTACCCGTACGGTGGCAATAGGAAGCGTGTCGGATAAGCAGAGGGACGTGTATGAAAAATTGCTTGACGTGCAAAGTGCCTGCCTTGGAAAGGTAAGTGCCGGCACGGAATGTAAAGAGGTGGACAGGTATTCAAGAAATATGCTGGGACAATGGGAGCTGGACAGCTTTTTCGGACATTCTTTGGGGCACGGGGTGGGACTGGATATACATGAAAGTCCCAATTTGAGCCCGAACTCTCCCTACCTTCTTGAAAAAAATATGGTAGTGACCGTTGAACCGGGAGTATATATTGAAGGGGAGTTTGGTATAAGAATAGAAGATACGGTTGCGGTAACGGAAAATGGCGCACGCCGGCTTACCAAGTCTTCAAAGGAGCTTAAAATTTGTAACTGATTTTTACAAAAAGGGACAAAATAACAAATTTCGCAAAAAAATGAAAAAAGCACTTGAAATCCTGTAAAGATTGGTGTATAATAAATCTGTATATAAATTTTTGGAGGTATAAAATATGATTTCAGCGAGTGAATTTCGTAACGGCATAACGTTCGAATATGAGGGAAGTGTATATCAGATTATACAGTTCCAGCATGTTAAGCCGGGAAAGGGTGCTGCCTTCGTAAGAACGAAAATTAAAAATGTTATCACGGGAGGCGTTGTTGAGAAAACTTTCAACCCTACGGATAAAATGCCCAAAGCTCATATAGACCGCAGAGATATGCAGTATTTATATAATGACGGAGAGCTTTATTATTTTATGGATCAGGAAACCTTTGAACAGCTTCCGCTTACCGCGGATACACTTGAAAGTGCGCTTCATTTCCTTAAAGACGAAATGGTAGTTAAGGTGCTTTCATTTAAAGGCAAAGTATTTGGTGTAGAACCGCCTAATTTTGTTGAACTTATGATTACGGAAACAGAACCAGGGTTTAAAGGTGATACGGCAACAGGAGCCACAAAACCGGCTACTCTTGAAACCGGCTACGTTTTGAATGTACCTCTTTTTGTTGAAGAGGGGACTGTGATCCGTGTTGATACCCGTACGGGTGAATATATGGAAAGAGCGTAAGTTTACCCAATAATTATTAAATAAAAAGGAGTAAAATTATGGCTTATTTAAATGAGAAAGTTTCTTATTTGAAGGGACTTTCCGCAGGGCTTGGAATAAGTGATGAAACCGCCGAAGGAAAACTGCTTAATGCGATTATTGAAGTAATGCAGGAAATTTCCGATGAAGTAGAAGTTGTAACAGGTGCGCAGGACGAGCTTGCCGAAGAGGTTGCGGGTCTTATTGAAGAAGTATATGCGGAAGATGACTTTGACGATGACGACGACGACTATTTTGAAGTTAAGTGCGAGAATTGCGGAAACATAATTGCAATTACCAATGATATGTTTGAAGGCGATGAGAAAATAGTATGTCCGACTTGTGGAGAACCGATAGAGATTGATTTTTGCTGTGATTGTGATGGCGAAGATTGTGAAAATTGCGGCGAGTAATTAAAAATGCATGAAAAAAAGGGACGGGGTGATGCTACTTCGTCCCTTAGTTTGATGTACAAAGGATTGGTGAAAAAGAGATGTTTGTGATTTTCGGACTTGGAAATCCGGGTAAAAAATATGAGTATACAAGGCATAATGCCGGATTTTGCACAATAGACTATATTGCCTCAAAGCGTGAAATTAAAATTAATAAAATCGGTCTTTCCTCTATTTACGGAGAGGGAACGATAGGCGGGGAGAAGGTTTTGCTTGTGAAGCCGCAAACCTTTATGAACTTGAGCGGGAAGGCGGCTTTGGCAGTAAAAAGTTTTTATAAAATTGAGAATAATGACATGATGGTTATTCATGATGATGTGAGTATGCCTGTGGGACAGCTGCGTGTGAGAACAAAAGGAAGCGCGGGCGGACATAACGGAATAAAGGATATAATTTTAAGTATAAATTCCGACGAGTTTCCGCGTATAAAAATGGGTGTAGGTGCGCCTGACAATCCGAATATGGATATGGCGGATTACGTGTTAGGCAGATTTACCGACGTTGATGTAAAGCTGATTTCAAAGGCTGCTGAAAAGATAGAAGAAAATCTGGAGCTTGCGATAAAGAGAGATTTTACAAACCTTATGAACAAGCTTAATACAAAAATTTGAGGAGAAAGAAATGGGAAAGTTCAGGGAAGCTTTAATTAACACAACTGAATACAAAAGCATTCTTGAGTACTACTATAAGGAAAAACTTAAAGCGGTATCTGTCACCGGACTTTCGGAGGGAGCAAAGGCACATTTTGTGTCCACGCTGATAAGTGATATTCGGAAAAACGTGCTTTATGTTGCGCCTACGGAGACCGAAGCAAAAACAGCGGCGGAAGATTTGCGGTTTTTCCTTGGCGATGAGGCGGAAGTTGTTTTGTTTCCGAAAAAGGATTATATTTTTTATAATGTGGAAGCAATGAACGGAGATATTATCTATGAACGGATAGGCGCACTTTATGCCACCATAAAAACGGAAAAACCGGTTATTGCGGTAACCTCGGCAGAGTCTGCGGTACAGTATACGATACCTAAAGAGCTTTTTGATATAATTGAATTTAAAGCAGGGGACGTCTTTGATGTAGACGAGCTTGCAAAAAAGCTTATAATAATGGGATATATGCGCTCCGATAATGTTGAGGGAGTGGGGCAGTTTTCTTTAAGAGGCGGGATACTGGACATTTTTTCGCCTTGCGAGCTGTATCCTGTAAGAATAGAGTTTTTTGGAGATGAAGTGGATACACTTCGCTCTTTTGACCCCGCAACGCAAATTTCGGTAAAAAGATTGGAAAAGACCGAGGTATTATGCTGCCGCGAATTGGTGTACAGTAAAGACGCCGTAAAAAGCATTGTCTCAAAGCTTAGGAAAAATGCTGGAGAGACGGTTTCGTCTGATATAGAACAATTTGAAAATTTTCATTACTTTTCGGCGGCTGATAAATACTTGCCTTATATTTATTCTGAAACAACAACGATTTCGGATTATTTTGACGATGGTATAATAGTTTTGGATTCACTTTCGCGTATCAATGAAAAAATAAAATTTGCCCATGAAGCGATGGCTGAAACCGTACTCTCTCTTGTGGATAAAGAACAAATGGTTACACCTAAAAAAGCGGAATTTCTTTCGGATATGGAGGGCATTACATCCGGAGGGGAGTTCAGAGTTGCCATAGAGGGGATAACGAGCCGTGACAACCTTATGAAAGCGAATGCGACGGTTAATTTTACTGTGCGTACAATGCAGTCATATCTTGGAAAAGCGGATCTTATTATGGAGGATATGACCTTCTGGCACAATAACGGATATGGTATAAATGTTATAGTAGGAACAAAAATGCGCGGAGAGGCATTTGCCAAAACTCTTACGAACAATGGATTTTATCCCGTATTAAAAAACGCGTATGAGTGCGCCCGGGCAGGAGAAATTGTAATAAGCACAGGTTCTCTCAGCCGTGGATTTGAATACCCTCTTGAGCATATTGCGATTGTCGGGGATAAAGAATTGTTCGGAAATGAAAGGGCGCATACAAGGGTGCGCAAAATGCAGGGCAACCGCATCAAATCGTATAATGACCTTGAGGTTGGAGACTATGTTGTCCACCATATACATGGCATAGGAAAATACATGGGCATTCACCGTATTGAAGTGGACGGTATAACAAAAGATTATCTGAAACTTCTTTACCGTGACAATGATATACTTTATATTCCGGCAACCTCACTGCATCTTATTAATAAATATATAGCAGGGGAAGCTGGAAGTGTAAAACTAAATAGGATGGGCGGCACGGAGTTTGCGAAGATAAAAGCAAAGGTAAAAAAATCCGTGGAAGAAATGGCGGCAAAGCTTGTAACTTTGTATGCAAACAGGTTAAATGCCGTAGGGCATGCTTTTGCCACGGATAACGACTGGCAGAAAAATTTTGAGGACGATTTTCCATATGAGGAGACGGAGGATCAGCTGCGCTGTATAGAAGAAGTCAAAAGAGATATGGAAAGCACTAAACCTATGGACAGACTTCTGTGTGGAGACGTAGGCTTCGGGAAAACAGAAATTGCGCTGAGGGCGGCATTTAAGGCGGTAATGGATGGCAAACAGGTGGCATATCTTGTGCCTACGACTATTCTTGCCCAGCAGCATTATAATACTTTTCGCAGCAGAATGGCTCAATATCCGATAGCGGTGGAAATGATGTGCCGTTTTAAAACGCCGAAACAACAAAAGGATATTGCAAAACGCATAAAAGACGGTACGATAGATATTGTTATTGGTACGCACAGAATACTTCAAAAAGATGTAAGTTTTAAAAACTTAGGACTGCTTATTGTGGATGAAGAACAACGTTTTGGCGTAAGAGATAAAGAAAAAATAAAAGAACTGAAAACAAATGTGGATGTACTCACCCTTTCTGCAACTCCCATTCCCAGGACTTTGCATATGGCAATGATAGGGATAAGGGATATGAGCGTAATAAATGAGCCTCCGCAAAACAGACATCCTGTTCAGACTTTTGTTATGGAATATGACAGGGATGTGGTAAAGGAAGCAATTTTAAAGGAACTTGACCGCGGAGGTCAGGTTTATTATGTATATAACCGTGTGGAAGGAATAGAGCGTATTGCGGCAGAGATACAGGCTATGGCACCAGAAGCTAGGGTTGCGGTAGGTCATGGACAAATGGGCGAAAAACAGCTTGAAGAAATTATGATGTCGGCAATGGAAGGCGAAATTGATATTCTGGTCTGCACAACAATCATAGAAACTGGTCTTGATATACCGAATATAAATACAATGATAATTGAAAACGCGGATTGCATGGGACTTTCACAGCTGTATCAGCTGCGCGGAAGAGTGGGCAGAAGTACGCGTATGGCATATGCATATTTGACCTATCGCAAAAATAAGGAAATTAACGAAACTGCAACAAAGAGATTGCAGTCAATCCGCGAATTCACAGAGTTTGGGTCCGGTTTTAAAATTGCGTTGCGCGACCTTGAAATAAGAGGAGCCGGTAATATGCTGGGTCCCGAGCAACACGGTGTAATGGACGCGGTAGGCTACGATATGTATTGTAAAATACTGGGAGACGCCATAACCGAAGCAAAAGGAGAAAATGTTTCGGAGGAAATCGTAACTTCAATTGACCTTAAAGCAGATGCGTTTATACCCGACAAATATATTGAAAGCAGCAATACAAGAATAGAAATGTATAAAAGAATCTCATCTATTGAAAATCAAGATGATTTGTCGGAAATATTGGATGAGCTTATTGACCGTTTCGGAGAACCGCCGAGGTCGGTTATAAATCTCCTTAATATTTCAATCATAGGGAAAATGGCGTCTAAGGCAAATGTTACCGAAATAACCCAGAGGAGAGATTTTATAAACCTTTATGTTATTTGTACCGAAAAAGAAGACAGGGAACGCATAAAAAGACTTTGCAATGAATACAGGCAACATCTTATGTTCATCGAAGATAAGAAGCCTCATATTATTATGAGAATAAAGGAAAAAACTGATGATAAGATGTTTGAGAATATTAAAATTGTGTTACAACGCTATTATGAATTGCAAAATACGGAATGATGGTGTATAATGTAGATAGGTATAAATACAAAGGAGGTTTTGACATGAAAAATAGGTTGGTTTTCGCACTGATACTTGTTCTGTGTTTGTCTTTTGTGATTGCCGGTTGCACAAAAAAAGGCGGGAATAAAGACGGTGTTGTTGTTACGATAAACGGAGAGGATATTACAACCGACGAATTCAACTACTATATTTTGATGGCAAAAAATACTGTTCTTTCGGCAGGCGGCGAAGATACGAAGGATTATTGGAAAACTACCGAGATAGAAGGTAAAAATGCAGGTGAGGTTGTAAAGGAAACCGCGCTTAAAAATGCTATTGAGCTTACAATTACAGCACAAAAGGCAATAAAAAAGGGCGCCGATCACAGTGATGAAGTGAAAGCTCAACAAAGACAAAATTTTATAAAACAGGGATTTAGCGGTAATGAAAAAGATTACCTTGCAAGGATAAAAGAACTTGGGCTTAAAGACGAAGCCGTTTCCAAGGTTGTGCTGAAGGATTATCTTACCACTAAACTTTATAGTATGATTGACCTTGATAAACCTACAGATGCGCAAATGAGGGAATATTATGACAAAAACTATATGAGGGCAAAACATATTCTTATTGCTTTTTCAAATTATGCAACGAAAACATCCGACGGCAGTCAGCAAGCTCTTGCAAAAATAAAGGAAGTTAAGGCAAAGCTTGATTCTGGTGAAGATTTTGACAAACTGCTTGCCGAATATAACGAAGATCCCGAGATGAAGTCAAACCCGGACGGATATATATTTAAATCAGATGTAATGCCGAAGCAATTTGAAGAGGCAACACGTTCGTTAAAAATAGGGGAAGTAAGCGATATAGTAAAAAGCGATTATGGCTATCATATTATAAAAAGGTTTGACCCCAGTGGGTGTTACGAAGATTTTCTTAATAAAAAGTCTTCGGCTATTCAAAAAGAAAACAGTACGGGACGAGATGAATTAACCTCTTTTGTTCAATATTCGCAGATAGAGAAAAAGGTAGAAGAGTGGAAGGATCAATCAAAGATAGAGATAAATGAAAATCTCCTGAAATCAATCGAACTTATAAAAAAATAAAGAGTTGTACATGATAATGAGGATTATAATAAGACAAAGATGAAAATATGGTCAAGTTCCAATCCCGCCTTGTTATTTAATATGGGGTGTGAAGCTGTATTTATTTTAGAAACAGATGCCTATGGGTATGGGTATGAACAATCTAAACAGCGAAAGATTGAATTTGACGGTAATGGAAAATAATGAGCATTAAGGGTATTGAAAATTTGATTTGAATTAACGATTTTATAGGAGAAGAATTATGATAGTATCAGTGGAAAATATAAGGAGGATATGAATATGGGAGCATTAATTATTATTGGGATTGTTTGGGTTATATGGCAAATTATTAAAGAGGCAGGTATTACCCAAGTGCCTAAAGATACGGATTTTAGACAGGTGTTTATTGATAGTCATTCAGGTAAATATTCAAACAAGCAAATGAATAAAAGAGTTGACGGTGGTGAGTATGTGAAGAAAGACGAATAGGACGGTGAGTGGCTTTGAAAATTGTCTACAGATTGAAAGAACAATTAGTGGAAAATATCTATAATATTGAGGAATTAGAAGCTATTATGGAAAACCATAAGTATTTTCCTTCGGAGATAGACAGCGCAGAAGAGGACGGTATTCTTAAATTCTCAAATGGCAGATCGCAGATTTACATTAAATACTCAATTAAAGATGATGGCGAGTATATAATATCAGATGTTACCTATTGTGTTAAAAAGACGGGAAAAACGCAAGTCCATGCATTTAAAAATCCTGCTGATATTAAAGCCATGATGGATTATTTCAGAGACAATGAACAAAATGAATGGTTTTTAGCCTTTGTATTAGGACTTACATTGGGCAGACGAGTAGGAGATACTTTGGCTCTTAAATGGTCTGATTTCTATTATGAAAATGGAAATAAAAAGTCTATTCTTAATACTGTTATTGAGCAAAAGACTAATAAGACCATTGAAATTAAAATAAGTGAGAGTGCGTGGAATTATATTGAGTGGTATAAAGATATAAATTCACTTAATATAAGCGAGTGTTATAAGAAGGATATTTTTTGATACACGCAAAAAATTTTGCGCTTTAAAAAATTTGAGCCCATACTACAAAAGTATGGGCTCAAATTGGGTGCAGGCTCAGCCTGCTGGAGCTTCTGGTCAGAATCGAACTGACAACCTGCGGTTTACGATACCGCTGCTCTGCCATTGAGCCACAGAAGCATACAACAAAAAAGCAACATAGATATGATAACACAAAGAATAAAAAATGTCAAGATTTTTTTATAAGTTAAAACCTTTTTTGTGATAAAAATTTTACAATAAATCTATTGAATAATGTTTGTAAGTGAGGTATAATTATAATACAACCAATTATGGAGGATTATGTAATGAAGAAAATAATATCGTTGTTCGTTGCGCTTACTGTTTTGTTTACCGTTGCAGTGTCGGCCGAAAGCAGTGTTGTCGTAGACGGCAAAAATGTCGGAGATACGATAATGGTGGGAGACAAGGTATATGTGCCGCTTCGTACCGTTAGCGAAAGTTTGGGTGGATCGGTAGCATGGGATGAAAAGTCACAAACGGCTTATGTATCAAGCGCACAGGCAAATGACGCTATTATACCCAAAATTGTTGCCGAGGCATCGGAATATGTCGTTGGCATAATAGGACAATACAAGGGCGAAGAAGGGGAAGGCGTTGCTCACGGAAGTGGTTTTGTAATCGGAGAAAACGGTCTTATCCTTACAAATGCCCATGTTGTTGCCTCAATGACAAGAATTTTGGTGGTAATGAGTGATGGTAATGGCTATGAAGCAAAAATAAAAAATATTGACAGTGAGGCTGATATAGCACTTATACAGATAGATAAAACGGGTCTTAAAACCGCGCATCTGGCAGATATGAGCACCGCCGAGGTAGGACAAACGGTAATTGCTATAGGAACACCAATTTCCTTTTCGCTCAGAAATTCAGCTACTATAGGTATAATAAGCGGACTTAACAGAAGTGCGGATAACGCATACAGACTTATCCAAAGTGACGCTACACTTAATGGCGGAAACAGCGGCGGACCGCTTATTAATCTTAAAGGTGAAGTTGTCGGGATGAGTACTCAGGGAATAGTGGGAGTCGGAGTATCGGGACTTTATTTTTCAGTTACTGCCGATACCATAAAATATGCCCTTGATCATTTTGAAAAGTACGGAAAAATAAGGCGTCCCAAGCTGGGCGCGACTTTAAGCGAGGGCTTGCTGGCAAAGTACGATCT
>JAUZPZ010000200.1 GCA_030705675.1 Bacillota bacterium
TGAGGCTGTTTTTCAGCAGGTGCATATCCTTTTCCCTTAACCGTTTTAACATGAAACAAGACACACTTATCTACTTTTTTCGCCCTGTAAAGCATTTTTACCAGCCACTTTATATCGTGCCCGTCAAACGGTCCAAAATAAGTAAGGCCGAGACTTTCAAATACGGTATTGGACATAAGGGCTCTTTTTAATGAATTTTTTAATTTTCTCAATATGTTAATCAGTTTTTTATGATCGTTTTTCTCAAGATATGTCAAAACTTTTTGTTTAAAATGAACATATTTTCCCGATATTCTTATTGAGTTTAAGTATCTGGACATAGCGCCCACATTTTCAGAGATAGACATATGGTTGTCATTTAAAATAACTAGCATTTTTGTATTGCTGTTTCCGGCGTCATTAATCGCCTCATATGCCATTCCGCCGCCGAGAGAACCGTCCCCTATAACTGCAATAATATTATTTTTATCGCCCTTTAAATCGCGCGCTTTTGCCATTCCGAGTGCCGCCGAAATAGATGTGCTGGCATGTCCGGTATTAAATGAGTCATATTCGCTTTCCGAGGTTTTTGGAAACCCTGATAACCCACCTAATTTTCTAAGCGAATCAAATTCCTTCATTCTGCCGCTCAATATTTTGTGTACGTATGACTGATGTCCCACATCCCATACAACTTTATCTTCTGGAAAATCAAAAACGTAATATAAAGCAATGGTAAGCTCCACTATACCGAGGTTTGAAGCTAAATGTCCGCCATTTTCGGATACTTTCTCAATAAGAAATTTTCTTATTTCCACTGCAAGCTGCTCAAGCTCGTCGATATTAAAATCTTTTATACTTTCACCACTGTTAATCCGTTCTAAAATAGTCAAAAACAGTCACTCCAATAAAAAACTCGCATTTATATATGTATTAATATTATAACACTTCGGTCCTTAAATTGCAACACGTTTTTCTATGTGTATGTTGCATAATTTGCAAGTGCATAATTTGTTTACATTTAACATACTTGTAATTTTATTCATTTTTATCTTTACAAATTAAATTTTATGATGTATAATTACATTAGATATAATATGAGCAAAGAAAGGATTTCCGCGGGTCTTGTTCCCACGGCTTACGGGATATGAAAACAAGCGGTATTTCTTCTGTTTATTTATTCGCACTTGGTTTTTTTATTATAGCAATGCAGGGTTGTTTTTACGGAATATTTACCTTTATTGCTGTAATTACGGCTGCCGCATGGTTACTATTTAATTTAAGGTTATGCGGCTTTTCAAAAACAGTTTTTCCCGTATATTTGCTCATAGCGGCAATCCTGATGGGTTATGTGTTTGGTAAGGGCGAATTTGGAGCAACTGTTGATGAAGCCTTTAAGTGGTTGCTTTTTATAGTTGTGTTTTTATGTTGCTCGTCAAAATACAAAAAATATTTTGTATTCGGGGTTTATGCGGCAATAACTTTTTCTGCTTTTATCGGGCTTCTTGCCATGGTAAAGATTATCCCTTCAGAAATTTTAGGGGTTTTGCAGCTTACCGATACAGTTGACGGGACTTATCAA
>JAUZPZ010000201.1 GCA_030705675.1 Bacillota bacterium
CATACATTCTGACGGTCAGGGCACGCTTATAACTACAGAGTCCTGTCTGTTAAGCCGCGGCAGAAACCCGAAACTTTCCAAGTGTTTGATAGAGGACACTTTAAAAAAGTATCTTAACGTAAAAAAAATAATATGGCTTCCTGAAGGGATATACAATGATGAAACCAACGGCCATGTGGATAACATATGCGCATTTGTCCGTCCCGGAGAAGTCCTCCTTGCGTGGAGCGATAACGAAAATGACCCTCAATATGAAATATCACGGCACTCTTTCGATGTTTTGCAAAACTCAACGGACGCCGCCGGAAGAAATATTGTCATTCATAAACTGCCCGTTCCTGACTTTCCCGTTTGTATATCCCAATATGAGCTTGACGGGTTTGAATTTGAGGAGGGTGAGGATGCAAGAGAAGCCGGAGAGCGTCTTGCGGCGTCCTATGTTAATTTTTATTTTTCAAACGTGGCTGTAATATTGCCCCAGTTTGGCAATGAAAACGCTGAAAGCGACCGGTGCGCTTTAGAAATATTGGAAAAGGTCTGTCCTGAAAGAAAAATTATCCCCATTTACGCCCGCGATATAATCGTAGGCGGCGGAAATATTCATTGCATAACCCAGCAGATACCGAGAGGAGAGGTTTAATTTGAAAAAAGTTACCGTAGCGGCCCTTCAGATGAAATGCACGACCGATATAACGGAAAATCTTTCAACCGCAAAGCGGCTTACTGCAGCGGCGGCAGAAAAAGGAGCGAATATAATTTTACTTCCGGAACTGTTTGAAACACAGTATTTTTGCCAGGAACGGCAGTATGAATATTATGATTTTGCGCGCTCCGTTGATAAGAACGCGGCTGTTACTCTTTTCAGGAAACTCGCCAAAGAACTGTCGGTAGTAATACCGTTAAGTTTTTACGAAAGGGATAAAAATGTACTCTACAATTCCGTAGCGGTAATCGACGCCGACGGGGAGATTTTGGGTGTATACAGAAAAACTCACATTCCTGACGACCATTGTTATCAGGAAAAATTTTATTTCACGCCCGGAAACACGGGTTTTAAGGTGTGGAATACAAAATACGCTAAAATTGGCATAGGCATTTGCTGGGACCAATGGTTTCCCGAGGCGGCAAGGTGTATGGCAATAGACGGAGCGCAACTTTTATTCTACCCCACCGCAATAGGCTCGGAACCGATACTTGAATGCGACAGTATGCCCCATTGGAGAAGATGTATGCAAGGCCACGCGGCGGCAAATATCCTTCCTGTTATTGCCGCAAACCGCTATGGTGTGGAAAATGTTCAGCCATGCGCCGAAAACGCAGGTCAGCACTCCTCTTTGAATTTTTACGGTTCATCTTTTATTTGCGGCGAGACCGGAGAAATAGTGGAAAGCGCGTCGCGAGACGGTGAAGAAATACTTATTCATGAATTTGATTTGGATAAAATCGACAAAGCGCGCGTGGATTGGGGATTATTCAGAGACCGCAGGCCTGAATGCTATTTTAAAATAACAGAATAAAATTAAAGCACGTCCCTCAAAATACCATGC
>JAUZPZ010000202.1 GCA_030705675.1 Bacillota bacterium
AAGTCTGCTTATAAATACTTTGATATGGATAATTTATTCCTTTTTTATTCAGAATTATTCTTCAGCCCTCTCAGATTCCATTGCGGTTATTACCATAGCGGCATCTATAACACATATGGTATCCCAAAATAAAAAAATATCAGATACTTATTTTAAAGTTTTATTCAAATGAAACAGTGGTATTTTAATTACTTTAAGATATATAAAAAAGGCAAGCACAGACACAAGTGAAAATTTAAGCAGATTAAAAGGAAGATATACATAAATTAAAAGTGTAAGTTTGTCTACAATATGCGGATTTATTTCCGCTGCCATCTTTACAATAGCTTCAATCGGCATCATCGTCTTTGAATAAAGCGGAAGAATAGGCCAGTAATTGACGGCGATTGCCACGACTCCAGACACTGCTATGCCGACGATAAGCCCTATAATTGTTGCATAAACCTTTTTTTTCATAATGAGCTTCTTGCTTATAATTGTCGCCGTAAACACGAAAGGAGCAGACACTAAAAAGTCAGCAAGTTCCCCGATTCCTTCTGTCTGAGAAAGTGGAAGGTGTAGGAAGTCCTTTATCAGGGCGACTATTATTGCGGATACCGGGGAAATTATGTATCCGGATAATAATACGATAACCGTACTAATGTCAATTTTCAGAAAACTCGGAAAAATCGGCAACGAAGTTTCAAAAAACATCAATACTACTGAAATTGCCGCGAAGGAAGCGATTAGCACCATTTTTTTTGTTGTAAGTTTCATTATTATCAGAACCTTTCATTAAAGCGGGAAATAAAAAAGTCGATTGGAACCGACTGCGCCTTGAGGGCGTGGGAATCAATGAACCTTTTTTTGGAAATAAAAAATCCCCGCCGAGATATAAATTAGCTCGCGGGGTGTTTATACGCTTTTCCAGAAAATTTCTGAAAATTCTCCTCTCATCCAGACTTTACTGTCGGTTTTGGAATTTCACCAAATCGGCGGGTCAATTAAGACCCGTTCACGGACTTTACCGTCGGTGGGGAATTTCACCCCGCCCCGAAGAACTGTTATAAGTATACCATATAGTTACATAGTTGTCAATAGTTTTACATTAAAATAATCAATATGCTCATCTGATAACAACAAAAATATTTTTGAAAAGTTGATTACTTTATATTGCATTTAAGTTCACGTGATACGTGGATATTTTGTAGGTTTGTCAATGATGTGTTACAAAATTAATTAAAAAGTTCGCCATCATTTAGAAAAGCTTTGACATATTCAATAGGTGCTTTCCAATGAAGCGGGCGATAACGGTAAATATATTGACGGTTGGTTTTGTAGCGTATGGCAGCTTTAGTAACACCATATTTTAAAGAATATTCGATTAGGGCTTGACAAAAGCGCATAGTTTGTGTTATTGTATTCATAGCGAATAGATACCTCTTTCTGTGTGTGTTTTTGTGTGGTAACTTAACTATAACACAGAATTTCTCTATTCGCTACTATTTTTTTAATTTCTTAATGTAACACATCTATTG
>JAUZPZ010000203.1 GCA_030705675.1 Bacillota bacterium
AAAATCGTTTTTGGTATCTGCAAAGTTCGCAATCGGGTTTACGCCAAGACCTTTTATGTATTTATCATAACTTATACCCGCCTGTTCCAGCAAAGCAGCCATAACATGAGCAAATTCACCCCGGGTAATATTTCTCTGGTAATCATTGTTATTGTATAATTCGGTGGTTATAAGACCGCTGTCAAACGCTTCGGATACTTCCTTTGTTGCCCATCCACTTATTTTAGCATTTTCGGGGAGATTTATTTTGTTGATTTTAATATCTCCGACAATAATGGGTATTCCTCCTCCGCGATCGTCCTTTGCGGAAAGAACAAGAAGGTGTGCGCCCTCGGGTACTTCGGTTTCGGCAAAATCGCTGTTAGTATAGAGTGTGACAGTGTCCATAAAATTGTCAGCTGTTTCGTACTCAAAAGCCTCATCGGAATATTTTAGAACATTAATATCACAAAGCATTCCGTTGTCGGCTTCGCCTTCAATTTTCATGGTTACGGGTTTTGGGAAAATCAGCACAGGTTCTCCGTTAATATTTTTATAAGTTCCCTCTGAGCTGAAGGTCACTTTTGCATTAATGTTGTCAAAGGTATAAACATTACCCTTTAGTGTTCCAGCATTCACCGTCATAAAGCCGCACAGCAGCATTACAAGTAAAGTGAGCGGAATGATTTTTTTCATTTTCAATCAGTCCTTTCTGAAATTTCTAATATAATTATACAACCAACCTGTTAAAAAGTCAACAATAATTCATATAAGAATTTATAAAAACTGTGCAAAAAAAATGAAAAATAAGGGTGAATAATAATACAAAAATTTTTTTGAAACCATACAAAAATCTACTTGATTTTATTGCAAAAGTGTGATACAATTACAACAAACGAAAAAATAAATTGCGGGGGTGTTTTCATGAAAAAAGTACTAAGTATGTGTCTTTCTGTTATACTGGCCTTTTCCATGTTCACGGAAGTAATGGCGGCAAACGGAAATATGAAAAATTTCGCGAAAAAAAATACATATAATACAGGCATATATAAAGATGTAAAAACCGAAGAATGGTATAACGACTATGTAAAGCAGTGCTATGAGCTTGCGCTGATGCAGGGCGACGGCGACGGCAACTTTAATCCCGAAGGAAACGTTACAGTCGCGGAAGCAATAACAATGGCAGCTCGTGTTTACAATATTTATCAGGGTGTAACAGGTGTTTTTGATACTAAAGGTAATAACTGGTATGACAGTGTTGTAAACTATGCCATAGATAACGGAATAATTAAGGCAGACACTTTTAATAATTATGACAGAGCCGCGACAAGAATGGAACTTGCCAGCATATTTGCAAAGTCACTTCCCCAAAGCGAGTTTAATAAAATCAACACAGTTAAAGAAGTGCCTGATGTAAATAAGAATGACAGTAATTACGCGACAATTCTTAGTTTATATAATTCAGGAATAATTGCAGGAAGCGATCAGGCGAAAAATTTCCTTCCGAACACTAACATAGTAAGAGCGGA
>JAUZPZ010000204.1 GCA_030705675.1 Bacillota bacterium
AAATTCGTCAAAATTGAGCGGTCTGTTATCATATGCAGACGGCAATCTAAATCCATATTCCACAAGATTCTGCTTTCTTGCCCTATCACCGTTATACATCGCCCTTACTTGAGGAATTGTTACATGGGACTCATCAATCATAAGCAGGTAATCATCCGGAAAATAATCCATAAGTGTTTGGGGTGTGCTTCCCGGTTTTCTTCTGCTCATATGTCGGGAATAATTCTCAACGCCCGAACAAAAGCCGATTTCCTGTAACATTTCAATATCATAATTTGTTCTTTGTTCTATTCTCTGTTTTTCGAGCAGCTTCCCCTGCTCTGCAAATTCACAGCTTCGCTGCTCAAGTTCTTCCTTTATATCTTCTATGGCAAGATCAAGCTTTTCTCTTGTTGTAACATAATGAGACGCAGGAAAAATTGCAACATGGCTCAATGTTCTCACGATATTACCAGTAATAAGCTCTACCTCAGATATACGATCAATTTCATCTCCCCAAAATTCCACTCTTATTACCTTTTCGCTCGCCCCTGCCGGGAATATTTCCACAACTTCTCCCCTCACACGGAATTTTCCCCGGCTGAAATCAATATCGTTTCTTTCATATTGCAAATCAACAAGCTTTTTAAGTAGCGAATCTCTCTCAAGGGTCATACCGGGTCTCATGGAAATTACCATATTTTTATAATCAATAGGGTCTCCCAAAGAATATATACAGCTCACCGAAGAAACAATTATAACATCTCTCCGCTCAAAAAGTGCAGCCGTCGCCGAATGGCGAAGACGATCAATATCGTCATTAATTGAAGAATCTTTTTCTATATAAGTATCTGTGGCGGCAATGTAGGCTTCAGGCTGATAATAATCATAGTAAGATACAAAATATTCTACCGCACTGTTCGGAAAAAATTCTCGAAACTCGCCGCAAAGCTGCGCCGCAAGAGTTTTATTATGCGCCAGCACAAGTGTGGGCTTGCCCACATTTGCAATAATATTTGCCATTGTGAAAGTCTTTCCCGAACCCGTAACTCCCATAAGAGTTTGCGCTTTTATATTTTCCCTGACGCCACGCGACAGCGCCTCTATAGCCTGAGGCTGGTCTCCGGTAGGTTTAAAATTGCTTACTAACCTGAATTCCGACATTTCTGTCACTTCCTTTTCTAACATTATTATGTCCAATTTTTCCATCGCATTTATGAACATTTGTTCGGAAACAATTATAACATATTTTTCTTTCATTGTCAAGCTATAAAAAGCTAAAAAATATAACTTTATTCTTTTTAAATTTTTCTATATTTTATATATTAGAATTTATAAAAATAATCTTATATATACAATAAAAGCGTATCGCACCCTTCACAATTCTTTTTATGCCCAAAATATTCAAATTGAAAATATCGGTTTTAAAGGAAAAAAATTTTCCAAAAATTCTGTTGAATTTTTAAAAAAAGTATTGACAAGCTTTATAAGTCA
>JAUZPZ010000205.1 GCA_030705675.1 Bacillota bacterium
GGTACAAATTCAAAACGTTTTATAATGAACCCCGACTTTGCTAATTACTCCCATTTCATGGTCTGCGACAACGTAGATTTAGGCATTATATCGTACTATTACATAAACGATGCTACCAATGAAGCGACTTTATTCGCGCGGATTGATATTACTGAAAACGTGGAAACCTCTACAACTTCTCTTACATATTCTGTAAATACAAGTTCCGAACTTTCCACTTATACTGTGACTGTAAACGGTCTGATTTCTAACGGAAAGAGCGATACTTACCCCCAGCTGTTTGTCAATAAATATAAATGCGATCTTCACTCATTCGGCATAACCTGTGAAGGTAATGAAAACGCTGTTCTTAACGGCATTTCGGTAAACGGCGCTGAAGTTTCGCCGGAAATTTCTCTTGATAACACTGCATATACCGTTAAAACTCCGCGCAGCGGTACGGTCACGGTAAATGTTACCGGGGAAGCAGGCGCAAAATACAGCGTGTATATTGATGACACCGAAATAAAAATGCTCTACGGCGATAACATCCTTCCTGTGAAGGTTGGCGAATGCCTGTATATAATATCAGATAACGGAGTAACCTCCACAACTTATTCTTTTGAAATGATTGCCAACACACATACGGTCAAACTTGTACCCACTTACTGTACAATTACCAACGCGGAAAGCGACGGCACGAAAACAATTACTGTAAGTGACGGCTCTCCCGTCTCATTCAATGTCACTCCTGTTGCCGGATATGATTTCGATCATGTCTCTACAGGTGCTTCTTATACGAATGGAGTTGTTTCCGTCGCGGATGTTTCGTCGGATATGATAATAGATGTAGTATTTGTACGGCGCGTGCCGGTTTCTCTTACTGTAGGTAGCGCGACGGCGGCTCAAGGACAAACCATACTTGTGCCCATCAGTATTTCGGAAAATTCGGGCGCGACAGCAGGGGCTTTTAATATAAATTATGACCCCAATAAGCTTGAATTTATAAGCGGCGTACGTACCGGCTGTATTGCACTTGGCAGTACAGGTCTTGACGCAGTACCTGGCGACAACACCAAACTCGGTTTTTACTTTATATCTAAAAATTTAGGCATGACCCCTATTACAGTCGGAGGTGTACTGTTATACCTTCAATTTACCGTAAAAGATACCGCCGCCGATGGTGAAACTTCTGTCACTGTAACCATTGAGTCTTCCGCTACCAAACACGGCGGAATTGACGATCTCGACGGCGAACGGCTGGTTAATATTACAAACGGAACAATAAACCTTTATACCCCCCTTGACGGTAAATACATAATCAAAACCATTGCAGCGCCAACGGGTAGCGGTACAGTTTCTGCCGGAAGCCGTTACGCACAAGGCGAGCAGGTTACCATAACCGCTACTCCGGCAACAGGGTATTCTTTTGTTTACTGGGAAGCTACAAACGGCACAATAAGCAACACCTCTTCTTCCTCGGCAACGTATAC
>JAUZPZ010000206.1 GCA_030705675.1 Bacillota bacterium
GAATTTTTAAAAAAAGTATTGACAAGCTTTATAAGTCATGGTATAATAAGAGGGTCAGTTAATGATGTTGTAAAAAATAAAAATATGCTGGTGTAGCTCAATTGGTAGAGCAGCTGATTTGTAATCAGCAGGTCGCGGGTTCGAGTCCCATCACCAGCTCCATTTTTGTTTTTGTATGGAGAGGTTCCCGAGTGGCCAAAGGGGACAGACTGTAAATCTGCTGCTTCTTGCTTCGGTGGTTCGAATCCACCCCTCTCCACCAATATAAAAAAACCCGCTATTTTTAGCGGGTTTTTTCATACTCGTTTTTAAATTACACGTTTTTACACGATTTTGTTTTGGTTCTTTGTCAATAGTTTACAGATTTTGATTTCCCCGATACTGTGAAAGTGAGATAACCGGCAACTTATCAAAAAGTTGTTGTAATTATACTATTTTGGGTATATAATATTACTATGAATGGGAGGTGTTCGTAATGAAAAAGCTAATCGATAATTTACTAACGGCGGCAAAAAAATATAACGCTTGGGACTATGGTTGGTTTAAAGTTTGCCTATGTTCATTTGGCATTATCCTCGGCGCATACTTCTCACAGTTTTTTTTAAAATACATTTCCATCGTATGGGTAATATTCATTATTACATATGTATGGATTATGTACAAGACACTCAAAAACTACAGAAACAAATAACCGGCGGCAAAGTATTTTTTAAGACACTCTGTTTTTGCAGAGTGTCTTTTAAGGTTTTTTATCAATAGTTTGGGTAAACATAAAAAACTAATAAATCAAAAAATCACAGCCACCCGTCAAACTTTGCTCTAAGGCTAAATTCAAAATTATAAATCCTGTTTTTAATAAACAAAAAATATACAATTAAAGTTATTATATCACTTCGTACCATATTTGTCCATTGACATAAACGCCAAAATATGACGAAATATTGCACAAAAATTACCCGCAGTGTATTCAAACATTACTGCGGGTTCTTATCTATATTAGATTATATATTCCATTGTATTTCCGAGCCGTCTTTAAACTTGAAAACCATTTTCTTATCGGATTTCACAGTTATGACATCCACCAAGCTGTAAAACAGGCTTTCATCAAATTCAGATATAAGGGTATTATTCTCGTTTAAGGTATCAAGCAATTTTTGTGTTTCTTTGTGTTTTGAAATTTTCAGTATCCGCACATATGCTAGAAAAAGAAGTAAAGGGGTTTCTGTATATCAAAAGCTTTATTCCGACCAAAAACAATGATTCGAAGTAAATGACGAAAAAAATAAAAGGCTCCCAAATTTCTTGAAAGCCTTTTATTTTATTGGGTGCAGGGACGGGATTTGAACCACGCGACCTCCGGGTTATGAGTTGCCCTTAACCACTTTTACTGCGTGTAACTGTACGCAATAAAGCCTTATTTTATGCGGTTTTCAATGCTTGTTACTAAATA
Source organism: Bacillota bacterium (assembly GCA_030705675.1). GTDB lineage: Bacteria > Bacillota > Clostridia > RUG12999 > RUG12999 > RUG12999. The sequence goes on from JAUZPZ010000206.1 coordinate 1,451, forward strand.
ACACATAATTAA
>JAUZPZ010000207.1 GCA_030705675.1 Bacillota bacterium
CTGCTCGCTGAATATACGTTCATTATCGCTTGTTTCTTTAAGAAACATTGTAGGCAGTTTTGACGCAACGGTATATGTGCCTCGCGGGTGGCGTTTCACAAGGGCTTCCCGCATAGCGATTTCACTCTTAAAATCATGGTACATATATGCTGTATCAAAATAATTAAATCCCCTTTCAAGGAAAGTGTCCACCATTTCTTTAAAAGCGTCCATATCAATATCGGACTGATTGCCTGCGTTCTTCAAAGGAAGGCGCATAAGACCAAATCCAAGTTTTTTAAGCATAGTAACTCTCCTTATATTTTCATATTTTCAGCCCTGTTTTGTCAGTCTTTTTTTGGTAAGTTATAAGGTATGAACCGATAAGAACAAAGATAATGGCAATAAAATTTCTTAATGTAAAGGGATTTGCACCGGATTTCAAACTAAACAACACCGTTACAATGTATGTCGCAAAAGGAGTAAGTATAGGTTTTATAAAAAACACAAAGGAGGCTGCCATAGCGGAGGCTTTTTCCATTGCCCGAAAAAAGCTCCAGTATCCGATTCCGGTGACGGCTACACTTAAATATATCAAAACGAAAATGCTTTTAAGATCAATAAAACTTACAACAGTTTCGCCGCTTATTGAAGAACTTACAAACAGGTAAAAAATTAACACTATACTGCCTATTAAGAAAGAATAGCCTGTTTGAATAATGCCGCAGATTTTTGTTGTATATTTTTTGCTTAAAACAGTGTAAAGGCTAAAGGTGAGAGCCGCTAAAACGGCAAGTATTGAGGATAAAAAACTTGTTACCTTCATATCGGCACAAATTAAAATACCCACTATGCACAAAATAAGAGCAATTGCCTTTTGCATTGTCATTTTGTCCTTTAAAAAAAGTATGGCAAAAATAATTGTAAATACCGAGTTTGAAGAAAAAATAATTCCGATAACGGCGGCAGAGCCCGCAAATTTTACCGCATACTGCAAAAGCAACATACTTACGCATACACATAGTATTCCAAGAAAGGTCAATATTAAAAAATCCTTTTTGGCAAGTTTTATGCCATCTTTCTTTTGCTTTGCCAAAGCAAACGGCATAAGGATAAGAGAGCCTATGAAAAACCTTATGCAGGTAATTCCTATTGAGCTTATGTTACCTGTAATAAGTTTTGAAACAGGCTCAAATGTAGAAAAAATAACGGCCGAAATTATTATGTATATAAGTCCTTTTTTCATTTTCAAAATCCTTTGTAAAAGCTTAATTAAAAAGCCGGTATAATAAGTATATCATTATTCTTGATATATTATCCAAGAATTCATTGTACGGCATACAAAACTTTATATGCTCTAAGAATAATTTTCATCTTTTTGAAGGTTGTTTCCTTCCGCCGCCGCTACCGCAAGCGCGTCGCATCTCTCGTTTTCAGGGTGTCCGGCATGCC
>JAUZPZ010000208.1 GCA_030705675.1 Bacillota bacterium
AAAAATCGCAAAATATATAGATATAAAAAGTCAGAAACTGGTGACAGTGTCAAAGGGACTTGACGCCAATACACAGGAACGTATTTCCCAGGTGATATGCAGGGTCATACCGGGCGTTGATGTTGCTGTGCTTTCCGGACCGTCGCACGCGGAAGAGGTTGCGCGCGGTATGATAACTACCAATGTTGCGGCAAGCGCAAGTGATGAGACAGCGGAGTTTGCTCAGGAAATATTTATGACGGACTATTTCCGCGTTTACACAAATAACGATATTATTGGAGTTGAGCTTGGCGGAGCGTTAAAAAACATAATTGCTCTATGTGTCGGAGTATTGGACGGAATGGGCATGGGAGATAATGCAAAAGCCGCTCTTATGACGCGCGGAATGACGGAAATTTCAAGGCTTGGAATAAAATTGGGCGCGCGTCTTGAAACATTTTTTGGACTCACCGGCATGGGTGATTTAATAGTTACATGTACAAGTATGCATTCGAGAAATCGAAGGGCAGGTATTCTTATAGGGCAGGGAAAGACCGCAAAAGAGGCAATAGACGAAGTGAAAATGGTGGTAGAGGGAGTCCCCGCTACTGTTGCCGCGTATAACCTTGCTAAAAAAGTTGGTGTGGAAATGCCTATTGTAAATGCCATTTACGGCGTACTCTATGAAGGCAAAAACGTAAATGACTGTCTTGCAAGTCTTATGACAAGACCCAGAAAGAACGAAACGGAAGACTTGATATTGAAATAAATAAGAATGTAATATGGCAAAATAAATAACAGCTGGATATTAATGAACATAAAATACCACAGGTAAGAGGCCGCTTTTGGTGAATTTCCACCTTAAAACGGAAAAAGATGCCAAAAACTTAATAAAATTTAATAAAATTTAAAGAAAAAATTTAATAACTATTGACTTTTTTTACAAATGGGTATATAATGTTTCTGTCAAAGTTGTTGGAAGTATTTTACAAAAAATACATTTCAGACTAAAAACTTAGGACGGTAGCTGTACTTTGAGGTACGGTAACTATGAAAAACAAATGATGGAGGGAAAGTTAAAATGACAAAGGCTGAATTAATCTCGAAAATTGCCGAAACGGCAGAGCTCTCTAAGAAGGATGCAGAAAAAGCTTTGAATGCTACAATTGCCGGTATTACTGGTGCTCTTAAAGAGGGCGACAAGGTTGCGCTTGTTGGTTTTGGCACATTTGAAACAAGACAAAGAGCGGCAAGAAAAGGAAAGAACCCTCAGACAGGTAAAGAAATTTCCATTCCGGCTACAACTACTCCCGCTTTTAAAGCTGGCAAAGCTTTAAAAGATTCCGTAAAGTAAATTAATAAAGTAAAGGGGCTGTGTGTAAAAACATGGCTCTTTTGAATTTTAAGAGATAAGGCATAAGCACAGTATTATAATTAAGATATGCT
>JAUZPZ010000209.1 GCA_030705675.1 Bacillota bacterium
AACATAAGTGATATAAAAGAAGATATTATAATAATTTTCGGAAAAGGCGGAAAGGAACGAACAGTGTATCTTAACAAAGCTTGCCGGCTTGCCATTAATAATTATCTACGGGTACGCCCCGCCGACAGGGTTTCAGATCGTGATGCCCTCTTTATATCGAGGAACAAAAAGCGCTTGAGTACAAAAATGGTATGGTGCATAGTAAAAAACTGCCTTGAAAGCGCCGGATTAGACAGCAGTAAATATTCTCCCCACAAACTGCGTCACACTGCCGCCACCCTTCTTTATCAATATGCCGAAGCCGATTTACTTATAATCCAACAAATACTCGGTCATGAAAGCCTTTCAACAACACAGATCTATACACATCTTAACGATGAAGATGCAAAATATGCAATAAAGAAAAATCCCCTTTCAGGAGAATAATAGCCTAAAACCGCCAAAAGCCGTTCCCGCTGAAAATTTCCGTCCAAAAATAAAAAAATATCCTTTCAAGCAAGAATTGGCTATACCCGCCAATCAAACCTGAAAGGATATTTTTTATAGAATTCGCCCTAAATAAGCCGGTTAAACAGCATATCCAACCGGCTTTCAGGCATAGCTTATTATAATTCAAAACAAATTTTTTGCCGCATCAGCGGATCATCTTTTGTATTCTTTCCACGACTTCAACCATCGCGCTTTGCGTATAATCCGAGTCAAGTACCACATCTGCATATTTTTTTGTATTTTCTTGAGCGTTTGCCATTGCAAACCCAATATCGGCGTTTTTCAGCATCCCTATATCATTTTCATTGTCGCCAACCGCGAAAATCCTGCATCCGGGATACAGTTTTCTGTATTCACTAATGGCCGTTCCCTTGTCCGACTTTGAATTTAAAACCTCATATGCCCAGGAATATGTACGAAGTTTCCATGTTTCAGGCGGCATATCGACACTTTCAAGAAAATTTTCCGTTATGCCAATTTTCTCAGGTCTTATCCAAAATGACAGCTTCAGCCAGTCCTCTTTTATATTTTCCGCCTCTGTATATTTTGGAGTGTTCGCCACGACTTCAACAAACTGGTTAATTCCTTCGGTATGATTAAGAAAATATATTTCCTTTTCAGTATCCACGACTACCCCCACCTCGGGTATCTCTTTAAGTGCTTTTGCCGCAATTTCTTTTACCTGCGGTACCAGCTTCTTTTTATAAATAGTTTCATCGGTTTTATAATCGTGAATTATAGCGCCGTTATAACATATTGCGGGCATATTGGGAGTTATATCGTCAAAAAACCTTACTAAATTTTTCGGTGCTCTCCCGCTTGCAAAGGCAAACCTGCCACCCTCACTCATAAAATATTCTATTGCCCGCCTGTTTTCACGGCTTATTTTATGAACGCTGTTAAGCAGCGTGCAA
>JAUZPZ010000021.1 GCA_030705675.1 Bacillota bacterium
CAGTGCAAGAACGATCGCCATTATAGCCGCAATAGTGAGGCTTTTTAAATCCGAACTGTTAACCCCAAAAATCTGATACCTCACTACCACAGCAACCAAGAGCTGATAAATGACGGCGCCTGCAATGGCGGAAATGACCCCGACAGGTATATTACGGTATTTAAATATCGCTCCGCCGAGGATAACAGCCGCAAGTCCCCGTATAAGAGTACCCGTAGCAGATCCAAAATCGGCAAAGCCCTGCAATTGTGCAAGCATAGCACCGGACATTGCTACAAGCGAGTTAGAAATACACAAGCCTATGATTTTAGTGCGAATTACGTTTATTGAGGATGCCCTTACCATATCCGGATTGTTTCCCGTTGCCCTAATGGCAAGCCCAAGATTTGTACTGAAAAACCATATCAATATACCTGAAACTATCACAGTAAAAGCGAATAAAATAATAAGTTTAAGCCATGTCCCCTGGGCACTGTTCAAATTTATATTTAACATTGATGCCGCCTTACTGAATATTGTATTGCCTGACATATAGATATTGGTTGACTTTACGCCCGCAAATGCTGCTGACCCTATATGTATCAAAAGTAAATTTATGCTGTAAAAGATATTCATTGTTATTATACCCGCAAGTACAGGATGAATATTCAGCTTTGTTTGCAGGACCCCGGTAACGAGACCCGCCGCCGCCCCCGCTATAAGGGCAACTGGAATAGCGGCAAGAGGATTCAGTGTCATTCCCGCAATACTGCCCAAAATAACTCCTACTCCAAAACTGCCTTCTGTCGTAAGATCAGGCACATTAAGTATGCGTAAACTTATGTATATTCCAAGCGCAAGCATAGCAAACACCAAACCTGTCGGCAATTCTCCGAAAAAATACAGCATTATAACATTATCCTTTCTATTAGAGCGCGTCCGATCTCTTACAGAACTATGGAGGCATTTCGCCTCTGCAAATGTTTATTGATTAATATATTTTACTGATTTAACACTGGCCGGAATTTTAACTCCAAGTTTTTCTTTGACTGAAGAATTTATATAAACCGAACAATAATTTATATCACACACTATAGTTTCGATTTTTTTAATAGGTGTTCCCTTTATATATTTATCGCACATTGAGGCTGTAAGCTTTCCTATTTCTACATCGTCTATGGCAATAGCTGAAAAACAGCCCGATTTTACCGTAGTTGCCGAGGATGTATAGGTAGGTATGGCTGCGGTATTGCAAATATCCGCCAGAGATGAAACCCCGGACTGAATTACAGAGTCATTTGGAACAAATACCGCATTACATTTCGCGTCAACAAGCGCTTTTGCAGCCGTAGCGACATCAGATGAAGTTTCGGCAAAAACCTCGTGGTATTCTATACCTTTCTGTTTAAGAGCTTCTTTGACCATAGTTATTGTGTTTGTGGCATTAGTTTCCGTTCCGCTTGAGATAAGACCCCATTTTTTAATTCCGGGAGTTACGGTATCTGAAAGCGAAAGTATATCTTTTACGGGAATTGCGTTTGACGCGCCTGTAGCATTTTTATCTGGAGACTTCAAATTAGTAATAACTCCGGCGGCGACAGGTGCCGAAACCGCACAGAAAAAGCACGGAGTTTTGCTGGCAAGATTAACAAATGCCTGGGCAGTAGGTGTCGCAATACAGAAGACAGCGGTATATGTTCCGTCATTCATGGAGTTGACTATCGTCTGAAGGGTTCCTGCGTCGCCTCCTGCACACTGATAATCAAACACTGCGTTTTTATCGGTATAACCTGCTTTGTTCATTCCTTCGATAATGCCCTTTTTCATATCCGTAAACGCACCGTTTTCAACCATAGTTATAATACCAAATTTATATTTCAGCACTTTGCTGGTCTTATCGGAAGTATTGTTTTTATTTCCGCATCCTCCCAATACTGCCATAAGAGTGATTAACGCGCATATCAACGCCGCAGTTTTTTTAAGATTTTTCATATATATATTCTCCTTTTTTATTCACTTTTTATTATTTCCAAATTATCTCCAAGCGTATAATTTTAAAATCCATACGCCCGGGGTTTTTCAATTATATCAACCCATGATTTTTTAATTGTTAAATTATTAACCCGCACCAAAGTTTCTTATCCAGACGCCATCGTTTTAGGCTTTCTTTCTTCTTAAGACAAATTTTTTCTAACATTTTTATATCACCTTTCCTTTGGGACAAAAAGCAATAAAAAAACTCCTGTCCCACATAATAAAATGCTGGGACAAGAGCAGAAAAAACTCTTGCGGTGCCACCCGGCTTAGCAGGAAACCCTGCTCGCTTAAAGCGTACTATCATACGCAGACTTTTGTTTACGAAGAGCCATACTCCGTCGCACATACTCTGAGCGTTTCCACTCATTTCCTTTTGCCCTCGAAGGTCCATTCAGCTTCATATTCTTTGCCGCAATCACACCGTCTGCGACTCTCTCTTAAAGAAGAGGTGAAACTTACTTACTCCTTCTCAACGGTTTATATCATCTTAACATAAAAGTTTTAATTTGTCAATACCTTTATATAATTTTTTTAAATAACATCTGTTTATGCAAAAGGATATTCTTTTTAACCATTAATATTATACTGTTCAGATAAGCTATTCATTGCGCTGAATAATTTATGGAAAAAAATAAAAGGACCTACTATAATAAATGAACCTAAAACACCCCATAACCAATAAGTTGATGCATTAAAATCATAAGAAATATTGCGCCTCTGCAATTCAAATCCAATTCTGTTGCAAAGTTTATGCATCCACACTATGTAAGCAATTCCAAGAGTAATAGGTGAGATAAGAAAAATTAACAAACAATAATGCATAGTTTTTCTTCCATCGTATCTGCTCGCAATAATATTAATATCAGTTGATATTGATGAAAACAGAATTATAGGGTAAATGCCAAGCGTAATTATACCAAGAAGTATATACTTCAGCAATCCCCTATTTGTTTTTAATTGCCCTACCGGTGCGGTTGGTGTTTGATACCCCTGAGATAAAGAAACTTGTTCGCTCATAAAACTTCCCTCTTTCTGATATTCAGTATTTCATTCATATAATTCGAATGTAACTTGATTATATCACAAATAAGTTAACATGTCAACATAAAAATAACATTTTTATACATATTTCGCCAATATTTAATATTAATACATTTATAAATTGTGGATATACCCATAAATACCCCCTTTTTAATAATGCCGCGCAGATGAATTTTACTTGATAATATATATATTTACAAGTACCCTATTTGCTTCTACAGCCGTTTCCAGCTTTACAGGGTACCCAAGCGTGTTTTTAAATTTCAAATCCAATCCTCCGTATGCGACGGTCGCGTCCTTACCCTTTTCTATATAATCCACATCCACACTATGTTCATGCCTTTCCACAATTTCCATTTTGGCACCTTGTGCTGCATTGTACAAAGTTGTACTTATTTGGCATATTCCACCGCCGTAACCTTTTTCTTTTTCTCCATGATTAAAAATCGTAGCTTTCTGATAACCTTTTTCTTTTGTAGTCGCTCCGACAGTATCGTTAAAAGAAAATGTTTCACCGCTTTTGATAACTTTTCCGTTAATGGCGTCAGAGGCGATTTTAAGATTGTTTACCCGCGTCTTTGAAGCGTTTTTTAAGGGCGTTTCAAAGGTTGAGATAACTTCCTCTTTTGCCGCTGCCTTATTTTGGTTTTCCGTGCCGGCGTTATTATTGCCGTTTCCTCCATTTTCCGTATTTGTATTATTTTCTGCGGTAGTATTTTCTTTTTTTGGCGCATTGTCTGTCATTTGTTTTTGATCTTCATAACTTCGATTGGTACACCCGTTAAAGACCATGAGCAAAAGCAAGATTGATATGCATAGCAACCTTTTCATTTTTTCATCTCCCTCTGATTGCTATTTTATCTTTTTTGCCTTTTCTTATACGCAATTCTTCTTAAAAATGATGCTTTTTTTTTGCTTTTTTGTTTCAATAGACTTGACAAAATTTTCCCATAGTATTATAATAAACTTATTATGTTTGCGGTTTTATACTACTATAATTTATACCGCAAGGAAAGGTTGTATTTCTATATGAATGATATTTTAAAGAAAATCAGTGCCATTGGGATTGTTCCTGTGGTAAAAATTGATGATGCAAAGGATGCTGTTCCTCTTGCAGAAGCTCTTTGTAACGGGGGACTGGCATGCGCTGAAATTACATTCAGAACAGATGCCGCTGAGGCTGCAATAAAAGCAATAAGTGAGGCTTATCCTGAAATGCTTGTGGGAGCAGGTACTGTTTTGACAACCGAACAGGTTGACAGAGCGGTAAAAGCAGGCGCAAAATTTATTGTGAGTCCGGGGCTTAATCCTAAGGTTGTAAAATATTGTGTTGATAACGGTATTCCGGTAGTTCCCGGCTGTGCAAATCCCAGTAATATTGAACAGGCAATTGAACTTGGACTTGATGTTGTAAAATTCTTTCCGGCGGAGGCGGCAGGCGGCATTGCAATGATAAAAGCTATGGCGGCTCCTTATACAAATATAAAGTTTATGCCTACCGGAGGTATAAACTCCAAAAATCTCAATGAATATCTTGATTTTTCGAAAATTATAGCCTGCGGTGGCAGCTGGATGGTAAACAATGCGCTAATTGATGCGGGAGAATTTGATAAAATCCGCGACTTGACACACGAGGCTGTTGAAATAATGCTTGGTTTTGAACTTGCCCACGTAGGTATCAATGCCGAAAATGAGGACGAGGCTTTAAAAGCGGCAAAAATGTTTGAAAGTCTCTTTGGATTTAAGAACATCCCTCACAAGGGTTGTATTTTTGCAGATAAGTATTTTGAAATTATGAAAACTCCCTTTGTTGGAAAGCACGGTCATCTTGCAATAAAAACAAATAATGTATCAAGAGCTGTTAATTATCTTGAATCACAGGGTTTTGAGTTTAATCATGATACAGAAAAATTTAATGCAAAAGGTGAAATGAGCGTTATTTATTTAAAAGACGAAATATGCGGATTTGCTATTCATTTGCTGCAAAAATAAGCTATATAAATATAAGGATATAAAGGAGATAAACAGAAAATGAAAAAGGTTGTTACTTTTGGTGAGATTATGTTAAGGTTGGCCCCTGAAGGATATTACCGTTTTATTCAGGCGGATTCATTAGGTGCTACTTACGGCGGAGGAGAGGCTAATGTAGCCGTTTCTATTGCAAATTTCGGATTGAATGCTTCCTTCGTTACAAAACTTCCCAAACATGATATAGGTCAGGCAGCTGTAAATTCACTCCGCAGGTTTGGCGTTGACACAAGCAAAATCACCCGCGGCGGAGACAGAGTCGGTATATATTTTCTTGAAAAAGGCGCAAGCCAGCGTCCTTCAAAAGTTATCTATGACCGTGCAGGTTCGGCTATTGCCAAAGCCGTTAAAAATGATTTTGACTGGAACAGCATTTTCGACGGTGCCGACTGGTTTCATTTCACAGGTATTACTCCCGCTCTTGGCGATGGCGTTGCGGAAATTTGCCTTGATGCATGTAAGGCTGCAAAAGCTAAAGGCATAACAGTAAGCTGTGACCTTAATTACAGAAAAAATCTTTGGACAAAAGAAAAAGCAGGCCAGGTAATGGCAGGCCTTATGGAATACGTTGACGTATGTATTGCAAACGAAGAGGACGCCAGCGACGTATTTGGTATTAAAGCTGATAATACCGATGTTACAACGGGTAAAGTAAACCATGAGGGATACAAGGATGTTGCGAAAAAGCTTGCTGACCGTTTTGGTTTTAAAAAAGTCGCTATTACTCTTCGCGGTTCTATTTCAGCAAATGATAACAATTGGGCGGCTATGCTTTTTGAAAATGGAAATTATTATTTCAGCAAGAATTATTTGATTCATATTGTTGACCGTGTCGGCGGAGGAGACAGTTTCGGAGCAGGTCTTATTTATTCTTCACTTATGGAATACGCTCCTCAGAATTCAATTGAATTTGCTGTTGCCGCAAGCTGCCTTAAGCACTCAATCGAGGGAGACTTTAACCAGGTAAGCGTTGACGAGGTCGCAAAACTTGCCGGCGGTGACGGTTCCGGCCGCGTGCAAAGATAAAATCCATAACTACTAGTAAAATTATTACCATATATATAAGTAACCGGCGCCGTTTTTGATACGGCGCCGGTTTTGTTTTAAGCTGAATACACTCATAATTATATCAATGTGACAATTTTATATATTCCGCTTTTATATTATGTTAAGCAATTACTAAGCTATTTCATTTACACAAATTCGGTACACTCCATGGCTTAACAATATTCCATTTTTTAATTACTTGTTTTTTCCTTCTTTATGTTCAAGTGAGGCTTTTACAAACCCCGAGAAAAGCGGATGCGCTTTATTCGGGCGGCTCTTGAACTCAGGATGGAACTGAACGCCGACAAAAAAACGGTTTTCTTTGATTTCAACTGTTTCAACAATTCTTTCATCAGGTGATGTTCCGCTGATTATCATTCCGTTCTCCTGCATAATCTGACGATAATCGTTATTGAATTCATATCTATGACGATGACGTTCATAAATAACGTCTTGATTGTAGCACATATGCATCTGCGTATCTTTTACTATTTTACAAGGATATGCACCCAAACGAAGAGTACCGCCTTTTGCCCTCTTCTCATTTTGATCGGGCATAAAGTCAATTACTTTATTTGGTGTATTTTCAAATTCTCCCGAGTTTGCGTCCTTAATTTTGCACACGTTCCTTGCAAATTCAATTACCGCAATTTGCATTCCCAGACATATTCCAAGATACGGAATATTTTTCGTTCGGGCATAATTTGCGGCAAGAACTTTCCCTTCGATTCCTCTATTACCGAAGCCTCCCGGAATAAGAATTCCATCACAGCTGCCAAGTATTTCTTCAACAGTGTTTTCATTTATGGTTTCAGAGTCAATCCAATCAATCTCAACCCTGCTTCCAAAATTGTATCCCGCATGCCGGAGCGCCTCTGCAACAGAAAGATAGGCGTCGTGTAGCTGAACATATTTCCCCACAAGACCGACTTTTACAATCTTTGTTCTCGAATGTACCCTCTCTATCATGGCTTTCCATTCGGTTAAATCAGGCTTCGGAGTATTGATTCCAAGTTCGCGGCACACGATATCCGAAAAATGGTTTTTTTCCAGCATGAGCGGCGCCTCATAAAGAACGGGAATTGTAATGTTTTCTATTACACAATCAGGCTTTACATTACAAAACATTGCGATTTTTTTAAAAATAGAAGCCTCAAGAGGTTTATCACAGCGAAGTACGATTATATCAGGCTTTATTCCCATCCCCTGCAATTCTTTTACGGAATGTTGGGTTGGCTTTGACTTATGTTCGTCCGAACCGCTTAAAAAAGGAACAAGTGTAACATGAATAAAAAGAGCATTACCCGCGCCCTGTTCAAGTCCTACTTGGCGTATTGCCTCTATAAAAGGCTGACTTTCAATATCTCCGGTTGTTCCGCCGATCTCGGTGATAACAACGTCAGCGTCGGTCTTTTCTCCAACTCTGTAGATAAATTCCTTTATTTCATTCGTAATATGAGGAATTACCTGAACCGTTTCTCCGAGATATTCGCCGCGGCGTTCTTTGTTGAGAACATTCCAATAAACTTTTCCGGTCGTCAAGTTTGAGTATTTGTTTAAATCCTCATCAATAAACCGTTCATAATGTCCCAAATCAAGATCCGTCTCCGCGCCGTCTTCCGTTACAAAAACTTCTCCATGCTGATACGGGCTCATAGTCCCGGGGTCAACATTTATGTAAGGGTCAAGTTTCTGCGCCGCGACTTTAAGGCCTCTCGCCTTCAAAAGCCTGCCGAGAGAGGCGGCAGTAATCCCCTTTCCCAGTCCTGATACAACTCCTCCTGTTACGAATATGTACTTAGCCATATTAACTCCGCTCCTTCGTATATATTCACAAAAAATTAAGGCATTCGTTCTTGCGGAACGAACGCCCGTGTTTTCCCTTTATGACATATTATATCATTTTATTCATTTTATGTCAAGGAGTTTTAAATATTAATTTTTAAAATTATACCACATATTCAGCATATTTTGTGCTTTTAGGTCCTCCTGATAGTTTTTCCGAGCATCCGTGCTCACAATTATAATATTAGACCTTTATTGACTTTTTCATATTTTGGGTTTATAATTATTCTTAAATGTACGGAGGTAATTTATGAATAATTTTATTTTATCACTTAATGTGGTACTTCCATTATTCCTTATAATGTCACTTGGCTATTTTTTAAAATATATAAATTTTTTTGACAGCAATACACTAAAACAGCTCAACAATGCTGTATTTAAGGTATTCCTGCCGATTCTGATTTTTTATAACGTATACATGTCGGATATTTCGTCGCAATTTAATCCGAAACTACTTGCTTACGGAATAATATGCATTCTAATTACTTTTGCTATACTTATGATTGCTGTTCCTCTGTTTGAGAAAGACAACCGTAAGCGCGGCGTACTCATTCAGGCAATGTTCCGAAGCAATTTTGTTATATTCGGTGTACCTGTTTCGATAGCACTTTACGGAAAGGACGCAGCAGGCATTGCCGCAGTTCTTATTGTTATGATCATTCCCGTTTATAACTTTCTCGCTGTGATCACACTTGAAATTTTTCGGGGAGGAAAGCCTGATTTCAAAAAAGTAACAATGGGAATTATAACAAACCCCCTTATTATTTCATCTCTTATCGGTCTTGCAATACTTTTCTCCGGCATACGTTTACCATCTGCTTTTGAAAAAACAGTAAGCGACCTCTCAAAAATAGCTACACCGTTAGCCTTTTTGGTTCTTGGAGGCTCTATTAATTTTGGAAAAGCCAAAGGTTATACAAAGCAGCTCATATCAGGCGTCACTGTTAAGCTTATATTGTCTCCCCTTATATTTATCACAATTGCGGTGCTTCTCGGCTTCAAGAATGCAGAACTTGCGATTCTTCTCTCTCTTTTCGCTTCACCGGCAGCTGTATCTTCTTTTACAATGGCCCAGTCTATGGGCGGTGATGACGAACTCGCGGGGCAGCTTGTGGCATTAGGAACGACAATATGCATAGTTACTATGTTCTTGTGGATATTCATCCTTAAACAGCTAAATATTATGTGATTAACTTTTAGATTTCTATTTTAATAAAAATATTATTAATGGCAATTATATTTGAAATTATTTGTGTAAAATTTTCGATTTGTATAGACCTTTTTTTTATATATTTATTATAAAAATAAAGTTTTTTACAAAAAACTCTTTGATTTTTTTTGTTTTTGTTGTATAATGTATTTAGTAAATTATTTGTGGAGGTATATATAATGTTAGTATCGGCAAAAGAAATGCTTGAGAAGGCCAAGGCGGGCAAATATGCCGTAGGTCAGTTCAACATAAACAATCTTGAGTGGACAAAGGCTGTCCTTCTTACGGCCCAGGAAAATAATTCTCCTGTTATTCTTGGTGTTTCCGAAGGTGCAGGAAAGTACATGTGTGGATACACAACAGTTACAAATATGGTTAAGGCGATGATTAGTGAACTTAATATTACCGTACCTGTTTCCCTTCATCTTGACCACGGAAGTTATGAAGGCGCAAAAAAGGCGATTGCAGCAGGCTTTTCCTCTGTAATGTTTGACGGTTCCCATTATGGTATAGAAGAAAATATTGAAAAAACAAAGGAAATTATTGCCCTGGCTTTTTCACAGGGTATTTCCGTTGAAGCCGAAGTAGGTGCCATAGGAGGAGAAGAAGACGGAGTTATAGGCGGAGGAGAAGTTGCCGACCCTGACGAATGTAAAATGATAGCAGACCTTGGTGTTACAATGCTTGCAGCGGGTATAGGCAACATTCACGGAAAATATCCTTCAAACTGGAAAGGCCTTAACTTTGACGTTTTAGCAAAAATTCAGGAACTTACAGGTGTCAAGCCCCTTGTTCTTCATGGCGGCACAGGTATTCCTGCTGATATGATAAAAAAAGCTATTTCCCTTGGGGTTTCCAAAATCAATGTAAATACGGAGTGTCAGCTTACTTTTGCTGCCGCAACAAGAAAATATATCGAAGAAGGAAAAGATCTTGAAGGAAAAGGATTTGATCCGCGTAAACTTCTTGCGCCCGGTTTTGAAGCAATAAAAGAAACGGTAAAGGAAAAAATGGAGTTGTTCGGTTCTATAAACAAAGCATAACGAAAAGAGGGCTGTATCACAATTAAATTTGTGGTGCAACCCTCTTTTTATATCATTCTGTACAGGCAATACAACGTCGCAAAAATAAAAATGCATATAATGGGGACAAACCATACCTCCATAAACTTTTTTCTTTTAGAGCCTCTTTGTCCTTCTGTAAATTCATCTATAATTTTTTTTGCTTCGTTTACAATATAATCTTCATTATTTTCTACAGCTTCTTTGCGTATTATAAATATTGCCTGCTCAATATTCCCTTTTCCGGGATTTTGTATTATGACAACTTTTCTGCTGCCGGCAAACTGTTTCATTGTCTTCCTCCGCTTTCTGGTTTTCGCTGCTTAGTATATGTAAGACAATGTTTTTTAATTCGTTTTAATTTTCTTTTAAAATTTGCACAACAATTATTGTCATATCATCTTTCGGAGCACCCGCCGACATTGCCGCAAACATAACATACTCCGCCATTTCTCGCGGTGAAACTTTATCGCATTCTTCCAATGCTTTTCTTATATTATGTTCTCCTTCAATTCTGTCTTTGGCAGTATCCGGAACGCCGTCACTCATCATTATAACGTACCCGCCTGCCGAAATATCTACAGATCGTGTTTCAAGTTCACTTATTTCAAGTATTCCAAGCGGTATAGATGACCAGCCTATTTTTTCAACACCTTTATCTGTTTTTATGTAGGAGGACGCCGCACCGGCTTTTATAATCTCAGCAAACCCACTGCGCAGATTTATTTTTACGGCATCCGCAGAAATACAGGATTCAGCTGATTTTGCCGCTATCATGACATTATTTACCATACGAAAAGTTTCGCACGGTTCAAATCCCGCACGGGATAACTTTTCAAAAAGTTTTACTGTCCAACCGCTTTCTTTTGCCGCTTCAACCCCGCTTCCCATTCCGTCACTCACCATACAGTGAAGAAAACCACATCCATCATCAAACCATATAGCGGTGTCTCCAGTTTGTCTATTTTTATTGTCAAGATTTAAAACTGCCACGTCATACTTGTAATGCTCCCTTTCTTTTAATGTTAGCACTGTCCCTCTATCGGTTTTTTCTTCTGCCGCTGTTTTCATATTCACCTCCATGACATTCTTTATTATTTCTTCGGCATATCCGAGATTTTCCGACTCAATTTCAGCCATTACTTCAAACAGACCTGTCTTTTCACGAGTTACGCATACCCCGCCGCACAGCACGCCGTTTCTTGTAAGGCTTTCGGCAATGTCCTCCGACATGGTCTCATAGGTTTCATATCCCTGTGCAAGTCTTTTACGCTGACGTGATATTATTTCAGCCATATCTTCAAGTCCTGCAATGGTATATTCTTTATGGCGTCTGATTTTTTCATCATATATTCCCTGTTCCCTGTAAAACTCATAACTATCCTTTACTTTTCCAACCACACGATCTCCATGAATACATTTCCACGCAAGCACCTCCGCAACTTCCTTCGCGTCCGCGCATCCTTTTTCCTCCATAAGGCGCATTATATACTCGATTGCTTTTTCGGTTTGTTTTCTGTTCTTCCCCGTACAATAACCGTTTAATGTGCAATCCTTACATATTCCATTCTTTACCTTTTTCATTATTTCTAAATGTCCGTTTATTTTGTCCGTTTCCGCATCCATTTCCCTGACGATTTGTGCTACGGTGGTGACTGCTCCCTCAATATCTTCCATCGCACTGTCCGCCGCTACTTTCTGCCTAGTCAAATGACTGCGCTCAGGACTGTAATCAACACGCCTTGAGGCATATTCAGCAATAAAATTCAGTGTCTTTTTGGGAGTAAGATAAAACGCAGACGCGGCTATGCTTATTTCCATTACACGCCCGAAAGTTTCTTGCGAACCAAGCTTGCATGCCGCAAAAGCCGCTACAGCAAGCGCAGCACCGACCGCAATCCCCCAACGCCCCACAGATGACAGCAGACTGCATCCTATAGCAAGAAAAATATATATCCCCATTACCGTTATAATATTTTCCCCGCCACTTGCTACGCCCAGTACTGCCGCAAGAGTTACCGCCATGCCTATTCCGCAACGCTGGGAACACAAAATTATCATGTACATACTTACAATTGCGCTTAAAGTTACGCCTGCTATGTCAATGCCGCCAAATCCCGCGCTTATACACGCCGCAACAACAAATACCGAAATTGCTTCATCATCATTTATAATACTGCCTCCGCGGTTTATTATTTCCGTAGCGTTTTCAAAAGCTATTGATGACCCTACAATGAGTATTGATTCAATCAGTAATAGGATATAATCAAAACTGTTACTTTTCGTAACCATAAATATAGCCGCGCCGCTTACAAAATTTACAGTCGCTCCTATTACCGCACATAAAAAAGTGTTTTCTATTTCACTTCTATATATAAGATAAACAGCCGCAAGAGTTATAATACTTCTTAATTTATAAATGTCGGCTCCAGATAACAGTATTCCCGACATTGCTGCAAAAATTGCAAGTATAAGTCTTTTTCCGCGCTTGTTAGCAATTGCCCATCCCACGCCCGTAGGCATAACTAGTCCCCATATTTCAACTCTTCCCGCAAGCAGACCTATTGCCGCAAGCAGTATTGAGGTAGCAACTTTATCTTCGCCTCTTTCAGGCTCCGCCATCCTTTTGTAGGTAAGAATATCCATCGTTTTCATATGTAAGCCTGTCCTTTCAATTTACATTTTTTACCACTTTTTACATTATAGCATTTACTTATGCCAAAAAATGTCGTAATGGCTGACAAATAATTAATGATTTTCACAAAAATATTGACATTTTTCTCTATTATCTATTGACCAAAATATAATTTTGCTGTAAAATGTAATAAGTGATTTTATAAATATGTTTTATTTTCGGAGGAAATAATGAGAATAAGAAAAAAAACAAACCGCGATGCGCGCTTAGAACGGTGTGAAAGTATACATGTAAAAAACCCTGAAAAGTACAAAGAAAAATGGAATACTCTTTTTGGCAACAGCAATCCGGTTCATCTTGAAATAGGATGCGGCAAAGGAAGCTTTATAACACAACTTGCCATGCGTAACCCGGACATAAATTATGTTGCAATGGAGAAATGTACCGACGTGATTATTATGGCAATGGAAAAAGCCATGAACCTGTCTATTCCCAATCTGCTGTTTATTAATGGCGACGCGGGCAGTCTTCCAGAGATTTTTTCAAACGGCGAAATATCGAGAATATATATAAATTTCTGTGACCCATGGCCAAAATCCGGGCATAAAAAAAGAAGGCTAACCTACCGCGCCTTTTTGGACATTTATAAATCTTTACTTCCGTGTTCCGGAGAACTCCATTTTAAAACGGATAACCGTAGATTATTTGAATTTTCTTTAAATGAATTTGCTGGTTACGAGGTGAAAATGCAGAATATCAGTCTTGATTTGCATAACAGCAATTTTGAAGGAAATATAGAAACGGAATATGAAAAAAATTTTTCTGAAAAGGGTTTTCCTATTTTTCGCTGTGAGCTTGTTTTTAATGATAACAACTAAACCGCCCCAGCCTTCTAATGGGCATAAATATCTTTTTGGTCAGAATCTTCTTAAAACCTTCACCTTTTAGGAGAAGGTTTTGAACTGGTTACGCTTCTACCTTCATCTGAATGCTTCCCGTATCCCAATCCAGAACACAAACATAATTTTTATTAGGCAATGTGGGATAATAGCAGGTAATATATCCGTTTGCATCTATATCTTTTACACAGAATGCGAACGCGCCCTCCGAATGAATAATGAAGCGTATAAGTCCATTATAATTATAAGCGTACATTGTTCCGCTGTCTATTATAACAACAGCTTCGTATTTTTCAAGATTATATGCTTTTTCAATATTTTCTCCACCATGCCCACAAGGCTTTCCATCATGCACCCACGATACGTTGGTACCTTCAACGACTATATTCATATTCCTTTTCCTTTCAAATAGCCTATTACCCTTTCAAGTTTTTCATGATCTATGCATATATCTTCGGCGCCTGACTGTGTGCGTTCTAAAATATCCTCGGCTTTAGCCCATAAAACTTCTGATATTTCTTCTTTCTGAAATTTTATTTTATCCGCGTTAACATCCATTTTAAGGGCGTAAACCATACTGATTTGCCTGTCATAAAACAATTTCCCATAAAAAATGTTTTTCTTTTCGCTCTTATGAAAAAAAAGTTTTTGTAAATCAGACTCTTTAACTTTAATACCAAGTTCTTCTTCCAACTCCTTCACAGCGTTCTGTGTATAAGTCATTTCACCCGGTATGTGTCCCGCACACGAAATATCAAGGCAATTCGGGAAGCTGTCTTTATCCGCCACGCGACGCTGAAGCAAAATTTCCAACCCGTCATTTTTATATCTATATATAAATATTTGGCTTGTCCCGTGAAGAACACCTTTAGCGTGCGCTTCCTCACGGCTTACAAGACGACCCGTTGGTACTCCGTCTTCTGAAAGCTCCATTAAATACTCCATTATCAAACCTCCCGTGTCCTACAAGTCCGCAAGTTCCCATTCCTATCCAAAGTGTTTTTTCCTTAAATAAATATATTATAAACTTCCTTATAATTTATCATTCAATAAAACCCGGCTTTAAATTTTTTTATTTTATTCAAATCATTGTTCTAAAAAGACCTATGACCTTCCCCAATATATTCACTTCATTTGAATATATCGGCTGCATTGTGTCATTCTCAGGCTGAAGCCTTACACGGCCGTCTTTTTCACGATAAAAAGTCTTGACAGTTGCGCTGTCTTCAATCATAGCAACTACAACTTCACCGTTCGAAGCCGTTTCTGTGCGGCTCACTATAACAAGGTCTCCGTCATATATTCCTATATTTATCATACTTTCACCATGCACTTTAAGCATAAAAACTTCACCATTTTTCGCAAAACGTGCCGGAAGTGGAAAAACATCCGTAATTTGTTCCTGTGCGGTTATAGGAATACCCGCCGCAACATTGCCTATAACAGGAATCTCTAAAAATTCTTCTCCACCTATTTCATTTTTATCTATTTTTTTTGATAAAATATTTTTTTTACTATGGGTTAGCGGTGCATCCTCATCCTTTTTAACCCTTATAGCACGTGTTTTTGTAGAATCCCTCTCTATAAACCCTTCTCTCTCCATACGCGCAAGATATCCATGTACCGTAGAAGGTGAACTTAGACCTACTTCCGTGCATATTTCACGCACTGACGGAGGATAACCGAGTTCTTCTGTATGCCGCTCAATATATTTAAGTATTTTTATCTTCATATCTTCATTTTTTTTCGACATTTTTATCTTCTCCTTTATTTCGTATATTTTAATATTTATATTCTATCACATTTATTTTAGTTTGTCAAACATTTGTTCTATTTTTTTTGAAAAAACTATTGACAAAGAACAAATGTTCTGTTATAATTAATATCGAACAAAGGTTTTGAGAACATTTATTCGATGGAGGTAATCTATATGATAATAATTTTAAAAAGTACTCATTTAAAAAAGAATTTAAAAATCAATCTTTTCAGGTTTATCTTTTCAATAGCAATAATTTCTTTTGCTGTTTTCGGCACGGTTTCTGTTTTAGATAATCATAATACTGCTATGTCCGCATACGAACATTGCGATACGGTTACAGTAAGTTCCGGCGAAACTCTGTGGAATATCGCATCTATGTATAACGACGGAAGCTACGACACGCGCATCATAGTAAATGATATTATTGCTCATAATGACCTTTCTTCATCCGATTTGTACGCAGGTCAGACTATTGAAATTCCGGGCAATTACTCATTGGTAAATTAATCTGTTTACCCCAAAAGTTCATATTACCTGCCGCATTTCGCCCCAAAAAATTTATTTATAAAAGGATACAATATTTTATTAAAAAAATTCACAATAAATCCTGTTATTACAGCACATATGAGCGTGCCTATACCTATGCCGTTTAAAGCACCCCAAAAAACAATTGAAAGAATTAGCCCGCACAGCACATAAATTACATCAAGGGCAACCTTTACATATCCGAAATTCCAACCGGTCTCAAGTACAATTGCCATAACAATAGCCTCTCCTGAATTCATCACAAGATCGGCCTGTATGGTAAGGCTTATACTAAGCGCGAGCAGTATACACCCAATAATAAGCACCGTATATTTAGAAAGATAAGTTTGAGGATTAAGCCTCATTAGCAGCCACTCACTCAGATTAAGCATTATACCGAATAAAAGGGAAAGCGGCACCTGTATAAACTGTATTGCCTTAAACTTTTTTCTAAGTATAACAATTTGCATAACCACCAAAAGCAAATTCCACAAACAGGACATTGTCCCAAACGATATATTTTCAAACCTTATACTTAATATATTGGGCAAGGTCGAAAGCGGGGTTGTTCCGAGATTGGCGGAAATAGTCATACGTATGGCAAAAGTCATTATGTAAACTCCGAGTGTGAATATAAAACACCTTTTACATACTTCTTTCTTAGTCATCTTTCCCCTCTTTTATATACGGACATTGTAGCAAATCACGATGCGCTATGCGCATGTCTTTTTTTTCACAGCACAAAGCCGCTATATTTTGCGCTCTCATTTCAAGTTCAAACTGTGCTTTTGCAAACGGCGGGAGATTTACATAATCTCCGCCCCTTGAAATCACCGGTATAATTCCATTTTTTTTGATTTTTTTAAGAATTTCAAGACCTTTATTATCCGCGGCGAGCACCTTTGCATATCCTGCGCCGCCGGAAATGTTTTCAGCAAGGCACTCTTTACTCATTCCCACAAGTATTGCCGAGGCTATCCTTGAAAGGCGCGTATGTGTATACCTCTTTGTCTTGACATAATCAATAATCTCCGCAATCGAAGAATATTTTTCTGCCGCCAAGGCAAAACGGTTTTCCAA
Source organism: Bacillota bacterium (assembly GCA_030705675.1). Classification (GTDB taxonomy): domain Bacteria; phylum Bacillota; class Clostridia; order RUG12999; family RUG12999; genus RUG12999. Next base: position 17,147 of record JAUZPZ010000021.1, read on the forward strand.
TCCTTCCGCTATATATGCATACTTAGCTATCCCTTTTCCCTCTCTTCTTATAATTCCTGTAAAAAGGGCGTCAAGAAGTTTAAAATCATAAAGTTTCCCAAGCTGCTTTTCTTCCTTCAGAATTTCGGCAGCTTTCTGTGGCATAAACAGATTAATTTTGTCTTCTCTACCTATTGAAATTTCATTTCTAAGCGCGGCGGCAGATACAAAATTATTTTCAAGACTTTGATCGTTGTATCCTGCGCCTTCCCGCTTTATGGTAAAGGGTTCAATGGCAAGTCCCAAACGGTCAATTGCCATTATATATTTTATGCCAAGTAAATTGTTCGGGCTTTCCATAACTGTCGCATCGGTAATCTCCGAAACCGCCTCAGCAACAGCAGCCGCATAAGATTTACCCTCTCCCGCGCGGGCTTTTATATCCTCGGAAATCTCCCTCCCCTTTTTTTCAAGCACCTTTGCCGTATCTTTAAGGGGTTTTATTTCCCCGCATTCACTGCCGAAAGAAAGTATGTCAACAACGCCCAGTTTTCCAAGCAAATCTACCGCCCCGTAAGCAAATATCTCTGCCGGGGCTGACGAAAAGGGATATGGCAATTCCATGACTAAATTTGCTCCGCACGAGGCGGCGCATTTTGCCCTCGCCCACTTATCAATCAAAGCCGGCGTCCCTCTTTGGGTAAAGGCTCCGCTCATTACGCACACTATCGCATCTGCTTCTTTTTTTGTCTGCTTTATATGCCACTCATGTCCGCAGTGAAACGGATTATATTCTGCTACTATTCCCGCAACCGTCATAGCATTCTCCTTATCACTTTTTCTTCTTGAAAAGCATTTTAAATCCGCCCATATCGACTGCCGCCCCTATCCAGATAAGCAGAAATGGCATTAACATAAATATTACGGAAATGACCCTATTTTGCATAGTTCTGTCGCTGAATGCGCGTTCCGCCATAAATTGCGGAAGAGCAAAAAATATTATTGGAGATACGCCGTCTGTCTGCCGTATTACCGTAAAATATATTATAATGCCAAAAAGGGCAATCATAATTGATGATGCCATAACAGCCGCAATTTGTGAAATAGTTTCTTTTTTTGAGGACTTTCCCAACCAAAAATATACAGCAATAAATATCAAAAAATACAAGATATATATTATTATTTGTCCCGCGCTTCGCGGCAGATGCACAGTGTATTTAGCGTCGCTGTTGAGTAGAGAAACAAAGAAAAACGGCAGTACGCACATTGCAATATGCATACCTATAATTACAAAAAACTGTTTTAAAAATTTCATTCAATTCACTCCCAATCATACTCATACATAAGCACGGATAAAACACTAACGGGGGCAGTTTCGGTTCTGAGAATTCTTTTCCCAAGACTTACAGGCGTTATTCCGTTTCTTAGCGCAATCTCAATTTCATCTTCTTCAAAACCACCTTCAGGACCTATATAAACCCCTATTGTTTTTGGCGATTTACTTCTCAAAAAGCCTTTAAAATCAGACGCTCCCTGGTTTTCATAAGGAATTATAGCTAAATCAAAATCTTTTGCACGGGCAACCGCCTGTTCAAAAGAAATAGGCGGTTCCACATGGGGAATTACTCCGCGGCTACTTTGCTTTGCAGCTTCCACGGCAATTTTATTCCACCGTTCCTCCTTGCCTTTGCCCTTTTCTTCATTCAGCTTTACAACAACTCTTGAAGTTTCAACAGGAACAATGGAGTGAACTCCTATTTCAACACATTTCTGCACTATATATTCCATTTTAGGTCCTTTGGGAAGTCCCTGAAAAATAACGACCCGCACCTTCGGCTCGGTAATATTTTCGCGGCTCTCGGTTATATGCGCCCGCACCTCTTTTTTATTTATCAAATCAATTACCGCGTCATATTCCATTCCTTTATCGTCGCAAATGGTAATTTCTTCCCCTTCGCAGGCTCTAAGAACTCTTGCAAGATGTACAGAGTCCTCCTCCGAGAGTGTTACACTGCTCCCGTTTATCATATTTTGGCTTACAAAAAATCTGCTCATTTGCAAATCACCGCCGCCCAATCTCCCTGTATCTCAATATCAATAATCTTAAATCCACATTCCTCGAGTTTTTCTTTTACGTCGTCAAGACGAAAAACTATTATCCCCGATGTTATATATAAGGCATCTTCTTTCATAAACTGCCTTATGTTTGGGGTTAAAGAAATTATTGCATCAGCAATAATATTAGCCACAACCACATCATATTTTCCGCTTACCTTTTCCGTGAGGTTTCCCGCCACGACCGTAATTTTATCCTCAACACAATTTAATTTTGCGTTTTCCTTTACTATTTTCACAGCCATAGGGTCAATATCAACTGCAAAACAGCTTTCTGCCCCCATTTTAATAGCCCCTATAGAAAGTATTCCGCTGCCTGTGCCAACATCTAATACGCTGTTGCCCGTCTTAATTTTTTTCTCAAGAATTTCAAGACACATACGTGTGGTCTCATGAGTACCTGTGCCAAACGCCATCCCGGGATCAAGCTCAATTACAACTTGTCCGTCTTTTTTATCAATCTCTTCCCAAACAGGTTTTATTACTATATTTTCCCCTATATATAGTGGCTTATAATACTGTTTCCAGCTGTTTTCCCAATCTTGCTCATCTACGACACAGCTTGTCACTTCCGCTTTACCAACATCTACAAACTGCTTTGCATTTTCAATTCCTTCATTTATTTTCAGCATTACGTCTTCCATATTTACTTCAGGTGAATAATAAGCCTTTATAATACATTTGTTCTCGCTGTATTTTGCAAGTATACTTTCATCCATCACATCCCAATCCTTTGTGATGCGGTTAGCCTCATCAATCAAAGAAGGATCTTCAATATTTACCCCGCCTACACCTGTGTCATAAAGCAGCGCCGTAATTACTTCCTCCGCTTGTGGAGTTGTAAAAATTGTAACTTCTGTCCAGTTCATTTATTATTTCTCCTTTGGATTGTTTATCATGTCCATTATACCAAAAAAAACCG
>JAUZPZ010000210.1 GCA_030705675.1 Bacillota bacterium
ATACAATATACAAAAAAGCAAGGTTTTTTATATATTGTATTGACTTTTGACGTTGATAGTGATAAAATGGAACAAATCGGTAAGTATGGGGAGGAAAACTTGAATATGAAATATAATATTTACATCTCTTCGTGTGATAAAAACGGAGGGATTTACAGATACATATTAAATGAAAATGGCACTCTTTCTTTTGCAGATAAAATGCCGGTAGACAGACCTATGTATCTTGTACCCGAAGGAAACAATTTGTACGCTCCTTTAAGAGAGTCTTTTTCGGACGGCACGAGCGGGATTGCTTCATACTCGGTCAAAGAAAACGGTGCTCTTTCAGACTTGGGGGAGGTTGTATCCACAAAGGGAAAAGTCGCTTGCCATCTGGCAGTTGAAAACGGATGTATATATTGTGTAAATTATGTTTCCGGAAGCGTAATAAAAATGCCTGATAAACTTGTAACACACCACGGCAAAGGGATAAATCCGCTGCGTCAGGAAGCGCCTCATACACATTATGTAGGGTTTACGCCTGATAATAAATATGTCGTTGTTACAGACCTTGGACTGGACAAAATTTATTTTTACGATAAAGAATTGAATTATAAATTCGACGTATCAGTTTCGCTCGGTGCGGGGGTGCGTCACCTTGTTTTTTCCGATAACGGGAAGTATATGTATGCGGTAAACGAACTTTCCGCTACCGTATGCGTGTTCTCATATGGTGATGAAATAAATATGCTGGGCGAATATAATGTTCTGCCTGAAGATTTTTCGGGTGAAAATACCGCCGCGGCAATAAGACTTCATAACGGAAAGCTCTACGTATCTAACCGGGGACATAATTCCGTTACGTGTTTTAATATAAAAGAAGATAAGCTTGAAAGGGAATATATATTGCCGTGCGGGGGAAAAGGACCGAGAGATTTTGACATTTTCGGTGATTATCTTGTCTGCACAAATGAAAACAGCGACAATGTTACGGTGTTTGACATAACAACAAAAAAGATGACCGACGATATAAGCTTAAAGACTCCTATTTCTGTGATTGGGAACAAAATTTGAAAAAAAACCCCAGCGGTATGAAAACAATGGATATAAATATCAACACATATTACATAAGCGGAATGGGTATACGTTCAGCGGAAGAAATAATAGGGGTTATTTAAAGTTCCGCTTTGAAGGGACAAACTCATATCCTATGCCGTTTACTGTGCGTATACAATTTTTTAACCCCGCCGCCACAAGCTTTTTTCTTATGCTTGCCATGTGCACGCGAAGGACGCCTTTGCTGTCCTGTGCGTTGGGACCCCACACGCCACGCACAATATAGTCATGTGTCAAAACTTTTCCGGCGTCGGAA
>JAUZPZ010000211.1 GCA_030705675.1 Bacillota bacterium
CAAAGCGGGTGAAGCTTCCCCCAAAACGCATGAAACCTTTGTTTCAAGGCACACAAAAACCTATGATAATACTTGACATTTTTGGTAAAATATAATACAATATATACTGTATAATTATATTAGAACGGAGAATTTTAAATGAAATATATCTTGATGAGGGTGTATTTGCTGCCTATAATACTGCTTTCTTTGTCCGTTCATGAGCTTAGCCACGGCTATGCCGCGTATAAGCTGGGGGATAATACAGCAAAATCTATGGGTAGGCTTACCCTTAACCCTATTTCGCATATTGACATAATAGGAACTATAGCCATGATGGTTTTTGGCTTTGGATGGGCAAAACCGGTTCCGGTGGATTTCGGCAATTTAAAGTATAAGCGTGCGGGAACCGCAATTGTTGCGCTTGCCGGGCCTTTTTCAAATATAATAATGGCCTTCCTGTCTTCCCTTGCATACGCTTTGCTTGCCATTTTTGTGTACAACGATAACACACAAGGGTTTATTATGGATTATCTTGGGCAGGCAATAATTTTAAATATCGTGCTTGCGGTGTTTAATATGATTCCGATACCGCCTCTTGACGGCTCAAAGGTTGTGCTTTCTTTTTTGCCGCAGAAGTGGCAGTTTATGGTGTACAAATACGAAAGATTAATAGGCTTAGTACTTTTTGCTTTGCTTTTCAGCGGAGCCTTGTCCCCGGTCATAAATAAGTTTACAGTATTAGCGTGGAGTGGTTTAGGCAGATTAGCAATGGGTATAATAAAACTTATATTAAAAGTAATTAAGGTGTAGAAAATGGTGAATTTCAAACTGGACTCACTGACCTTTGAAGGCCCGCTGGATTTGCTTCTTCATCTTATCCAGAAAAATAAAGTAAGTGTTTACGATATTCCCATAGCGGAAATAACGGCTCAGTATATGGAATATGTTTCGGTTATGAGCAAGCTGGACATGGAAGGGGCGGGAGATTTTCTTGTTATGGCAGCTCATTTGCTGCTTATAAAGTCAAAGATGCTGCTTCCGGGGAGCGAAAAGGAGGACGATGGGATTGACCCACGTTCAGAACTTGTGGACAGGCTTGTTGAATATGCGAAATATAAAGAGTCTGCGACATACTTTGGCGAAAACCAATATGCGGACAAGTTTGTATTTTATAAAGAGCCTGACGAGATAAAGCTGCCCACCGAAAGATTGCAGAATACACAAATTCCCCTTTCAAGGCTGCTTAGGGCTTTTGAAGACGTAATGGAGCGAAGGCGGGAAAAAGATGAATTTGTAATAAAAAAAGAGGCACTTGAGACAATAGTAAAAAGGGAAACGGTGCCTGTTAAAAACAGAATATATC
>JAUZPZ010000212.1 GCA_030705675.1 Bacillota bacterium
AGCTCCTCTTCCGACAAGTATTCCCAATTGACTTATAATCTTATTGGAGGAAATTATTCCGAGCATCAACCCCGCGCATGTAAGAATTCCCGCTGATGTAAGTATTGACACAGTTGTGTCTGAAAGAGTGCGTTTTGCCGCTAAAACAGGCAGCTTGTTCTCCCTGTTTTCTATGTATCTGTCGGCAAACAAAATAGCGTAGTCAACCGTTGCTCCTAATTGTATTGAGCCTATAATAAGATATCCTATATAAAACAATTTTTCATTTGCAAAATACGGAACTGTCAGATTTATCCATATTGAAAGCTTGATTATCGCAAGCAGTATAACCGGAAGTATAAGCGATTTCATATTTATCAGCAAAATAATGGCAATTGAAAGCATAGCAAGTAAATTTACCTTTACATCATCACTTGTGATTACATCCTTTAAGTCGTATGTATTTACCGTTTCTCCGACCAGCATATAATCATTGTCAAAATGCTTCTGCGCCGTCTGTTTTATTTTGTCCACCAGATTAAAAGAGCTTTCGCCTTCCGTTGGAACATCCGCCGTAATTACTATGCGGCTGTAGTGGTCGCTCACAAGCTTTTTAAGTGTGTCATTCGGCACTATTTCTTCCGGAATTTGCACCCCTACCGTTTCCGCGTAGGAAAGAACAGATGTAACGTTTTTATTTTCAAGCAACTCGGCTGAAACTTCCTTTTCTTTTGAAAAGTTCTCTTTAGGTATCATAAGCACCATAAGATTTGACTTTCCGAATATATCCTCAATCCGCTTTGTATCATTTCCAAGCTGTGTGCCTTTTCCATATATTCCCGACTGACCGTATGTAAAGTCGTTTTTCTGTTGCGCGAGATAACACGGAATAAGCATTACCGCAAAAACTATGAGCATTGGCTTGCCCACTTTAAACACTATTTCACCAAATTTATCAAACGAGGGCACAAACGGTTTATGCTTTGTCTTTTCAACCAGTTTACACATTGCAAGGGCGAGCACCGGGAAAAACAGCATAACCGATACAAGCGAAATTGCCAGAGCCTTTGCCATTATAATTCCCATATCCGGGCCTATCTTAAATTTCATAAGTATCAAAGCGGTAAACCCCATTACCGCCGTCATTCCACTGGATACTACCGTACCAAATGACTTCTTTACCGCCATAAGCATGGCGTGCTCAATATCAGAGTCTTCCTGTCGATATTCCAAGAACCTGTGCAAAAGGAATATTGAATAATCCATCGATACGGCAAGCTGCAGTATACTACCGGCTGCGTTTGTAACAAAAGAAATCTTTCCGAAAAACAGGTTCGTTCCCCTGTTAATAAA
>JAUZPZ010000213.1 GCA_030705675.1 Bacillota bacterium
ATTCCCGGCAGGGGCGAGCGAAAAGGTAATAAGAGTGGAATTTTGGGGAGATGAAATTGATCGTATATCTGAGGTAGAGATTATTACCGGTAATATTGTGAGAACATTGAGCCACGTTGCGATTTTTCCTGCGTCTCATTATGTTACAACAAGAGAAAAGCTTGATCTTGCTATAGAAGATATAAAGGAAGAACTTGAGCAGCGAAGCTGTGAATTTGCAGAGCAAGGGAAGTTGCTCGAAAAGCAGAGAATAGAGCAAAGAACAAATTATGACATTGAAATGTTACAGGAAATCGGCTTTTGTTCGGGCATTGAGAATTATTCCCGACATATGAGCAGAAGAAAACCGGGAAGCACACCACACACACTTATGGATTATTTTCCGGATGATTACTTGCTTATGATTGATGAGTCCCATGTAACAATTCCTCAAGTGAGGGCGATGTATAACGGTGATAGGGCAAGAAAGCAGAATCTTGTGGAATATGGATTTAGATTGCCGTCTGCATATGATAACAGACCGCTCAATTTTGACGAATTTGAAAAAAAAATAAATCAGGTGATTTTTGTATCCGCAACACCAGCAGAGTATGAGAAAAATGTGAGCGGGCAAATTGCAGAGCAGGTACTGCGTCCAACGGGACTGCTTGATCCGGAAATAACGGTACGTCCGGTAGAAGGGCAGATTGATGACCTTATGAGCGAAATATTTGCGCGGGCAGAAAAAAAGGAAAGAGTGCTTGTTACTACCCTTACAAAGAAAATGGCGGAGTCGCTTACCGGATATTTTGAAGAACATGGCATACTTGTCAGGTATCTTCATTCGGATATTGATACAATTGAAAGAATGGAAATAATCAGGGATTTAAGAATGGGTAAATTTGATGTGTTGGTGGGGATTAATCTTTTGCGCGAGGGGCTGGATATTCCGGAAGTATCGCTTGTGGCTATACTTGACGCTGATAAAGAAGGATTTTTGCGCAGCGAGACGTCGCTTATACAAACCGTAGGGCGTGCCGCTCGAAATGTGAACGGGCAGGTCATAATGTATGCGGATAGGATTACACCTTCTATGAATACGGCTATAAAAGAAACAAATCGCCGGCGTGAACTGCAACATGAATATAATGTAACACACGGAATTACTCCAATGAGTGTCTCAAAGGGAATACGTGATGTGATAGAGATAAGCAAGCCCGATACCGATAAGGGCAAACAAAAGAAAATGACCAAAGCTGAAAAAACAAAGCTGATTGAACAGCTTACGGCAGAAATG
>JAUZPZ010000214.1 GCA_030705675.1 Bacillota bacterium
ACGTCGGAAGACGGCTTCAAATCCTCCAAAGGCGAAAGGCCGGGTATCGGACTTTCCAATGTCCGGCAAATCATCCGCAAATACAAAGGCAGCCTTGACTTATTATATGACGACAATGTTTTTGAAATTTGCATCGTGCTTTAATCCTTCCATAAAAACAATAAGTGGCGTACCGCACCGGCGCGCCGCTTATTAATTCCGTTCTGGAAATATACATCTTAACGACTGTGCTTTTCAGCTTTCTTTTTTCCCCAGCGCATACGCCACGCAGTTGCCATACAGACACCTCATGAAAATTCATTATATCGGAGTTCCTTGTCTCCAGCGTATCAGCCAGAAGCATTTCCTTCGCGATTTTCGCATGCTCCGCTTTCATATAGCTCCTTATTCTCAGCTTACTCCGCTAATTTGAATCCTTGTTTTTTATACAGCGCGGTGCAGGTCGGAACTTGCTTTTTCCTGCATTCTATAAGTATACCAATGTCCTCATTTCCCTTTTGCACTACCAGCAGGCAGTGCAAGAAATTGTTTGCGTCCACCGTCATCAGCGGTATATTGTCCGCTATAAATTGCCTTGGCATTAATAAGTCGAAACTTACATTCTCATACTCAATTTTGCTTAGGGCAATCACTTTTTCAACCACATAACGCTGCGGCTTTTTGCCGCGCCTGATACATTCCGTACGGTAATCCTCCAGTTCGCTTAGCCTCCGCGCCTGATGCTTGAAGTACGCTGTTCCCGTTTGTTTCTCCTGCATAGATTAACACTCCAATCGTTTGATTTCCCTGATTATTTCAGGGTTATGGTACATGTTAATCTATACTCCGGATGAAGTCAAAATGTATTAGTCACGATTATCTCAAACAATATCAAAATAGTTTTGTTGGTAATGAACAATGCCTCAACCTGCTATAAGAAATGCACTGCCACTTCTGCCCCATTTTCTTAAAATCAACAAAATGCACGAGTATGAAAGATCGATTTGCAGCCCCTGTTTCAGGAAATTTGTTTCTTCCTGTTTTTGACCTTCACCATCCAGCGGCGCCTTTCAGTTTCTGTCCCCTGCGAATTGGCGCCCTGTCCCATGGGAATACACCTGTTCTATTACTGCCGTCAGTTTCGGTATGCTTTCTCTCCGTCTCAGCAAAAAAGTGAAAACCATGCTTACAAACAACCTCATTTCACTGCTCGGCCAAACCTTTCCGTGCTTGAAAAAGTTGTTCACATCC
>JAUZPZ010000215.1 GCA_030705675.1 Bacillota bacterium
AAAGCAAAAGAAGGCGACTCGGAAGCAATGGAGGAGCTTGTAAAAAATAATGAAATGCTTATATGGGATGTGGTAAAACGGTTTCGTAACCGCGGCGTAGAACTTGAAGATTTGTTTCAGTTGGGCGCTATGGGTTTTGTAAAAGCGGTAAAAAGATTTGACCTGTCCCGCGGGCTACAGCTTTCGACCTATGCGGTGCCCATGATAATGGGAGAAATCCGACGGTTTCTTCGTGACGACGGGCCGGTAAAGGTAAGTCGCAATATTCGGGAAATTGCCATAAAAGCAAGACACACGTCGGATAGTATAGCCTTACGTGAAGGGCGTGAAGCAACTTTAAGTGAAATTTCAAAAGAAATGGGGATAGAAGAATCGGAAATTGCGGCGGCGTTGGTGGCTACTGAACGACCGGATTCGGTAAACAGGTCAGCATATAATAATGAAGAAAGCGATACGGACTTGCAGGACGTGCTGGAAGACGGCGCAAGATTTGATGAGGAGGTAGTAACGCGTCTCGCGCTTAGTGAAGCGGCGTCAAGACTGGATAAAAGATATAGACAGATACTCGTTCTGCGCTATTTTAAAAACATGACTCAAAGTAGTGTAGCTCAAATGTTGGGGATTTCCCAGGTGCAAGTCTCCCGCCTTGAGAAAAAAATGCTTTCGCAAATGAAAGAATATATGGGATAGTAATAGAAAAATAAAAAACAATGCAGGCATCATATAAATAATATCTTCCTATTATTAAAGTTAAGTAAACATTTGTTTTAAATTTTTTCGCGCGGGCAAATGAGTACGCCGGCACTCCGACAGCAATGTTCGGATTGCCGGCGTTTTATTATAGGCTTAGATAGCAGAGGAAGTACTCCTGTTTTCTTCTCCTGCTTCGCGGTTTATCGCCGAAATAACTTCAAAAAACAAAAAAAAACAAAAAAAGTCAAAAAAGGTCTTGACAAAGCGATTTAAAGATGGTATAATAAATAAGCCGTCAAAAGCGGCAACGGATTTGAGAAAACTTTGAAAATCCAAAAAAATTAAAAAAAGTCTTGACAAACATGTCGACTTATGGTATACTAAGTAAGTCGCCTGTTAAAAGGGACGAATGGTCTTTGAAAATTAAACAGTATGTGAAGTGTAGGTTTTTAAACGAACAATATACTTTGAGAAAAATGACTTAACAGAATGCTAAAACATTCAACAAGTATTTTCCGGAGAAACAA
>JAUZPZ010000216.1 GCA_030705675.1 Bacillota bacterium
GAAGCGGTGGATAAAATAAAAATGGAGAGCCGAAGATACGCCAAAAGGCAGCTTTCATGGTTCAAAAGAGGAAATATTTATTGGCTTGCGCCGCGCGATGATATTGCGGACAGAGCCCAGGCTGTTATAAGGGGAGAATTGTTATGAAGAAATTCCTTTCCATGGTGGTGGTTCTTGCCATATTGATGGGAGTTTGGTGGGTCTACGGCAAGGTATCCGTGGTAGAAACAAGATTTACCGCGGTTTCGGGTGAATTTGAGGATTCGTTTAATGCTAAAGGAATAGTAATAAGAAATGAATACCCTATGGTTTCCGCTATTAAGGGCGGCACTTTGCAAAGTAATGTTCAAAACGGAACAAGGGTTACAAAATATACGAATGTCGCTTACGTTTATGCCGGTAGCGCAAATAAAGAGGTTGTCGAGGAATTGGCGGAGGTAAACCGCCACATATCGGAAATAAACAATATTAATGACAGCACACTACTTAACCTTACGGATGTAAATGAAATAAACGGAAAGATAACGTCTTTGTCTGAGCAGATTGCGAAAACTGCTGTGTCCGGCAAAAACAGTGAGATAGACGGTCTTAAAAATGAGATAAATTTACTTATCAGCCGCAAAAGATATGTTGAAGGGGAAAATACCGGAGAAAGCAGCGACCTTACAAAGCTGAACAGCCATAAAGCATCTTTGGAAAATCAGCTCGGCGGTAGCCGTGTTAGTCTTGGTGCGCAGATTTCGGGTCTTTATTACGACTTTGTGGATGGGTATGAAGGGTTAAAAACCGCGCAAACCGGTTCTCTTACCGTTGGTATTATAAATAAGGTCATGAAGGGTGATTCCATAGGAACAGAAACAAAGAACGCCGTTTGTAAAATGGTAGATAATACCGGCTGGGTGATATCGCTTATAGTAGATAAAGGGGATATCAAGGGATTGTCGGAAGGGTCCCCCATAAAGCTTAGGTTTAACGGCAGCAGCGAAGACTGCGTTAACGCAAAAGTAAGTTCTTATGTTTATGACGGCAGAAAAGTTATAATGAATATTGCCGGCACAGCTTATGCAGATAATATTTACAGCGAAAGGGCGTGTACCGTGGATGTTATCAAAAATACATACAGAGGACTTAAAATCCCGTCCGCCGCAATAAGGGACGGAGGGCAAGCCGGTTCGGTTGTTGATGTAAGAACCGCGGGCGGAATAATC
>JAUZPZ010000217.1 GCA_030705675.1 Bacillota bacterium
GCCACAGCAGCAGGAGGAGGTTAACTCCGACAAGAATTCTTCAAATGGCTTAAAATCTTTGATTTTAAGACTATTATATAATAAAAAAGTTCAGAAATCAATAAAAATCTATTGCAACCGAGTAAAAGCAGTGGTAAAATAATAAAGAGAAGGGAATGAGTTAAAAATGAATGAGAAAGTTAAAACGACGATGAAAGCTCTTGAAAGAAATAATATATCGTCATATTACGTTGATAAAAAAGAAGAAGTAATACCTCTTGTTGAAACTCTTATCAAAGAAGGGGATACTGTAAGCGTGGGCGGCTCAATGAGCCTTTTTGAGTGTGGAATAATAGATTATTTAAGATGCGGAAAATATGAGTTTTTTGACAGATATGTTGATGGGCTTGGCGGCGCTGAAATAGAAAAAATATATCGCGCCTCTTTTGACGCGGACGCTTACTTTTGCAGCAGCAACGCGGTCACTGAAAACGGAGAACTATATAATGTTGACGGAAATTCAAACAGAGTTGCGGCAATCGCCTATGGTCCGCGCAAAGTTATAATGGTGGTAGGAATAAATAAAATTGTTAAGGATATTGATGAGGCTGTTCTTAGAGTGAAAAGAATTGCCGCGCCAAAGAACGCTGTAAGACTTCATTGTAATACATATTGCGCAAAGGAGGGGCATTGCGTTAAGAACGATGCTACCTTTGACGGCTGTGCCAGTAAGGATAGGTTATGTATAAATCGTCTTATTACGCATGGGCAAAGACAAAAGGAAAGAATAAATGTAATATTCGTAGGTGAATCTTTGGGATATTAAGAAAAAACCGAAAATATTATAAGCCGGAACGCTTATTTATACTGTTAAGGATAGTATGCTGAAAGTGGGTTTAAGGTTATATCCCTTATTTTGTGTAAACTCCAAAATGGGGGATATAACCGCAGACATCTGGGGGAAACAAAGAGCAGAATTATCAAGATATGACAACCATTACAAAAAAGCAGACCGGAAAGAGTTTCAAAGTCTAATATTGTTTAATGTCACATTTTATTATAGCTCCGGTATATGCATTTATTTCATATTCATATTTTGAGTTTGTATTGTGAAACTCTATTTCGTAAATGGGACTGTCGCTAACGTATTCGCAGAAGGCTTTTGA
>JAUZPZ010000218.1 GCA_030705675.1 Bacillota bacterium
TAATATTGCCGAAGAGCTTGGTTACAACAGTTATTATATTTCAAAATTTTTTAACAGTTATTTTAGATGCAGCTTTACGGATTACATAAATATGTTAAGGCTTAGGCGTTTTATTAATATTCAACAGGAGTCGGACAGGAACATTACCTCTAATGCCCTTTCCTGCGGATTTGGCTGCATACGCACGTTTAACCGCGCTTTCAAAAAGGAATTCGGCATAACGCCTAAGGAATATTTTGAAACAGACGGCACTGCTTCTGTAATAAAATGAAAGCCGAAAACAGGAGATTTACTTATGATTAAACTTATTTCATGGAATGTAAACGGTCTGCGCGCTGTAATGAAAAACAATTTCACCGAAGTTTTTGGCAGCCTTGATGCTGATATTTTCTGTCTTCAAGAAACGAAACTGCAAGGCGGGCAGATTAATTTCTGCCCTGACAACAGGTATTGTTATTGGAACTATGCCGAAAAAAAAGGTTACTCGGGCACCGCCGTTTTTACAAAGGAGAAACCCGTTAATGTGTTTTATGGTATTGGAATTGACGAACACGACCACGAAGGAAGGGTGATAACTCTTGAATTTGAAAAATATTATTTTGTTTGTGTATACACCCCCAATTCACAGGACGGTCTTAAACGGCTTGATTACCGAATGAGATGGGAAGAGGATTTTTGCTTATACCTCGAAAATTTAAAGAAAGCAAAACCTGTTATTGTATGTGGAGATATGAATGTCGCCGCAAACGAAATAGATATAAAAAACCCTAAAAGCAATATACATAATGCCGGTTTTACAAAGGAGGAGCGCGACAAATTTGCACTACTTATAAAGAGTGGTTTTATTGACACGTTCCGCTATTTTTATCCCGACAAAAAAGATATTTACTCGTGGTGGTCATACCGTTTTAAAGCAAGGGAGCGTAACGCCGGCTGGAGAATAGATTATTTTCTCGTATCAAGCGACCTTAAAACTGCTCTTAATGACGCCGTTATCCATGATAATATTTACGGTTCGGATCACTGCCCGATAGAGCTTACTGTAAATTTATAAAGTCAATATGGTATCTCTAATATACTTTATATTAAATAGAAACTTTTAATTGGTTTTTTGTTATGCCTACTGCCTACA
>JAUZPZ010000219.1 GCA_030705675.1 Bacillota bacterium
CGGACACAGTTTAAAAAACAAATCCATTTCAGATGTAATTATAGTGCCTTTCCTTTTAAGTTGCTCTATTTGAGGAAGATCGGGGCGTATTCCCGGAGTACGGAAAAGAATTTCAACATCCAACCCGTCCAAATATTCCTCTCCCAAATGCAGCGTTGCGCCCATATTTAAAAGCTTTTCGGCGTCCGTTCCTATATCCTCTTTGCGGTCGCACGCAACTACCTGCGCTCCGTATCCGAGTAGCAGCTCAATTAAAGGCATATTACTCCTGCCCAAGCCTATGACTCCTACTTTTTTGTTTTTTATGTACTGCTTGTATTCACCAATCTCCATAATAATTCACCATTCCTTTCGCAAACCCGGGAAGTTGTGCCGGTTTTCGGCTTTGTCGAAATTTGCGCCTTTGTTTTGACACGGACAGGCACAAAACCCACATAAAAAATTTATCTTTTACGTACATTCCTCTGCTTTTAATACAGCAACTGACACCTGCCCTCAATAAGGACAGGTGTCGCACAACCTACTTTTAAAACTGTTTCAGATAGCTTTTTACAATTTCCTCCAGAAGATCATCCCTCTGTATTTGAGTTATCAGAGAACGTGCTCCCTCGTGACTTGTTATGTATGTGGGATCACCCGAAATTATATATCCTACGATCTGATTTACAGGGTTATATCCTTTTTCCTTAAGCGCGGCATATACTTTTTCAACAATACCTTTTATTACCATTTCCTTATTCTGATCCCCTCTAAAATATAAAGTATCCTGTGATGTCATGTTTCTTTCCTCCTTCAATGCTCTTCTTTTGTAAAATATCCTTTTAAATCAACCCTTGCAAGGTACCCGTCTTTTTTCTCGATAGGCCCTTCGTCACAGGGGATAAATTTCATTGCCCTATTTAGTGCCTCATACTCCTTAAGATTTGTATAGACATCATATATTCCATGAAGCTCCAGAAAATTCAGCGCACTCACAAATACAACATATGTCATTTCCTCTTTATCTGTTCGGAGTGCCTCAATATAAGCTCCGCCTTCTCCTATATTAAATGAAACCGCTCCCGTAAGTTTTTCTTCCTCACGGCACATCATCGCAAAACCCTTTACCTCGCGCCCG
>JAUZPZ010000022.1 GCA_030705675.1 Bacillota bacterium
GGTAAGCTTAGATGCATTTGTGAAAGTTTCCGCAAGCTTTTTATTATATTCATCCTGCAGCTGTTGTGGAGTTTTGTTTATAATTGATGCCCATATTTCATCGTTATCAGGGAACATTTTGCTGGTATACAACCTATTTTGTCCCGTCAGCCGTGATGCAGCCGCGTTGGCTTTCACTTTTACGGGTTTGTTCCACGCATCATACAAGGTTACAATTTCATCGCCGGTATACCACTTGCTGCTTCCTTTGCCGCCTCGCATTCCGGCAAGATTTTTTGACTTGCAGTCTGCCTCTTTAAAGGTTACGCCGTTATATATTTTAACTGTCTCGTCGCCTGTAAGAAAGCCTTTCTGCTTATATCCTTTTAATTCATAGGCAAAGCAGGCATTTGCGGCTCCGCTTGATGGGTCGTACAAATTTATCCGTTGCCCCGGCGAATATGACGTGCCGGAGTTTGCCTCTCCTTCAACTTCATACGCCTTAACGGTTCTCCTGTCTCCCGACAGCGGGTCAATGCGTTCTACTCCGTCGCTTGCAACTACCCAGACCTTGTTTTTTTTCTTATCCGCAAGTTCATATGCCCAGCAGTATGACGTTTTTCCGCTTATCGGGTCATACACCGGTACTCTCTGCTTCTCGGAATAAAAGCCTCCCGACTGTATTTTAGCATACAACTCGTCCGCACTGCACGTAGACCTTTCTCCCGTATATGCGTTGATTACAACTATTCCATCCTTCGCTGTCGCAAAATCCCCTTTTCTCTTTTCGGCGATTTCACTGGCGTAGCATTCAGAGGCTTCTCCGGTTATTCTATTATATACGGTAACCCTCGTATTCGGAGAAAGGCAGCCGCCATTCTGAATAGAGTCTGCTATCTCATTTCCTTTGCATGAAACCTCTTCACCGGTACACTTATTGATAAGCTTTACGCCGTCAGTGTCAAGCGCCCACTTGCCGCTTTGCAGCTTTTCCCGAAGATCTTTTGCCATGCAGTAAGAAACTTTTCCAGTTTCCTTATCATATACAGGCACATATTCATCCGGCATAAGCCAATCCGCAGAGGCTGCCGTTTTCTCAAGATCACTGCCCAAGCAGTCAGATACCTCTCCGGTGTATTTCCATATTACATCATACTTTTCATCCGGCAGATAAACCTGTTTATCTGTACCAGACGTTTTTTCGGTGATTTTTGAAGAGTCGCTGTTTTCAAAGCTGTTGCTGTCAGGGTCATAAATAATTACCGGAATACTTTCTTTGGTATTTTTGTTGTCCCCGGCAGTGCCCTGAATATCATTATTAATTACGGGCTTTTCTTTTTCGCTCAGTCCTTCTTTGCCCTGAATAGGCGAACTTCCGGCTGTAATCGGCTGATTTTCCGTCTGCGCCGGAGCGGCATTATTTGAGGCGGAGGGTGTATTCTCCACCGAATTTAATTTTACAATTTCTGTAGATTTTTTCATGGTTTCCGGCGTTTTCAAGAGTTTTCCGCTATTTTCGTTATATAGCTTGTTTGTTGCCGTAACGCCCGAATTAACAACTGTGTTTTGCGGCTTGCTTTTATTTTCAACAAGCATATTCTGAATGGCAGGATGTGCATACCGTGTTTTCATATATTCCTTAAGGGCTGGGTTTTCACGCCCGTCCACATTCAGATTATATATGTTTTCCGCGTCCTTTTCAAAATTACTAACAAGAGAGTTCACTTTTCCCAGCGCAGTACTGCCCATGTCAGGCGGAACTTCCTTTTGCCTAGTTTTCAAATCCTTATATAAATCTTTTACCCATTGGTTGTTACTCTTAATATAATGTGGCATTTCTGTTTCTTCGTTAAACCTCGCCTTGAATTTATTATATTCCGTATTAATCATATTTTACCATACCCCCTTCCAAATTTAAATCTTTTTTCATTTTAAACTCCTTCTTTCATTAAATTTTATTTTTGTATTCTCTCTCAAAGTGGAAAATTGGCGGCAAATTAATAAATTTTTTTGCATCCGCTTTTTTCCGCTTTTATATATCAGAAGATTAGCAATTGTTTTATGGCTTAAAATCTTTTGATTAGACTATTATACCACATGCCTTTTTGAGAAACCTCGGTTTTAAAATCAGCGAAAGGGAGAAACTTTTATCTAAAAGTAACCTGCTTTTCTCCTTTAAATACAAAAATATCGTTAAATTCCGACATAATAAAAAGCAATATAAGATAATTCCTTAAAAAAAGTAAAATTTTGCAGAAAAACAGTTGTTCAAAAATTTTTTTTATAAAAAAATAACACCGGCAAAAGTGACTGTATTATTGGAAATCTGCCTGTTTTTGCACGCTTCTTGTTAACAGAATAATAACATGCGCCGAAACAACAGGCAGGAAAAATATGAAAAAAAATATAAAAAAACAGTATTGTGTTTTAAACAGCGCATGCAACGCGTGGAGTTGTAAACTTCCTTATTTTATAAAAAAACATTTTGAATAATAATTTGGTTTTTGCAAGACAATAAATACGGTGAGTATGTTTCAAAAAAGTGCGCTTCCTATATGAAACGCGGAATAAGGCTCTTCGCGTTGTTGCTGTTTGGTTGGATAGTGCACGGTGCAAAAGCTGTCACCGGATTTTTATTCGGATTTTTATTCTTCGATAGCTCAGCCGGTAGAGCGTGTGGCGGTTAATCGCAGTGTTGCAGGTTTAAATCCTGTTTAGGAAGCCACTAACTTAAAAAAGGAATAAAACGTACATCACATAAACGGGTGTACGTTTTGTTTTTTTATAAAATCGGGATAATGAAATAAACAACCACAATTATGCTGTTTTTACGTTGTTTTTCGCAAAACGGTGTTTAAATTTTATAGGATTTGTTAACATTTTGCGGAGATGGGGAATACATATTATTATGGACATTTTGTTTTAAAGATATTTTGCATGTCAATAGAGGCCGGAAAGGCTTTTAAATTCTTTGGCAAAAGGCGGGTTTTAGTTTAATAATAGGTTATTTAACAAGAATATTTGCTCAAAACTGTTCAGATAACCGCAAAGAAAAATATGCAGATATTGAGAAATATTAAATTTTCTAAAAAAAAATAAGATTATCTTGACAATTTAAATCGATTATAGTATACTTATAGCATGAGATGAAGGCATAGATAATTACTGTTTATTTGGGCACTTGCAGTAATTTGAGCCAGTAGTGCAACCGGTCACAATGCATTTGTTTGTCGGTCGTTTTTATGAGTACAATTCTAAACAACCGACCTTGGCGTGTAAAGTGCAAAATCGGTTGTTTTTTTATTTTATAAGCATAATGACAACCCTTGTGACTGAAGACCTGTTTTTACTGTTACAGCCGCAGATATTTTCTTATTAATAAAAGCGGCAAAAAGATAATTCGAAGAAGTTCTGGCACACATATTGTTATATGACGCGGGAACAATTGATGTAATTTCCTACAAAATCGCGATAAATTCTCAATAAAAAAGAGGTGACACAAGGTAATGTCTTGTATGAATTGGAGTTATGCGTTTAGGAGGACTCGCTACATGAAATTTCGGACGGTTACAACAACAGCTAAAATTTCAGATATGGCCACAGAGTTTGCGAATATGTTTATGGGGGTTCGCTCTACGACCACAATGATTCATTCTGCTTATGTAAAGAAATATACAGAATTGTTTTGTCATGGATATAACAAAATGTATCCGGAAAAGGCTTTTACACCTTATCAGATGCAAATTATCATAGAGGCGGCAATGCTTCATGATATCGGAAAAATCGGAATTTCCGAAGACGTTTTGTGTAAAGCGGAAAAATTTTCGGGTCCTGAGTACGAGACCATGAAAAAACATACAATTATAGGAGGACAGCTTGCCGGTAAAATGGCGGATATATACGGACTTGGAGCGGAAAGACAAATTTTTTACGATGTTTGTATTTATCATCATGAACGCTATGACGGAAGCGGATATCCCGAAGGACTTGTTGGAGATAAAATTCCCATATGGGCACAGATTGTATCTATTGTCGACGCTTATGATGCGCTTACAAGCAAAAGGGTATATAAAGATGCCGTTTCGCATGATGAGGCAATAAAAATGATCCAATCAGGTAAATGCGGGGCTTTCAGTCCCGAAATAATGAGCTGCTTTAAAGAAGTTGCTTCTGAACTTGAAATGGTAAATAGTATCTTTGGGGAACGTAAAAAATTTATTGTCAATGCGTACGGTAAAAACAAAAAAACTTACTGGATATGCAAACGTACTTTAGATGTTATTTCTTCTTTTATGGGAATAGTTGTTTTGTCGCCGCTTATGCTGTTTTTATGTATTGCAATTTGGCTGAAAGACCCGTGCGGAAGTCCAATACTTAAACAAACCCGCGTAGGACGGCATAAGAAATTATTTACTATGTATAAGTTCCGTACGGAATCTGTAAATAAAGATAAACAAATTAATAGGATTGACAAATTTGGAAAGTTTTTAAGAGAGAGCAGTTTGGATGAACTGCCACAGCTGTTTAATGTCATAAAAGGGGATATGGCGATAGTGGGCCCACGCCCGGCGCTGCCTGAAGAGGTTGAACAGTATACGGGATACGAAGCAATGAGATTAAGTGTAACGCCGGGACTTACCTGTGAATGGCAGGTACAGCCAAAGCGCGACAGTATGCGTTTTGAAAAATGGATGGATCTTGACATGGAATATATCGGATGCAGATCTGTTATGAAGGATATCAAGCTGGTTATTCGCACTATTTGGGCCGTTATCAGGAAAGACGGACAGTAAAGCGTAAGCGGGAGAGATATTTATGAAAATTGCAATGATAGGTCATAAGCGAATTCCTACCCGTTCCGGAGGCGTTGAGGTTGTTGTACAGGAATTGTCTGTGCGAATGGCGAAAAAAGGGCATGACGTTACTGTATATAACCGATATTGCAGGGGGGACAAAAAGCTTGCAAAGAATGAATATGATGGAGTTAAGGTAATTGAAATCCCTACTTTTAAAAGAAACAGCTTAAACGCCCTGGTCTATTCGGTGATTGCTTCCTTCAGGGTGTTATTCGGCGGTTATGATGTTATTCATTATCATGCGGAAGGACCGTGCGCAATGATTTGGCTGCCGAAACTTTTTAGAATTCCTGTTGTCGCTACAATTCACGGGCTTGATTGGCAGCGCGCAAAGTGGGGCGGTTTTGCAACACATTATTTGAAATTCGGTGAAAAAATGGCGGCTAAATATGCGGATGAGGTAATAGTACTGTCAGATAATATGCAGAAATATTTTTTTGATAGATATGGGCGGAAGACCCTTTTGATACAAAACGGAGTAATTCCAATAGAACGCAAAAAGCCGAATATTATTTTGAAAAAATATGGACTTAAAAAAAACGATTACTTTCTTTTTCTTGCCAGAATTGTTCCGGAAAAGGGACTTGAGTATTTACTTGAGGCATACTCGAGGCTGGATACAGTAAAGAAGCTTGTTATTGCGGGCGCGTTGGAGCCGGAAACAGACTATATAAAAAATATAAAGAAGGCGGCCGCCTTAGATCCGCGGATTATCCTTACCGATTTTGTAGCGGGGAATATAATGGCGGAGCTGTTTTCAAACTGTTTGGCTTATGTTATGCCGAGCGATTTGGAGGGAATGCCTATAAGTTTGCTTGAAGCACTCAGCTGCCATGCACGGTGTATAGTGAGCGATATCCCGGAGATCACAGAAGTGGTGGGAGATTATGCACATATTTTCCATGCCGGCAACGTTAAGAAATTAAGAGAGCTTATGCAAATGGCTATAAATAATGAAGGTTTATATGACAGTAATTTCAGGGAAGGTTTTACGCCGGAACAGGTTGATGCGAAAATTGAAACCATATTAAAGCGTCACGATTGGGGACTTGTAGCGAATGAAACTTTAAAGGTCTACGGCGGCGTTACAGGGCGCTGAAAGACGGTTAAATAAACAGAATATTATGCAGAAAAGAAGGTGTATATATGTTGAAGAAAAAGTGGCAAAAAATTCTGCTTATTCCTCTTGCTTCAATATTGCTTTTGGGAGCGGTATATTTTATTACGGTAATAATAGCGAATAATCAGGATTTTGGAGTCACTTTTTATCAGGTAACTTCAAAAAAGGTAAATTCAAGGATACGTATTGTGCAGTTATCTGACCTTCATATGCATGAATTCGGGAAAGACAATGAGGAGCTTGTGGATGAAATAAAAAGGTTAAAACCCAACATTATTGCGGTAACGGGGGACATGAATAATGATTATAACAAAGACTATGGCGTTGCTATTACACTTTGCAGGAGACTCGTTAAAATTGCTCCTGTATATTATTCACTTGGCAATAACGAATATACAGCCTTTTTGTTTAAAAAATCCAAAATTTTATCAGATTTGAAGTCTGTTGGGGTTCATATAATGCACAATAAAGCGGAAGTAGTTAATATAGGCAATAATCCTGTGCAGATTATAGGAATTTCCGAAAATGGAAAAGGACTTAGGGACACTTTCGGAGCTAAGGAAACAACCGTAAAACGTTTTGAAAAAAAGTTCGGGGAATATAAAGACGGGTTTAAGCTTTTACTTATTCACTATCCGGAAGTTTTTCTTAACGTCATGAGCGATTTTGATGTTGATCTCGCGCTTGCGGGCCACGCACACGGGGGACAGATAAGAATTCCCTTTATCGGCGGGCTGTATTCTCCGGGAGAAGGGTTTTTCCCGAAGCTTACCGAAGGATACCACGTTTTTAAACACAACAGGCTTATTATAAGCAGGGGGCTCGGAAATTCAAAAATGATTCCGAGAATAAACAATAAACCGGAACTGGTAGTTATTGATGTAAATCAATATTAAAAGGGAGGAAGATACAGTGGGCAAAAACAAGGAAAAGACAGGAAATGAAGAAGAAAATCCACGTTCCTTTCCAGGACGGGAAACACTTCTTATATTGTGGAAATACAAAATATATATTTTAATTGTTTTGCTGGCAGTTGCAGTGGTGTCTTCCGTTTACTACTACAACGAAAGTAAGGGAAAGGCAACCGCCGTACTCACTTTGAACTATGAGGAAAGCGCGAGCGGTCTTTATCCTAACGGAACACGTTTAAACATGAATTATGTTAAATCGGATAAAGTGCTTGAGACAGCCGTTGAATATGCTGGGATTAAAGGAAATGTTGACATAAAAACACTGAAGGACTGTATTACAATTACTCCTGCGGCAGTTAAAAATGTGAGTACATCCTCAAATGATTATTACATAACGACAACTTACAACATTTCGCTCTCTCTTAAAAAGGGACTCAGACGGTTGAACTCCGAAAACCTTCTTAAAATGATTTGCCAGGCATATAAAGATATTTTTTACGGAAATTATACAACGAACAGGACTATTCTTACCTCTGAAATAAGTGAGGTTGACAATATCGAGTATTATGTTATTGCGGATATGCTTGAAACAAAAGCAAATCAATTGAAAAGGTTTATTTCTATGCGCATGGACGCAAACAGCAATTATTCTAATGACGATTCCGTTCAGAATTTTAAAACCCTTTCACAGAAAGTGGATAATTTTTTGAATTACGATATTGTAAAATACCGTGCGTTTATTTTGCAGAGCAGTATCAAGAAAAACGCTTCCCACTACACACAGGTACTTAATTATAAGAACCTAATGCAAAATCAGACATATCAAAAAAATATGGCTATGTATGACGCTAATACCAAAGGTATAAATTTATATAATATCATGATGTCCGCAATTGTAATGATTCCCACAAGAGATGATACCGGCGATTATTATATGTCGAAAACCAATTCGGAAATCGATTACATGGCAAAGAATGCTTCGAGCAATCTTACCACGGCGAACGACAGGCTTAAAATAATCGAACAGAACACCAATATTTTAAAGTTTATCAATATGCCTGCTTGGGCTGAAGGGTATGATCAGGCAAATTCCATGATTGTTTCTATGATTTCAACCTTGAATTCCCTTGCCAACGACATTGTGGCGACCGATAAAGTTTATGTTGAACATAAAATGAATAATTACCTTACCATTTCTTACGGAACAAAGTCGTTTTTCTCAAGAATTCATATAAAACGTGTATTTACCATATGCCTTGGTGTGCTGTTTGTAATAGTGTGTTTTGTGTATATTGAACAGGCAAGTCATAGAAAACAAAAATATTTTGAGTTATGAAAGTGAAGGATGAATATGAAAAAATTTCAAATTCTACGGTACTTAAATAAAGCAAAATATTTTATCTTTGCATTTGCGCTGATAGGAAGTATTTTGGTTTATTATTACGCAATTTCACATCAAAGTTATACAGCAAAGGCTATTATTGAGTACAATTCTAAGGATGCGACAAAAGGACTGACGCCAAAAGGCGATAAAATTGATGTTTCCAAAGTATACTCATCTCGCGTTATTACGAATGCAATTTCCGAGCTTGATACTTCGACTACAATGGAATCAATCCGCTCAAGAACTAAGGTTACTCCGGTTATTCCTGAAGAAGAAACCGCAAAAAAAGAAGCCGCGCTTGCAGGTGGGAAAGAATACAGTTATTTCCCTACTAAATATATGATTTCTTTCACGGCATACGGTAACGGAAAAGCCGGGTTCGCGCGTGACGTGCTTGATTCCGTTATTCAGAATTATTTTGCATATTACAGTGAGGAATATGTAGATACAAATGTGTTGCCGAGCAGTGCAGATGAGGTTTCAAGCAAACAGTATGACTATATTGAGAGCGCGGAACTTATTGAAAAAAATGTTTCCGACATTATCGAATATCTACAGGCTAAAGATAAAAATTACCCAAATTTTCGCTCGTCAATGACAGGCTATGGGTTCGGAGACCTTGTAGACCTGTATAATAATATATATAACAACTCCGTCCCCGAACTGTATGCGACTATACTTGAGGGAAAATACTCAAGAAATATACCTCTGCTTTTAAAAAAGTATCAGAACCGCATTTCGGACAACCAATTGAGTATTAACTCGCTTGATGACAAAATGGCAAAGCTGGAAAGTCTTATGGGGGAATATAGCGGTAAAACGGGCGAAAGTATCAAATATAATTACCAACAAAACACTGAAAATTTCATTTTAAAAGATGTGTACGGCGGGGAGACAAAGCCGCATCAGAACACAACTTATGACGACCTTTTAAAGGATTATGTTTCTCTCGACTATAACAGAAGATTAGCACAGATTGACAATGATTACGTAAATTATATTCTTGGCATATATGGCAGCAGCGGCAATGTTGTTGCCGAAACCGCGTCGGAGGAACAAATTACCCAAAAGATCAGCGCGCTTTCCTCACAGCTTAAAGGTTTACACAAAATATTGGAAAAAACCATAGAAGAATATAACTCCTATCAGGGCGCGAAGAATATTTCATGCCTTACGAGCATCAATGTGAGTGAGACGCTGAATGTTAAACTGTATATAATGCTTGCGCTTATATTCTTTGTATTTATGGGATGTATCATATCCGCAATTTTCGGACGCATATCGGATTTCATAGAATATTTCATTTATACAGACCGCAAAACCGGACTTCCTAACCGCGCGCGCTGCGACTTGCTTATTGAAAGGCTTTCGCATGAAGTGCTTAAGGACAATTTTACGATTGTTTGTATAACCCTTGATAATCTTGAACTTTTAAGTATGGAAAAGGGAAGAGGAACGGGGGACATGCAGCTTAAGGCATTCGGCGGCATACTTGGTGAAACCGCAGAAAATTTCGGATTTATCGGTTACAACGGCGGAAAACAGTTTTTGGGCTTTTTTGCGGAATGTAATGAGGAACAGTCGGAATTGTTTGCTGAAGCACTTAAAGATAAAGTTGAGTATTATAATTCCAGCGAGGATAATCAGATTTTTATAAATTATTCTTTGACTTTTGCGGAAACATCAAAAGAGCATTGCTATAAAATACGTGATCTTATACGCCGCGCTATCATTAAATGCAGTAAAGAGGAACATATAGTAAGGCAAGAGGAAAAAGATGTTTCGGAAAATGAACCGGAAAATATTTCAAAAGGAGAGCCGGAAAATAAAACCGAAGTTGGTGAAACATGTTCAGAAGATTAAAGAAAATTATGCCTTCTGCCGTGAAAAACCTTTTACGCACAGTCATAACAGATTTAGGGTATACCGCTTATGTTTTAAATAAAAAGAAATATGTGCGTATAAGCGGGATTGACCCTAACCGCGCGCGTGATTTTTGCGACGCTTATTCTCCTAAGCCCGCTACTATGGTTCTTCCAAGGATAAAAAAAGAGGCGGCATCCTTGGACTTAACCGTAATTGTGCCCGTGTATAAAGCGGAAAAATATATAGAAAGCTGTATAGCATCCATTTTGAACCAAAAGACAAAATACAGTTTTGAGGTAATAACGGTAAATGACGCCTCTCCGGATAACAGCGGGAATATTTTAAGCTCCTTAAATGATAAACGCCTAAGGTTAATATCTTTGGAAAAAAACCTCGGTGGCGCACATGCTCGGAACATTGGCATTACCGAGGCGAACGGAAGGTATATAATGTTCGTCGATTCCGACGACAGGCTGCTGCCGGGAGCAATCGAAAAATTAATGGATGCGGCGGTAAGCCGCGGTGCAGATATTGTGCAGGGACAGTTTGCAAATTTTTTTGACGGCGGCAAAAGAATGTTTGTATCCGACAGGTATAAACCGTGCGAAATAACCGATGATTTGCGCGCGCTTTTGCGGTACCCGGGGTTTACGTGCATGAAAGTGTACAAGAGAGAACTTTGGGACAACGCTGGGCTACTTGAGGGAAATGTTTTTGACGACACCGTTATATGGTTTTTGGTTTTCCCTAAATGCCGTAGGTTTGTTTGTATTTCTGATTTGGTTTATGCTTACCGCTTTAATGAAAGCGGGCTTACGTGGTCAAACAGAAGCCGCCCTAAGGCACTGGACGCATACTGGGCAATCGAAACTCTTTCTCAGCAGAGAGAAAGCCTTGGTCTGCCCCTTTCGCGGGATTTGTACCTTATAACACTTATTCAGTTAAGTAAATTTTTATGGCAGCGCAATCAAAACGCAGAAGAAAATGTGCTTGAAAATGTGTTTGTGCTTTCCTGTGAATTACTGGAGAAAATGCGCGCCGAACTTAATATGAATACATATTCATCTGGCAATAAATTGATCGATGCTGTAGAAGTTGCGCTCCAAAAGAGGGACTTTGGAAGTTGGCGTCGCTTGTCGAGGTTAATGCAATGAAAAAGACAGAAAAAATATACATATACGACTACGGGACAGGCGTATCCTTTTCTATGGGGCGGACAGAGCAGATTATAGCTACCGCCGCCTATATAGCCTGTATCTGGTTTACCGTTTTGGGCGATTCCAGAATTCTTCGCCAGACTATGCCCTCTATTGGCACATACGCAAAGATTATTTCAATGACGGCAATTTTAATTGCTGCTCTGCACCTTATCGTTCATGCGGATTTTAGGCAGGGAAAACGCTTTGGCTACTATTTTATTATAATGGCACTTCCGATTGCCTTTGCATTTCTTTGGTCCGCGGGGATATGGATAGTAAAGCTTTCTGATATTTCGATGATGATAAAGGGTTGTACGAAGCTTTTTTATCAATCTATAAATGTGCTTGTTGTGCTTTCGGCAATTTATATGTTCCGCGAAAAGTCAATAAACTACACTTTTTACGGACTCATTATGGGAAATATTACTCTTGTGGCAATAGCGCTTCCGCGGTTTGGAATTTCCGCAAGCATACAGTCTGTTATTGACGGTATTACGGGCGGTACATCTTCCAGCTACGGGTTTATGAACGCAATGGAGATTAACGACCTTACTTTTGCAATAGGTATGTTTGTTTTGTATTATCTTTTGTTTGGGTGGGAAAAAAAATATAATATTTTTTTGATTTTGGCAGGGACTTTTTTCTTTCTTTTAGGATTTAAGAGAATTGCTTTTGCCGGTCTGGCATGGGGTATATGCATAGGACTGTTTCTGAAGATTTTTAAAGAAAAAACGCGGGCGAATGTAATAACCGTGCTTGGTTTTTTTTATGTGGCTTTTTGCTTCGCGTATGTTGGTTTTGTCGTATCCGGTCAATTTACTGTTTTTATGAGGGCTCACGGCATAGAAATGATGGGCAGGAATACGCTGTATGAAATAGCACGCAATTTTTGTAGCCTTGATATTACCTTTATAGGACATGGCATGGAAACTGCCGGAACGCTTGTGTCAAAGGCTTCGGGCGGAGCTTTGAACGCGGTGCATAACGATATTCTTGTAGCGTATATAGAATTTGGTTTTGTGGGCTTCTTTTTGTGGTATATATACCACTTTGTTGTGCAAAGCAGGTTTTTTTCGTCGTTTTGCAATTCCAAAACGGCTACAGTATATATGGTGTGCATTTCCTATATGCTGCTTACCTACATGACGGACAATACCTTTTTTTACTATTGGGACAGTATGTGTCTAAGATTAATTCCCATTGCTTTTTCATTTAATTTTATTGAAAGCGATATTGTGCATAAGGAGGAGATTAACAGTGATGCGAGCCTCAATCATAGTTCCCTGCTATAACGTTGAAAAATATATTGAAGCGGCGGTAAACTCGGTTTTGTGCCAGACAATGCCTGATTTTGAACTTATTCTTGTGGATGATGGCTCCTTTGACGGCACGGGAAAACTTTGCGACGAACTTGCCGCAAAAGACGCTCGTGTAAAGGTAATTCACAAAAAAAACGCCGGTACCGGACTTGCGCGGAAAACCGGGTTTGAGGCGGCAAAGGGCGAGTACATATATATTATGGATCCGGATGATTATGCCGAAAACACGCTGCTCGAGAGTGTGCTATCGGATATGGATGCCACGGGGGCGGATATAGAAACTTTCGGGCACTATGATGAGGTCATTGGAAATGACGGGAAAATCATTAAGTGCACGCCGATGTTGCCGAGGTTGGACGGAGTTTTTGATTTTCCACAATTTATTGATAATTTCTATGAATATCTTCAGTCATGTTCCTGGCAGATGTGGGGACATGTTTATCGTCATAGCTATCTTGCTTCGGCGGGTGATGTTTTTTCTTCCCAGCGCGTGGGTCAAGACGCTATGTTTCATCTTAATTTGTTTGAAAAACCGTTTAATAAAATGGTAATCAGAAAAATTCCTTACTATCACTATGTTAAAAAAGCAAATTCCACCATTGAAAAATATCATAAAGACAGGTTTGAATGCGAATATAATATCGCAAAGACACTTAGCGGGTTTTTGCAGAAAAATAATTTAACTTCCAAAAAGTACAGGGATTGGTCTGCCTATGTTTATGTAAACGCGGTTATGCTGGAACTTAACAGTATGGCAAACAAAGAGTGCACTATGACAGGCAAAGAAAAAATAGCACATATAAAGGAAATTATTTCCTATCCTGATGTGAAATCGGCTATAAAAAATATTCCTTTGGCGTTGTGCAAACCTTTGCAAAGACAGATAAAAACCGCTATGCTTAAAATGGGCATGTACGGACTGATAATACTTTCCAAGCAAGTACAGACCGCGTATACGAAAAGAAAAGAGGAAAAACATATATGACGGAGGAGGAAAATCTTGTAAGTGTTATAATACCCATTTATAATGCGGAAAGGACGCTGGAAAAGTGCGTAAACTCCGTGTTAAACCAGGATTATAAAAATATAGAGGTTTTTTTGGTGGATGACGGCTCAACAGATGAGAGCGGGGAGATTTGCGAAAGCTTCGTGGAAAAAGACGACAGGGTAAAGGTTATCCATAAGCAAAACGGCGGGGTATCAAGCGCCCGTAACTGTGCGCTTGACGAGGCGAATGGACAATATATATTTTTTGCGGATTCGGATGATTATGTCGCCGAAGATATTTTCACACAAATGCTTAGTGCGTTTGAAGATTATGATTTGGTTATCTGCGGATACACAATGCAGTATGATACAGGCGAACGGCGCGAGAGAGTGCTTGAACCGGGCAACTTTGAAAATAAAAGGGAAATAGCGGCGTACCTTGCCAAATACAGCCATATAGGCGCGAATGCGTTGTGGAACAAACTCTTTTTGCGCCGCCTTATAAGCGATCGTTTTGATGAGGATTTTTCTTTGGGCGAAGATCTTAAATTTGTTTTGCAATATCTTGAAAAATGCGAAAGAGTGCGTTATATAAATAAACCGCTATATTTTTACATGTATAACGGGCTTACGTCGCTGGCGTATAGATACAACCCACGGATGTACTTGATTTCAAGGCAGTCTTATGACTCTATCCGCCAGTTTGTGCAGTTATATTATCCTGAAGCTGATATGACAATGAATAAACGGGTGTTTATCACAAACGCGATGATTCACAGCGTTAAAGTTGTCAGACACAGGGATTTTAAAGAGAAAGAAAAATACCGCATTATTAAGGAAATTATGGCTGACAGTATATGGAAAACAGTGTTTGACGGGCCGTTGCATGGGAATAAGGCGGAAAAACTGTTTGAGATATGCGTGCGCTGCCGTTTGACGTGGCTTTTTTATATTGCCATGAAGGTACGCGCAAAAACTAAAAAAGAGGTTTCTTATGACAAATAAAAGTTTGAGGAAAAGAATTCACAGGCAGGTCATAGCGGCTTGCGGATTTAATACTTATCGTGCGGTCATACTTTCGGGAATTGCTTCCACAAAATGGCCCGAAAGCAGAATGACAGGTAAGCTCAGAAAAGAAAAGCAAAAAAGGCTTTTGCTTTTCTTGGAAAAAGATAATAAAAATATTATCCAAAAATATAAAAATTGCCCGGCAGAAAAAGAAAAAAACACAGGTCCTGTGTGGATATTTTGGTGGCAGGGTGAGGAGAAGGCTCCTGAGGTCGTAAAAAAATGTATTGCCAATGTCAGGAGTTTTGTAAAAAACCGCACCGTTTGTGTTGTGGATGAAAAGAATTATGCCGATTTTGTAAATCTCCCGGAGATTTTTTTAGAGAGGCTTAAAAGGGGTGAAATGTCGCTGACACACCTTTCCGACGTGATGAGATTTTATTTGCTGCGTGATTTCGGCGGGCTATGGATGGATGCCTCCATGTTTCTGTGCAGGGAAATTCCGGATTTTGTCTGGAACGCTCCGTTTTATTCCGTGCGCGCGGAGGATAAATCGAATAATGAATTTGTTTCGGGCAGCCGTTGGGTAATAGGGTTGATGGGTGGCTCAAAAAACAATCTTCTCTTTAGGGTAATGGTGGATTTTTTTGAGAGTTACTGGACAAATAACAGCTGCGTGATAGATTATATGATGACCGATTACGCCCTTGCGCTTGCGTATAGAAATATTCCCGCTGTGCGTGAAATGGTGGACAAGCTTCCATTTCAGAACACAAAGATTTACGTTTTGGGCGGTGTAGGAAACGAGGAGTTTGATAAGGCGGAACTTGAACGGCTTTCAAAAGACACTTTCGTTTTCAGGTTTTCGTGGAAAAACAGCTATATAGAGAAGCTACCCGGGGAAAGACTTACGTGGTATGGATATTTTAGCCATTTGGAGGGCGCAAAATGATACAGTTACAGGAAAACGGACGCATTAATAAAGGAATTAAAAACATTATTAACGGTCTGGTTTTGCAGTTTATAAGTATCGGATGCAATTTTGCAACGCGGTATCTTCTTGTACATATGCTCGGTAAAGAGGCTGTGGGACTCAACGGATTGTTCACGGAAGTTATCTCCATGCTATCTCTGATGGAAATGGGAGTGGGCACTGCCATTACATATAATTTGTACAAGCCACTCACCGACAAAGATGAAGTAAAAGTCGGACAGCTTATGCGGCTGTTCAGCCATGCTTATTATATTATTGCCGCGGCGGTTCTTATTATCGGGGGCGCGCTTGTTCCGTTCATACAGCTTCTTATAAAGGATATTTCCGCACCGCTAAGCTATGTACGCCTAATATATTTTTTGTTTGTATGTAAAACGGCAACGTCTTATCTTTTTGCTTATAAGTCCATGTTGCTTGATGCTGATCAGAAAAATTATGTTTCGTCAAGAGTCAACGCTGGATTTAAAATAGTCGCGGTATTTGCGGATATGATAGTTCTTTTCGCAACAAAAAGCTTTGTGTTTTTCCTTATTACGGATGCGGTTTTTGTAACAGGCTCTAATATATTGACGGCTTATCTTACAGATAAACATTATCCGTATCTTAAAAGAAAAACAGAAAAGCTGCCTGCCGGGGAGCGCCGCAAGGTTTTTGCGAATATCAAATACCTTTTTATAAGCACGCTTTCGGGCAAGATTACAAATTCGACGGATAATATTCTGATTTCCAAGCTTATCAGCACCTTGCAGGTTGGCTCTTATTCCAACTACTCCATGATAATAAATGCCATAAGCGGCATAACCTCAAAAATTTCCGGAACCCTTACGGGCGGAGTAGGAAATATGATGGCCACCGAATCAAGTGAATATTGCAGTGCGGTTTTAAAGCGTATGACTTTTATTTTTTATATGGCGGCCTCCGTTTGCGGAGTATGCCTTTATTGTATGCTGACGCCCTTTGTTGTGATTATGTTTGGAAAGTCGTATGTACTATCGGCAGGAGTTGTTTTTGTAAGCGTAGTCAATTTTTTTCTGATGGTAGTGCGTGACCCTTTGTGGAAAATAATGACTACCTCCGGTCTGTTTCGCAAAGATAAGAATATCTCCATTGCGGGAAGCCTTATAAATCTGGTGATTTCAATAATTCTGGGACTGAAAATAGGAATGGTGGGTATTTTTCTCGGTACCACAGCTACCCATGTAATACAGATTATTCTTAAAATACGTCTGCTTTACAGGGAACGTTTCCATATGAAATGCGGATGGTATTATATTATGTTTACCAAAATGACGGTTATTTATTTTGCTGAAATTGCCATCGCGGCGTATTTATGCGTTCTGCTTCCGGGGTGGAATATGTGGATACGGTTTATTGCAGTAGGCACAATATCGGCACTGGTGCCGGTGGCAGTGAATGTGCTAATTTATTACAGAACATCCGAATTTAAATATATGGTTGAGTTGTTTGAAAAGATCGTTCTTAAAAGAAAAAAAGCTTGAAAAGAGGGTTATTTATGGTGGATGTTTCTTTTATTTTACCTACATATAATGTGGAAAAATACATTGAAAAGGCGGTTGATGCACTGCTCGCCCAAAAGGGCGGCACTTTCGAGATCATTATTGTTGACGACGGCTCGACGGACAGTTCGGGAGCTATTGCTGACAGGCTTGCCACGGGTGATGAGCGCATTAAGGTCGTACATAAGGAAAATGGCGGTATAGGAACGGCACGAAATGCCGGTATGGACGTGGCGCAGGGCGAATATATAACCTTCCCGGACCCGGATGATTTTGTTGAGCCTACACTGATTTCAGACAACATAGCCGTGGCAAAAAAGCATAATGCGGATTTAGTTATATTCGGGTTTTACAATGACGTTGAAAACGAGAACGGGACAATTACGAATATAAGCACCTGCACGCCTAACCTTGAAGGGGTGTATACATATGACGAATTTCAGAAGGCTTACCCTGATTGCTGTGACGACCCGCAGTGCGTTTGGAATAAGCTGTACAGAAGAGAGTTTCTTTTGGAAAACGGCTGCCGTCATCAGCCATTTGTGTTAGGTCAGGACGTCGTGTTCAACTGTCTGGTAAATTCCAAACCAATGAAAACGGTGGTAGCAAATCACGGATTTTACTATCACTATATAAACAGGGAAAATTCTTCGGTAAACCGTTATCATCCGGAGCGGCTGAAGGACAACTTTTATATTACAAGAGCATATGAAAACATGATTAAATGCTGGAAACGCGATAAGGATTCCGCATATAAGAAAATACTTTACTATACAAGGACACGCGACCTGCATGTCGGCATTAAAAATGTCTGCCTTTCAAAATGCCCTCTTTCGCTTAAAGAAAGGCAGAAGTGGCTTAAAGAGCAGATGAAAAGTAAAGATACACGCATCGCGGTAAGAAAAGCACCTTTTAACAAGTTTCCGCGCAAGGCGGAAAAAATCAAACTGTTTTTGCTTAAACTTCATCTGTATAACGCGGTTATATGGCTGAATTCCTACCGCTCCGACAGGGGTATATAGAATATACGGAGGTCATTTTTATGATTAGAGTTTTACATTCCGTCAGCAATATGCACAGGGCAGGGATAGAAACAATGCTGATGAATTATTACAGGCGTATGGATAGAAGCCGTATACAGTTTGACTTTTTGTGCAATAAACCAGATTACGGCGCGTATGAGCCGGAAATTGAGGAGCTTGGCGGGCATATTTACCGCGCGCCGGGTCTTAACCCTTTGAAAATATTTAAGTATGGCAGGTTCATGAAGAATTTGATTGAGAAAAACCCCGATATTCGCATTTTGCACGCGCATAATGAGTCTATGGCGGCATATGCGCTTATTTCTGCCCGGCATTGCGGAGTTCCGATACGTATTTTTCATTCGCACAATACCAGGACGGAAAGGGATTATAAATGGCCGCTGAAAATGGTATGTAAACAGCTGCTTCCATTTGGCTATACAAAGAGGTTTGCCTGCGGCGAAGCGGCGGCAAGATATTTTTTCGGAAAGAAGCCCGCGTATATTTTGCATAATGCAATAGAAATTGATAAATTTGCATTTTCGGAGGAAAAGAGAAACAAAATACGGGAAGAGTATAACTTAACGGACAGCTTTGTTATAGGTCATGTGGGACGCTTTAACTACCAGAAAAACCACGCCTTTCTTATAGATGTATTTGCCGGCGTAATTAAGGAATGCCCGAATGCACGCCTTGTTTTGATAGGAAATGGTGAGCTTGAAGAAAAAATAAAAATTCAGGCTGGAAAGCTTGGCATAGAAGATAAAATTTTGTTTCCCGGCAGTATTGCGAATGTTGACCAGTGGTATAGCGCAATGGATGTCTTTGCGCTGCCCTCCAGATATGAAGGGCTTCCCGTCGTGGGAGTGGAGGCACAGGCGTCTGGGGTAAAATGCCTGTTTTCAGACAAAATTTCAGATGAGGTACAGGTTACGGAAACCACTGAAATGATACCTCTTAATAAGAACATATGGATTAAAAAAATAGTTGATTGCGCAGGCTGTCCCCGCTGCTTTGGCGCGGAGCAGGAAATAAGAGACGCCGGATATGATATTGATATTGAAGCGGATAAGCTAAGCGAGTATTATTTATCCCTGATAAAAACCCTTTGATTCTGAAAGCAAACTTTAAAAAGTTTGCTTTTTCTTTACTTTTAAGGGTATATCGATTATAATATTGGTAGGGGGCGTTAAAATGTTTTTGATTTTTGGAATACTGTTTATATTATATTATTTTATATGTGGATTTATAGCCGGTTTTGATTTGTCTATTTTATGGGTTTGGCCTGCTGCGGGTTGTTTTTTTATTTTAATTCATGTTATGAACAGAAAAAATATCTTGCCTAAAGCTGTTAAAATTTTAAAGGTTCTTATATATATCGGAGTTATAGTGTTTATCACTTTAGAAACTGTGATTGCTTCGGGCTTTTTGTGCAAAGGCACCGGCAATCTCGACTATATAATTGTGCCGGGTGCCAGGGTAAAAGGGGACAAGCCCGGGCAGGCGCTTGAATACCGTATAGTTGGAGCATACAAATATTTGAGTGATTATCCGGATACAAAAATCATTGCCTGTGGGGGGAAGGGTAGCGGAGAGACCGTGTCCGAGGCTGAATGCATACGAAGTGAGCTAGTAAAATCGGGAATCCCCGAAAACCGGATATATATTGAGGACAAGTCTACAAATACAGGGGAAAATATTAAATATACCTTTGACAAATTTCCGTTTCTTAAAAATAAGGACATAAAAATAGGAATAGTAACAAATAATTTTCATATCAGACGGTCTACATATCTTGCAATGAAACGCTCCAGCGCAAAAATTTACGGTATACCGGTAAGATATTCGATTATTTTGCTGCCGCATTCCATGATGAGGGAGGTTTGCGCTATAATAGTGGATACGATACAGGGAAACATAATATAATATTTATAATA
>JAUZPZ010000220.1 GCA_030705675.1 Bacillota bacterium
ATTACCGTTATATTTTCAATTTCGTTTACAACGTGTGCATTCGTAAGTATTAAGCCGTTATTTTTTATTACTACTCCTGTCCCATGGGCATAAGATTCATTGTAAGACAATGCCTGCTGTGTCATAAACTCCGGTTTGTAATTCCCTACAATTGCAACCACAGAAGCACTTGTCTGTTCAATTATATTCGATATAGCTTCGTCCTCATTAAAATTAATATATGCGCTTTGTGAAGATTCATTCCATGTACATGTTGCGCCTATCGTTTCGCTTACTGCTCTTAACGGAACATATACTTTACCTTCAATTATATATGCGCCGTCAGTTAGCTGCTCACCGTTAACATAAACATTTGCTTCTTCGGCATATGCGGCTGTACAAGCGAATGTAACAGATAATGCACATATGACAGCTATCAGTCCTTTTTTCATCTTCTCACCACTCCATTTTCTATCATTAATACGCTCCGGTCTCAAAACATTTACTGTGAAAATTTTTGTATGAAGCACCTCCCTGAAATTTTAATGATGAATTTAATTTTATTCATAACGAAATAAAAATAATTTCCTGTCAACTTATCACTTTTTTATTTTATCATAACCTTTATTTTTTTTCAATACTTTTTACATATTTAGTCCTTTTTGTATATTTTGTATAATTTTTCATTAATTTATATGTGCATATGATTTAATAAATAAAACATGTTATTGACATGTAAATTTACCTATGTTATAATAAACACATAGATGTGTTTATTATATATTTTAAAAGCCCGTGCGATTTTTTCGCCATGCGGCTTAGCCGCATGTAGCCGAAACGCACATGGGCAGGTTATACCATAACCTTGCGGTTATGGATAACAAACACATAGATGTGTTATATTTTAAAAGATTTGCAAAGTTGTATTTGGAAAAGGTTTTATCCGAAAACTAAGAGATAGATATGGGGGTTTTATTGCTTATGAAAAAAAACATTTTAATATGTTTGGTTTTGTCCGTTATTTTTTCAATTTTTGGAGGTACCTTTGTTATAAGAGCAGCAGATGTATCTGGAAGCTGCGGGGACGGAGTTTATTG
>JAUZPZ010000221.1 GCA_030705675.1 Bacillota bacterium
ATGGCAATAAGGAAGGATTTTCAGGGTTATTTTCTTGATCCGCTCGAAATTCTCATAAACAAAGCGCGGTATAAGGAAGAAAAAACGGTAATGCGCCCTTCTTATAGTTATATGGGGGATTATACGGTAGACAGGTCGGTGCTTGCGGAAATATGCCGCCACGAAACCGAAAAAGTAAAGGATGTAAAAGCCGGAGAAATACACATAAAATCGCTTAAAAACGGTGTGCAGCTGTATATAAACATCATTGTGAAAGATCATAGAAATCTGCGCAGTATTGCCGCCGGGGTTCAGAAAAGGACAGAAATGGCTCTTGAAAATTATGTTGGGATAACGGTGGATAAAATACACATTTGCGTAAAAGACATTTTGCAGAAATGAGGCAGGAAGATGGCAAAAACAGTTGTCATAACCGGATCCTCCCGTGGAATAGGGGCACAGACGGCACGGGAGTTTGCGGCGGCAGGATATAACGTTGTCATAAATTATTTAAACAGTGAAGAAAAAGCTCGTGTACTCGCTGAAGAAATAGGAGGAATAGCGGTCAAAGCCGATGTATCAAAGGAGAAGGAAGCGAAGCTGCTTATAGATGAGGCGCTAAGATGTTTTGGTACGCTTGACGTGCTTGTAAATAACGCGGCAATTGCCCAGCAAAAGCTATTTACGGATATAACCGGTGAAGAATGGGACAGAATGTTTGAGGTGAATGTAAAAGGCGCATTTAACTGTACAAAAGCTGCACTAAAATATATGATAAAAGAGCACAGGGGGAAAATAATAAACATTTCCTCAATGTGGGGAGTAACAGGAGGTTCGTGTGAAGTGCATTATTCAGCTTCTAAAGCTGCTCTTATCGGTATGACAAAGGCACTGGCAAAAGAAGTGGGACCAAGCGGAATACAGGTAAACTGTGTTGCTCCGGGTGTAATAATGACGGAGATGAACTCGAATTTGGATGAAGAAGCTATAAATGAAATTAAGCAGGAGACGCCGCTTGGGGTCATAGGTCTTCCGTCGGACGTTGCAAAAACAATATTGTTTTTAG
>JAUZPZ010000222.1 GCA_030705675.1 Bacillota bacterium
ACGCTATAAATATTACTGCAATTACAATAACCGATATAATCACTACCCGTGTATCAGGCTCTGAATATTTAAGAAAATGAGATGCAACGCACAGAGCAATAAAATAACATACAAATGTCAAAAGAATATCAATAAGCACTGATTCAATTCCTAAAGCGCCTGTATAACTGTAATATAACAATACAACGGATAAAGGTGCTGCAACCAAAGAAGCTGCTGCGGATACAATCCAAGTATTTAATGGTATTTCAGATTTTTTGTTTTTTATAAGATACATGGCTATCCACCATAATAGAAATGGGAAAAACATGAATTTTAGATGTTCCCATACACTTTCGTTTACAGGGTTAAACAGTCCTACAATTATGTTTTCTCCGCTAAGTTTATATGCAAAATGCGAAAAGCATGCAGCAATTCCAAGTATTATCGTATGTATAAAAATTTTAGTGGTGGTTAAAGTACAGGTATTTTTCATAACCGTCTCCTTATTATATTAGTTAATATAATTTTATGAGAAATTAGGCATAAAAATAACTGATTGCTTTAACATGAATCAATTTAATGACATTATATCACAATAAAGTATAAACATCAATTGACATATTGCATAATTATACCACTTGAAAATATCCATTACTACAAAATAATTGTAGATAATATTCCATAAAAAAAGCCGCATTTCTGCGGCTTGCCGTTAAATAACTCAATCACTCAATATCAAAGCTTTCTGATTTAAAGTTGCTGTAAAATCGACCGGATGTGGCGGTGAATTTCAGCACACAATAGTCGGGGTCGGTCACGCCTTTTGGGTAATACAAGGTGTCGCCCGCCTGCCAAATCATTTCTTTGCTTTCGTTATCCTCCAAAACCTCCATAGTGCCTTTTAGCATTACTCCTCTGTAAAAACGCTTATCACAGAAGTAAATACACGCGTTTGCGTTTTCTCTGTATTGTGCAACACGCATTGACGGAGTGTTTGTTGTGAAATAAAATGTCTTTATGCCACATCTTTTTCTTGGCGGCAGCATCGCTTTG
>JAUZPZ010000223.1 GCA_030705675.1 Bacillota bacterium
CACTATATTCGCGGTAAGCGTTCTTATGCCCGATGTTACTCCTCTTGGCATAATTGCCTGGTTTCCGGCAACCATTACAACGGCCATCGTTTCCCCGACAGCTCGTCCCACACCGAGAATAACACCGGAAAGTATTCCCGACTTTGCCGCCGGAAACATCGACATGAAAATGCTGCGCTCTTTAGTTGCACCAAGGGCAAGCGATCCTTCAAAATATGTACCCGGCACTGTCCTTAAGGAACTTTCTGTTGTATTTATAATTGTTGGAAGAATCATTATTCCCAAAAGTACGGACGCTGTAAGTATCCCTTTGCCGCTAGTGCCGAAAATATTTTGAAACACAGGCACAATTACTACAAGCCCAAAAAATCCGTATACTATTGAAGGTATTCCCGCAAGTAGGTCTATAGCGGGTTTAACTATATTATACAAACCCTTGGGGCAGTATTTTACAAGAAATACTGCCGTCAAAATTCCTACCGGTACTCCTATAATAATTGCGCCTACGGTAACATAAATACTGCCGATTATCATCGGAAATATTCCGTACAGACCCTGTGACGGTTTCCAGTGCATTCCAAACAAGAAGTTAAAAAACCCTATTTTTGATATTGCCGGAACACCGTTCATAAATATAAACACACAAATTGCCGCAACCGCCGCTATTGATACACAGGCGCATATAAGAAAGACAATTTTCATTCCATTTTCTTTTATTTTTTTCATATTATTTAACTTCATTCCAATTGGTTATTTCCCCTTTGAACAGCTTCTGAATTTGCTCGGATGTTAAATTCTTGATACTGTTTGCATTATTTACTATTATAGCTATTCCGTCCATCGCAATTTTTTGCTCTTTAAGCTTTGCTTTTTCGCTGTCTGTAAGCTCTCTGGAGGACATTCCCAAATCACAAACGCCTTCTATTGCGGAAGATATTCCGGCAGAAGATCCGTTTTGCTGGATTTCAATTGTAACGTTGGGATTTAATTTTTTATATTCATCGGCAAGCACTTCCATTACAGGTGATAC
>JAUZPZ010000224.1 GCA_030705675.1 Bacillota bacterium
GGAACAAGGCCCTGCAATCATACAGAAATTGCCCCCTCCTATTTTTACGCCGCCCACCTCTATCACGGTATCGTCGGGGTGGAATTTGCGGTTACACTGCTTGAAAGATTCGGTTACGCGCTTTACCGATTCTACAATATCCAGACTTTCAATAAGTTCAATATCAATTTTGCTGGTGTCGCCCACCAGTCCCAACACGGTATAGTCATGACCCTCCGAGACATGGACGCTTACCTTCTGCCCTTCAAGCCATGTAATAAGATTGTCACGCTGCTGTTTCGTTGTGTTTGGTTTAAGTACTGCAATCATTCTAATTTCTCCTTTTTATATATGAATATTTTTATTTTTTAATATATATTATAAACAAAAAATATTAAAAAATAAAAGCCGCACAGCGAGTGTGCGGCTTTGTTAAAACAAGTGTAAAGAAAAATTTTCTTCTTTTCTGTTCTTCTGCAACACAAATCGCTATTATCGTAAATTACGGTAATAGTAATAATAAGCGTATGCATTTGTAACAGAAAAGTTTATCATTAAACTCATTCTCCTTTTTTTGCTGTGTTTATTTTATCATCTTTTTTTCAGATTGTCAAGGGGTTTGTCCATTATTTTTATAAAATATCATAAAATTTCTTTTTTACTGAATATAAACCATAAGGTGAAATTTGGATTACATAATAAAAAGCGATTGTATCATAATATATACGGAGGTGTTAAAAATGTATAATGAAAATGAATATGACGACCAATGTAAAAGCTGTAATCAGAGTGACACTGATGATACAACTAAATTAAAAAAACAGACTCAAAAGCATAATGTTAAAAAAGAAGCACTTGGAAGTAATACCAAAAGAACCGATAAATAATGGCAAAACAAGGTATGCGAAGGTATAAGCCCGGTGATATTCACGGTGGCCGCAACCATAACGACGAGCGTCTGCCAAAAAATGACACCGAGCCTGTTCCTGAAATCCAGGGCAAAGCAAAACACACAAACCAAAAAGCAGATACTGTTTGACAGGAAA
>JAUZPZ010000225.1 GCA_030705675.1 Bacillota bacterium
AAAAGAATTGCGGTTATAGGCAAAAACTGCTATGAATGGATTTTATCCCTCCTTGCTGTTTCCTATATAGGAGCCGTAGCCGTACCTCTTGACAAGGGTCTTTCAGAAACCGAGATTATGGAACAGATGGACAGAATAAACGCGGACACATTGATATTTGACAAAGATTACTCGGAAATTGCAAAAGGAAACGCGGGACGTGAAAACATCTGTTTTAATGCTGATGAAGGCTTTGAAAATATTGACGATTTACTCGAGAAAGGATACAAAAAGGGCATCTTGCCCGAAATGGACTCCGATGCGGATAAACTTGCGCTGTTACTGTTTACTTCTGGCACGACTTCAAAGTCAAAAATAGTTATGCTTTCTCAAAATAACATAATAGCCAATATAGAGGATATGCACGAATGTGAAGAATTTTATGACACGGATGTAAACCTTGCTATTTTACCATTTCATCATACTTTTGGTCTTACCGGGATTTTGCTGTTTGTAAGCATTGGAGCTACGAATGTTTTTTGTGAGGGTCTGCGAATACAAAAGGCTTTGATTGAATATAAAGTTACAGTGCTTGTTGGGGTTCCGCTTATTTTGGACAATATATGGCACATGATACAGCGCACGCTGAAAAAGAAAAAACTGACGGCGGTTTTTTCGGCGGTGGGATTTATAAACAGGCTGTGCATTAAGACGGGAATAGATATAAGAAGAAAATTATATAAGAGCATACTTGACCAGCTGGGCGGGGGATTAAGATGTGTGATAAGTGGCGCGGCGCCGCTGAATCCCGAAACGTCGGCATTTTTTAACTCTATGGGGATACTAACAATTCAAGGATACGGGCTTACGGAAACCGCACCCGTAATTGCCGCCGAAAACCCTGCAAATATGCGCTTAGGGTCAGTAGGAAAGGCTATGCCTTCGATAGATATAAAAATAGAAAATGCCGGGGAAGACAACATAGGGGAGATTATTGCCAAAGGGCCGAATGTAATGCTTGGATATTATGAAAACCCTGAA
>JAUZPZ010000023.1 GCA_030705675.1 Bacillota bacterium
AAAAAGTATTTATGTGGCAAAGGGAAGACCCTCCGACAATCCTCTTATACTGCATATAACCTGTATGGAAGATGCGGCAAAAGTAGCTTATTTAAATGAAAAGTCAATAAAGATGGCGGAGGTTTTTTGGCCGGGTCCGCTTACTATGGTATTGCCTAAAAAGGATATTGTGTCCCAAACAGTTACCGGAGGACTTCATACAGTTGCAATACGTATGCCGTCAAATGACATTGCCAGAAAGCTGATACACGCAAGCGGCGTTCCGATTGCGGCTCCGAGTGCGAATATTTCAGGGAAACCGAGTCCTACCACGGCAGAGGCGGTCGCCGAGGATATGGATGGAAAAATTGATATGATAATAGACGGAGGCCCATGTGATATAGGAATTGAGTCAACTGTGCTTGATTTAAGCTCTGATGTGCCTATGATACTGCGGCCGGGGGAAATTACCCTTGATATGGTGAGAACCGTTTTGCCGGACTGTGTAGCCGAACAGGGATTATATAATGAAGTTTCTAAGGATAGTACGCCTAAATGTCCGGGAATGAAGTATAAACACTACTCACCGGACGCCATGGTTATTGTGTTTGAGGAAGGAAAGGAAAACCTTATAAATGAATACATTGAAAAGTATGTAGGTAAAAAAGTTGCGGTTTATTGCAAAAAAGGCGGAAAGTACAATTGTGGCAATATAAAATATTGGGGAAAAGACGCCGCCGATATGGCAAAAAATCTTTTCAATGATTTACGAGGATTTGACAAAGACGGCATAGAAGTTGTTTTGTGCCAGGCTCCTGAAATGTCTCAAATGGGGCAAAGCGTACGAAACCGTTTGTACAAATCTGCCGGATACAATATAGTGAAGTAGGTGAGGCAATATGAAAATTCGTGATATGCTCTTTGCTGATTGCGAGGAGGTCGCAATGCTGGAGAAAGAATGTTTTTCAATTCCGTGGTCGAAAACAAGCCTCGAAAATGAGTTTAATTTTGGATATGCCTCTTTTCTTGTTGCAGAGGAAGAGGAGAAAATAATCGGTTATGTGGGTATACACAATATTTGTGGGGTGGGGGATATTACAAACATAGCTGTTTTGCCCCAGTTCAGACGGCAAAAAGTTGCCGAAAAGCTTTTGGACGAGCTTGTTGGCAGAGAAAAAAAGGATGGAGCAGAGAGTATAACTCTTGAGGTAAGGGAAGGAAATATTCCGGCAATAGGATTATATAAAAAGTTCGGTTTTGAAAAGGTGGGAATGCGAAAGGATTACTACCCTGATGAAAATGCAATCCTTATGACCCTTACACTGAATAAAGATTAATTAATAGGGGTAGGAATCGGCAGAACATGTTCTGCCGCTTTTTTGCAATAAATGAAATTATTAACTTTGGTTGACTTTTGAGGCATATAGTGATAAAATAAAACAGTAGGTTTTGCAAAGGAGGAGAGATTAATGAATTTATATACCGAGTATATGATAGCAAGAAAGAAAAGTCTTGTGGATTATATCATAGACGTGCTTATCCTAATAGCGGCAATACTCGCA
Organism: Bacillota bacterium; assembly: GCA_030705675.1. GTDB lineage: Bacteria > Bacillota > Clostridia > RUG12999 > RUG12999 > RUG12999. The sequence continues at coordinate 1,542 of JAUZPZ010000023.1, forward strand.
ACGGGATTTCTTTCGTGTTTTATTTTTGTTCAGCTTTACGGAATGATAGCGGTACTTGCAATTTTCGGAGTATGGTACCTTGCATATATAGTGATTACTTCCCGCCATATTGAATATGAATATTGCGTGGCAAATGGTGAGATGGAAGTAGACAGGATTATCGGCAAGAAAAAAAGAAAAAACGTTGCTACTATAGAAATTCCCACGGCGGAAATTATCGCTCCCGCGGTGGTTGATTATACAAAACAATATGACAGGGAAGGCATAAACAACCGTATTGACGCGTCAAAAAGGGACAATGCTGTTTTAGATTTCTTTATAATTTATCCGAATGATAACGGCGGATTTACACGTCTTTTATTTACGCCGAATATGGGTGTGCTTGAAATGATAAAAAAGGCAAATCCGAGAAATACATTTTTTGAGTAAAGGGTGATACCTTTGAAACTTGTTGACAGTAATCAGATGAAAAAAGAGGACAAAGAGGCTTCGGAAAAGTATGGGATTCCACCCATTCTTCTTATGGAGAATGCCGCGGCTCAGAGCGTGAAAATAATTGATGAGGAGATTAGTATACGCGGCAAACGCATATTGATTGTATGCGGAGGGGGAAATAACGGCGGCGACGGCCTTGCAATGACGCGCCATCTTGATAACCGAGGGTATGACGTAACAATATTAAAACTTTTTGATGAAAATAAAATGACGGAATCTGCCGCGACTAATTTCAATATAATAAAACGCATGAAAATAAATGTTGTCGAATATTCGGATTTTAAAAATTACGATATAATAATTGACTGCATTTTAGGTATCGGGCTTAAAGGAGACGTGCGCGGGGATATTGCCGAAGTTATTGAAGAAATTAATTTATCGGGGAAAACGGTTGTTTCGATAGATGTTCCGAGCGGTATTGATGCGGACAGCAGGAAAGTATGCAAAACCGCTGTAAAAGCGGATTACACTATTACAATGGGCTATTGCAAGACAGGTCTGTGCACGGGAGAAGGACTGGTTTATTCGGGAAAAGTAATTGTTGCGGATATATCCCTGCCTCGAAATGAAGATGCGCGGTATTTTTTTACTGATAGCGAGCTGCTTGAAAATTGGCTTCCCGAAAAGAATTTAGCCGCAAATAAAGGCAATAACGGAACGGTGCTTATAATGGCGGGTTCTGTCGGAATGACGGGCGCGGCATATCTTGCCTGTGCGGGCGCAATGCGCGCCGGAGCGGGAATAGTAAAGCTGGCTATACCCGAAAATCTTAATATGATTATGGAAGTAAAGCTTACAGAGGCTATTACCTTGCCACTGAAGTGTAAAAATTTTTTTGATGAAAATTCGGCGGATAAAATACTTGAATTTGCGAAAAATGCAGATGTTTTGGCAATAGGCCCGGGTCTCGGAAGAGATGAGCAAACTGTAAAAGCGGTGCATAAAATAATAAAGAATACAGATATCCCCATTGTAATTGATGCAGATGGCATATATGCGGTTTCAGAGAATATAAATGTATTGAGGGAAGCAAATGTGCCTCTGATACTTACCCCGCATCCGGGAGAGTTTTCTAGGCTTACGGGTAAGGAAATCGGGGAGATCAATGATAACAGAATTGCCATTGCCTCGGGTTTTGCAAAGGAATATGGTGTAACTCTTCTGCTTAAAGGCGCGGGAACGGTTGTTGCATTGCCGGACGGGGAAGTTTACATTAATCCCACGGGAAATGAGGGTATGGCAAAGGGCGGCAGCGGCGATGTGCTTACGGGCATAATAGCGGCGCTGTGGGCAAGAGGTACTGAAAATCCGGCTGTGGCAGGTGCATACATTCACGGAAAGGCCGGGGACACCGCCGCGATGGAAAGCGGCATAATGCAGATGCTTCCTACAGACTTGCTAAAATATATCTAAAAGGGAACGTTGAATGCAGAAAATCAAAAAGATAATTTTGGTGCCTATGATAATCAGTCTGCTTGCAGGCTGCGGAATAATGAAAGGTTATAACGTATACGAGAGGGTGTATAACACATACTCAAAAATGGAAAGCTACAAAGCTTCCGTTGCGGTAACATCCTATTCCAACAATTCGGAAAATAAGTATACTCTTACGCAGTATTACAAGTGTCCGAATAAACAAAGGAGCGAATATTCTCCGGGTAACGGAGGCGGCAGTATAACCATTATAAACGGCAAGGAAGGAAAGCTGTTTTCCGATTACGGAACAGATCCCGTGATTCTTGATGCCATAGACATCGACGAAAAAGATTATCTTATGCTTGAGACGTTTTTTGAAATATATTATTCATCTGAGGAAACATCAATAAAAACAAGCGGCTCAGATAACAATGGGACTCTTACCCTCCGTGCGGAAACGGGCAATTCTCATCCGTACAGAAAGAGAATAGAGCTTGTTATTGATTCAAAGAGTCTTAAGCCAAAAAAGATGACGGTTTTCGGATATGACAATAAACCGGCGCTTTGTATTCAATATCTCAGTTTTGAACTTAATCCTACTTTAGAGGATTCGATTTTTAAATAAACATTACAAAGGAAGTAAGATAATGCCATGGAAAAAATTCATAGGATATGGGCAGAGATAGATCTTGACGCAATTGCGCATAATATGAGAATAATACGTGCAAACACTGATAAAAACGCAAAAGTTATGGCTATAGTAAAAGCCGATGCCTACGGCCACGGTGTTGTGGCGGTAGCTAAAACGATGTTGGAAAACGGGGCGGATGTCTTTGGGGTAGCCTGCGTCGATGAGGCTGTGCAGCTTCGGATGGCAGGATTTACGGTACCTATACTCATTTTGGGCGCAACAATGCCGCATGAGGCTGAAGCTATTTTGGATTATGATATTACTACGGCAGCATTTGACTATGATGCTTCGGCTCATTTATCGTCAGTTGCAGTGAAAAAAGGCAAGAAAGCAAAGGTACATATAAAATTGGACACGGGAATGTGCCGTATAGGAATAGTTGCTGAAAGAAGCGATGCCGTTTCAAAAATAAAGAAAATAGCGTTGCTTGACGGAATAGAAGTAACGGGAATGTTTTCACATTTCTCGTGTGCCGATACTGAAGATGAGGAACATACTTTTTTGCAATACAAAAGGTTTGTTAATGTAGCGGATGCTCTCGAAAAAGAGGGAATGAAAATACCGGTGAAGCATATAAGCAACAGCGCGGCAATTTTCAGATATAAAAATATGCACCTTGATATGGTGCGTGCGGGTATTGTAAGCTACGGTCTTTACCCGTCAGACCTAATTGAGGATTGCGGACTTATTCCGGCAATGAGCTTTAAAACCGCCGTGGCGCGTGTGGAAACACTTAACCCGGGCGATAAGGTCAGTTACGGAGCAATTTATGTTGCAGACAAAAAAATAAAATCGGCTACGCTTATGGTAGGATATGCCGACGGATATTCAAGACTTTTGTCTGATAAGGCAAGAGCCATCATAAACGGAGAATATGTAAAAATTATAGGCAGAATTTGTATGGATCAATGTATGGCGGACGTTACAAATGTCAATAATATTGCCGTGGGGGATGTTGCAACATTATTTGGCAGAGAAGGTGACAAATTTATTCCAGTCGAGGAAATTGCGGATATAATGGGAACGATAAATTACGAAATCATATGTATGATAAGTAAAAGAGTTCCGCGAGTGTACAAAAAAGGCGGCAGATACATTGATGAACTTAATTACATATCCGAATTAAGTAAGAAGTGACAGATATTGTATTTGAAATTTTACGCCCGATAATGTATAATTAATTTGTGGAACTGTTTCCACAGATAGTGCCCGCCTATTCCGAGGGAGGAATTAAATTGTTTCAGCTCAAAAAAATTCTAATAACACTTCCCGAGGAAATGCTCGAGGAGGTAGACAGAATGGTGCTTGCCGACGGCACCAACCGAAGTGAATTCATTCGTGAGGCTATGAAATATTATATGAGCTTTAGACGAAAGAAGGATCTGGAAGGTAAATTAAAAAAGGGATATCTGGAAATGGCGCAGATTAATTTATCTATTGCCAATATGTGTATGGAAGCCGACAATCAAGAATTGAAGGCATATGAGGAAAAATTGGCGGAGTGTGAAAAATAGTGATAATCAGGCGCGGAGATATTTATTACGCAGATTTAAGTCCTGTAATAGGATCGGAGCAGGGAGGGGTGCGCCCTGTACTTGTTGTACAGAATGACGTTGGAAACAAATACAGTCCAACGATTATTGCGGCTGCTATAACCTCCCAAATAAACAAGGCAAAACTGCCCACTCATATTGAGATTGACGCCGAAGAATACGGTCTTACAAAAGATTCCGTAATATTGCTTGAGCAGGTAAGGACCATTGACAAGCAAAGACTGAGAGATAAAATAGGTAAACTTGATGATGACCTGATGGGCAGAGTCAATGATGCTCTCAGCATTAGTTTCGGCTTGGGCGAGTGATAAAATCAAGGAGGCACTATCATGAAAAAGGCAAGAATTATGGCTATTGTTGTTTGTGCATGCATTTTAATAGGTACGGTTATCGTACTTGCTGCACCGGGCAACGAGGATGACCCTGTGATTTCACTGAGTTATCTTAAAAACGTATTTATGAATGAGGTTACCGAATACATAGATACGCAAAACGGATTAGCAAAAATCGAGCTAAAGGCGGGTCAAAAAGTGATTGGTCAGAGCGGTACGGAATTTATTCTGCGTATGGGCTCTGCTACTGTCATAGCAACTGAGAGTGGAGGGCTTGCGGATATTACCGACGGCTACGACAAGGCAAACAAAGCAGAAGTATCGCCAAATCATATGCTTATTGTTCCGGTCAGCGATGGCAGAGGAATGAAAGCGAATAATGATGTCATAGTTCTTGTCAAAGGTAAGTATACAATTGAATAGAAAATTGTTTTATGGCGGTCTCCTTTAATTGGAGACCGCCTCAGCTTGATGACAAACCACTCGTCGGGGAATTTAAAGGGGGTGTCCCTCTTTTTTTAAATTTGCGGGTTTTGCGGGCTTTGCCCGTGAAACCCGCTCCTTGCAAGAGCTGCGGCGGTGAGCCGCGCGTGAGCGTAAGCTCTTGTTCGAAAGAAAAGTGGTAGCAGGGCGTGCTTTTCTTTCGGAGTGATGACTTTGTCATCACTCTCCGGCAGTCTCCTTTAATTGGAGACCGCCTTTTTTGCATTAAGATATTGACATTAAAATGCAGTTGTAGTATTATATATAATATATTTTATACTTAGGGGGACTTACCATGTCAGATTACAGTATCGAAACAAAATGCGTACAGGGAAATTACAAGCCGAAAAATGGAGAGCCGAGAGTTATGCCTATTTATCAGAGCACCACATATAAATATGATTCGGCGGATCATTTGGGCAAGCTTTTTGATTTGGAAGTTGAAGGTCATATGTATTCCCGGATATCCAATCCCAGCCTTGCAATTCTTGAAGAAAAAATTGCCATGCTTGAAGGCGGTAAGGGCGCAATGTTTACATCTTCGGGTCAGGCTGCTAATCTTATGGCAATTCTGAATATCACTTCCGCAGGGCAGAATTTTGTCAGCCTTTCTTCAATTTACGGAGGAACAATTAACCTGTTTGCGGTCACACTGAAGCGACTTGGCATTGAGGTTCGTTTTATAACTCCCGATATGTCAGACGAAGAAGCGGAAAAAATGTTTGACGAAAAAACGCGTCTTGTTTTTGGAGAAACTATTGCAAACCCTGCACTGACAGTGTTTGATATAGAAAGATACGCAAAGCTTGCACATTCTCATGGTGTGCCGCTGATTGTTGACAACACATTTGCAACTCCTATTTTATGCAGACCTTTTGAATACGGAGCGGATATTGTTGTTCATTCAACAACAAAGTATATGGACGGTCATGCCCAGGTAATTGGTGGCGTTATCGTGGATGGCGGAAAATTTAACTGGGAAAACGGGAAATATCCAGAAATATGCGAACCAGATGAGTCATATCATGGAGTTGTATATACAAAATCTTTTGGGAAAGCAGCATATATAACAAAGGCAAGAGTCCAGCTTATGCGCGATTTTGGCGCGATACCGAGTCCGATATCGGCATTTATGATAAATACTTCTCTTGAAACCCTTCATCTTAGAATGGAAAGACACAGCGAAAACGCACTTAAAGTTGCAGAGTTTCTTGAAAAGGAAGATAAAATTTCATGGGTTAATTACCCACTTCTTAAATCAAGCAAAGATTATGAGCTTGCAGGGAAATATCTCCCCAAAGGTGCCAGCGGAGTAATTGCGTTTGGTGTAAAAGGAGGAAGAGCAGCGGCAATGAAGTTTATGGACAGCCTTAAACTTGCCGCAATAGTTGTGCATGTTGCAGATGCGAGAACATCTGTGCTTCATCCGGCAAGCACAACTCACAGACAGCTTACAGATGAGCAGCTTGTAATAGCGGGCATTACGCCCGATCTTATAAGAATGTCTGTTGGCATAGAAAATTCGGATGATATAATTAAGGATATAAGACAGGCTTTGGAGGGGATTTAATGCCAATAAGAATTCCAAATAAGCTTCCCGCTACAGAAACTTTGCATAGGGAAAATATATTTGTAATAACTGAAACAAGAGCTATAACACAGGACATAAGACCGCTTAAAATACTTATTTTGAACCTTATGCCGATAAAAGTCACAACAGAGACTCAGCTGGCTCGTTTGCTCGGAAATTCACCTCTGCAAGTTGAATTGGAGTTTCTTCAGACGGTAACTCATCAAAGTAGCCACACTTCAAGCGACCACATGCTTTCCTTTTACAAAACCTTTGATGAAATCAGGGAACAAAAGTTTGACGGTATGATAATAACGGGCGCGCCTGTCGAGCAGATGGAATTTGAAGATGTTGAATATTGGGATGAACTGTGCACAATAATGGAATGGAGCAAAAAAAATGTTACTAGCACCTTTCATATATGCTGGGGTGCGCAGGCCGGTCTTTACTATCACTACGGAATAAAAAAATATCCTTTGGATAAAAAGCTTTTCGGAGTGTTTAAACATAGGGCGGAATATAAGCGGTCTATGCTTTTTCGCGGCTTTGACGACGAATTCATGGCTCCGCATTCGCGCCATACAACGATACGCCGTGAAGATGTTGAGGTATGCCCTGACCTGAAAATTCTTGCTTCTTCCGATGAGGCGGGAATATATGTTGTTTCTACTAACCGTGGCAGACAGATATTTGTTACGGGACATTCTGAATATGATGTGGATACTTTAAAAATTGAGTATATGCGCGATAAAAGCGCGGGATTTGATATTGATATGCCAAAAAATTATTTCCCTGATGACGATGATACAAAAGAGCCGATCATGACATGGCGAAGCCATGCAAATTTGCTTTATTCAAACTGGCTCAATTACTTTGTATATCAGACAACCCCGTATGATATTAATAAAATCAAATAAAAAAAATGTCCGTATGATTTTCTGCGGACATTTTTTTGTAAAATAGGTCGGAAGCGGTTAAATATTGCCGTAAAACAAAAATGGCAGAAAACAAAAGAACGGACGAAAAATATGGTGAAAACAAGGAAAATTTGAAAAAACCATTTGACAAATATATACCGTTTTGATATAATATTATACAATAGGTATATTAATGAAAAATTATGTTTGAGGAATGATAATATTATGTTGAAAAGTATGACGGGTTATGGCAGAAGTGAAGAACTTACACAGGCCAGAAAAATAGTTGTTGAAATCAAATCCGTAAATAACAGATACAATGATGTCAGCATTCGCGTGCCGCGGGCATATTCCTTTATTGAAGAAAATATCAGGGGCGAAATAAGCAAATATGCCTCACGTGGGAAAATTGATATATTTGTTACAATTGAGCAGTATAGCGACGAAAATAAGGATATAATCGTGGACAAAGAGCTTGCAAAAAAATATATTGATAAATTAAAGGAAATGAGTGAGGAACTGGACATTCCGTTCGATGTGACGGTGGGTAAGCTTGCACGGGTACCAGAGATTTTGACTATTGAAAAGGCGGAGACAGACCGCGAGCAGATTTGGGAAGATGTGAAAAACATTTTTAACGAGGCAGGACGACAGTATGTTGCGATGCGCGAGCGCGAAGGAGAGAGAATAAATACGGTACTTAAAGAACGTATTGAGTACATATCGGAACTTGTGGATAAAATAATAGTAAAAATGCCCGAAATTGTAAATGATTACCGTGACAGGCTTTATGCTAAAATTCAGGAAGTGCTGGAGGACAGAAATATTGATGAAAATCGTGTGCTTACAGAGGTCGCTATTTTCGGAGATAAGGTATCTACAGATGAGGAAACCGACAGATTGCGTTCACATATCACAGAATTTAAAAAAATGCTTGAATCACACGAGCCTATAGGCAGAAGAATGGATTTTCTTATTCAGGAGATGAATAGGGAAACAAATACGATAGGTTCGAAATGCAATGATATAACGGTTGCGAAAATAGTTGTTGAAATAAAAGCGGAAATTGAAAAGATAAGAGAGCAGATCCAAAACATAGAATAAACGGAGGAATTACAATGAAGTTAATCAATGTCGGTTTTGGCAATATGGTGTCATCTGACAGGCTTGTTGCTATCGTAAGCCCTGAATCGGCACCTATTAAGAGAATGATTCAGGAAGCGCGTGACCGCGGTATGCTTGTTGACGCCACTTATGGCAGAAGAACAAGGGCTGTGCTTATTACAGACAGTGACCATATCATATTATCGGCAATTCATCCGGAAACGGTGGGACACAGAGTTGCCGGTAAAGATGCGATTGTAGGTTCGGAGGTGCTTGAAGAAGATGAAGAATAGAGGCATTCTCATAGTACTGTCAGGACCGGCAGGAACGGGCAAAGGCACAATATGCAAAGAGTTTCTGAAAAAAAATCCGGACACTGTACTTTCCGTATCTGCAACAACGCGCAGTCCGCGCCCGGGCGAACAGCATGGCATGGATTATTATTTTACTACCCGGGACGATTTTGAAAAGATGATTGCGCAGAACGGATTTCTTGAATATGCCGAATTCTGTGAAAACTATTATGGAACCCCCATTAAAGCAGTAAATGATAAACTGGATGAAGGTATGAACGTGATACTTGAAATTGAAGTTCAGGGAGCAATGCAAATCAAAGAAAAAAAACATGACGCGGTATTTGTGTTTATTGCCCCACCGTCAAAGAAAATTTTGCGTGAAAGAATTGAGGGAAGAGGAACGGAGACGCCGGCGGTTATCGAAAAGCGTATGCTTGCGGCGGAAACGGAGCTTAAACAGATTTCAAATTACGATTATATAATTGTCAACGATGACGTCGAAAGCGCGGTTAAACGCTTTGAAGCAATTAAAGAAGCTGAAAGTTACAAAACAACAAGAAATGAAGAATTTATTCGGGAGGTATGTAGATAATGATTAAACCACCAATCAACAGTCTAGTAAAAAAAGTTAAAGAAGAAGTAGGGTTCGAGCTTGGCAACAGATATAGCTTAGTGCTTGCCATGGCTAAAAGAGCAAGGCAAATTGCAGAAACTGACGAAAAGGAAAAGGATAAAGAGCCTTCTACTTTTGAATCAAGAGTAAATGACAAGTATAAAAGTGCAAAAGAAACAGTGAAACCTCTTCATAAGGCGATAGATGAATTCGTTGATGATGAGATCGAGGTTTATCAAAGAGATCCTAAAGAAGTTGAAAAAGAGCGCAGGGAAAAGTACAATATCAAAACCGCGCCGATAATCATTGATAATGATATTGATTTCAATGAAGAAGATGATGATGACGAAATTATCAAAGAATAAAAAGGAGTGCCCCAAATAAGACGATGAAGATAGCTGAAGTAATACTCAACACAGAGGTAAAGAGTCTTGATAGGGTATATCATTATCTTGTTCCGGAAGGTATGGAAATTGCCGAGGGAGCGAGAGTAGAGGTTCCCTTTGGCACGGCAAACCGCCGTAATGTAGGCTATTTTATCGGGTATATTCAGAAATCTCCATTTGAAGGGCTTAAGGAAATTTATTCGGTAATTGATAAAATGCCGCTTATTCCGCAAAAGGGAATAGAACTTGCGCGTTATATAAGAAGGACGTGCCTGTGTTCGATGTCAGAGTCCATAAGGTTGCTTCTTCCGCCTGCCGTGAACTTTAAATTTGAAAAAATAGTTTCCCTTACAAATACAGACGGTAACGAGGGAAAACTTACACCGCTGCAAAAAACAGTATTGGAAAATTTAAAGGCCGCGGGAGGAAGTGCAGAGCAAAAAAAGCTTCTTGAAAGCTGTAAAGTTAAATCATCCGCTGTTATATCTTCTCTGGAAAAACGGGGTTTGGTTCGAATGACTGAAAAACCTGTGGGCGGAACAAAGGAAAAATTGCGAAAAAAAGTATTCCTTTCGGTTCCTCCAGAAGAGGCAGAGCAGTTTGACAAACTTGGAAAGGGAATGAAAAAAGCACTTGAAATGCTTGCCAGATATGAAAGCATGTTACTTTCAGAACTAATAGAATATTCTGGATGTTCATCAAGTTCGGTATATCTTCTCGAAAGCCGCGGTCTTGTGACTGTCGAAGATATAGAGGTAAAACGTTCCCCTGTGAATAAAGAGATTGAAAAAACAGAAAGCTTACTTCCTACCCATGAACAAAAGCGGGCAATAGAAACGGTAAAACAGGCAATAGACAGTGACGCGGGAAGCGAACATTTGCTCTTTGGCGTTACGGGTAGCGGAAAAACCGAGGTCTTTTTGCAAGGAGTGGATTACTGCATAAGCAAAGGTAAAAACGCTGTGATTCTTGTTCCTGAAATAGCACTTACTCCTCAAATGACAACACGTTTTATTTCGCGTTTCGGAGATAATGTCGCGGTTCTTCACAGCGGTCTTTCCCTTGGTGAAAGATATGACGAGTGGCGCAGAATTCGTAGCGGAGAGGTAAATGTTGTGGTAGGAGCGCGCTCGGCTATATTTGCGCCGTTTGACAATATAGGACTGATAGTTATTGACGAAGAGCATGAGACCACATATAAATCCGAAAACAGCCCGCGTTATGATGCAAGAAAAATCGGACAATACAGGGCAATACAAAATAAATGTCCCATAATATATGCCTCGGCGACGCCACGTGTGGAGGATTATTATAAAGCGGTAAACGGTAAAATAAATTTGATTGAACTCACACATAGGTTTAACAATCAGGAAATGCCGGAGGTTTTTGTCGCTGATATGGCGGCTGAACTCGCCGGAGGAAACCGCAGTGTGTATAGTGATATGGCGCAAAGAGAACTGGAAAAGAATACAAAAACGGGTCACCAAAGCATAATTTTCCTTAACAGGCGGGGTTATTCAACTTTTGTTTCATGCAGAAGTTGCGGATATGTGGCAAAGTGTCCCAATTGCAGCGTGAGTTTGACCTATCATAGTAACGGCAACACTTTGAAATGCCATATGTGCGGCCATACCGTACCTAATCCGACGGTGTGCCCTGAATGCGGCAGCAAATATATAAGATATTTTGGGGCAGGTACTCAGAAAGCGGAGGAAGAACTTAAAGAAATATTTCCGTCCGCAACACTGGTGCGTATGGACGCCGATACCACAATGCATAAATTTTCTCATGAGAGAATTCTTAATAAATTTAACGATGAAAAAATCGATTTCCTTCTTGGCACTCAAATGATAACAAAAGGACTTGATTTTCCGAATGTGACTCTCTCTGTCGTGCTTGCGGCGGACACTCTGATTAATACGGGCGATTATAGGGCCTTAGAAAGGGCTTTTTCTCAGCTTGTACAGGTGTGCGGGAGAGCCGGGCGGGGGAAAATAAAAGGACGCGCGGTCATACAGACTTACGAACCGCAAAATAAAGTCATAGCTTATGCGAAAAAAAACGATTATACAGGTTTTTATCAAGACGAAATAAAGTCAAGAAAGATAATGGAATATCCGCCTTTTGCAGATATTATATCTGTGATTATAAGTGGGAAAGATGAAAAAGGCACTGGAGAATACGGCATGGAAGCGGAAAAATATTTACGTAACCTGCTGGGACATTATTCTGATTTATGTATAACCTTTTTTGGACTTGCTCCTGCTGCGACGTTCAAAGTTAAGAATAAATACAGGTACCGAATACTCCTCAAAACGCGTCATGGTGATGAAATATACGGTGTTTTGGAACAGCTGTACAATAAACATATAGACAATAAAACAAAGTTTGGTATGGAAATAGACGTAAACCCAAACAATTGCTTATAGAGGGTGAATTTAAATGGCAATAAGGAAAATTTTAAAAATAGGAGACGAGTTGCTTTATAAAAAAAGCCATGAAGTCACAGCTTTCGACGAAAGGCTGTGGGGTCTTCTCGACGATATGGCCGAGACTATGAAAGACAGTGATGGAGCGGGACTTGCGGCAGTTCAGGTGGGAATACTCCGGCGCGCTGTTGTAATAGACGCGGGAGAAGGCATTACGGAACTTCTAAATCCCAAAATCATTGCGTCCGAAGGCACCCAATACGGTGCTGAAGGATGCTTAAGCGTTCCCGGAAAGCGCGGAGATGTAATGCGTCCGATGCAGGTTACATTTGAGGCGCAGAACAGAAACGGGGAAAAATATACAAGAATGGTAACAGGTCTGTTTGCGCGGGCGGTGTGTCATGAATTAGATCATCTTGAAGGTAAACTGTATGTTGAGATTGCAGATAATTTACAACAATATTAAGGGATTGATAATATATGAAAATTATGTTTATGGGCACTCCGGAGTTTGCAAGAGTAAATTTACAAAAGCTTGTTGAACGCGGACATGATGTATGTTGTGTTATATCACAGAAAGATAAACCGAAAGGGCGCGGTATGGAGCTGATAATGCCGCCGGTTAAAGCCTATGCCCTTGAAAAAGGCATACCAATATACCAGCCTCAAACCCTTAAAGATAATGCGCTGAGCGGCGTGCTTGATGAATATAACCCTGGGCTTATAGTTGTGGTTGCCTATGGTAAGATATTACCTAAATATATATTGGATTATCCTGAATACGGCTGTATAAATGTGCATGGGTCGCTTCTTCCGAAATACCGTGGGAGCGCGCCTGTTCAATGGGCAGTAATAAATGGCGATAAGGAAACCGGCGTTACCACAATGTATATGGATGAAGGTATGGATACAGGGGATATTCTTTTGCAGGAGAAGTTTGAAATACTTCCGAAGGAAACAAGCAAAATGCTTATGGAAAGAATGGCGGGAATAGGGGCCGAGCTGCTTATAAAGACTATTGACATGCTTGAGCGCGGTTTGGTAGAGCCTCGGAAACAAAATGATAAAGGGGCGACAGCAGCGCCTATGCTGTCAAAAGAAATGGGCAGGATTGACTGGAAACGCTCCGCAAAAGAAATTCAGCATATGGTATATGGAATGAACCCCTGGCCGACTGCTTATTTTGAAACGGAAAAAGGAATTGTCAAGGTGTACGAGGCTGACGGTACGGATGAAGAGTCCGGTCTGACATGCGGGCAGGTCGTGAATGCGGACAAACAGCTTATTGTGCAGACAGGAAAAGGGCAGCTTGTTATAAAAGAATTGCAGCTGCAAGGGAAAAAACGAATGAGTGCAGAAGATTTTCTAAGAGGAAATAAATTTGAACGAGGGAAACAGTTTTAGAGGGAGAAGGCAGGTATGAAACCAAGAAAAAAAGCGCTTGATATTTTAGTTTGCGTACAGAAAGACGGCGCATACTCAAACCTTGAAATTGCCTCCTCGCTTGCTGGCTTTGAAACACAGGACAAAGCATTTATAACCAGGCTTGTTTATGGCACTCTCGGAAACAAAATACAGTCTGATTATATTCTTGGGCAATATCTTAGCAAACCGATTGAAAAACTTGACACAGAAGTGCTTTTAATACTCGAAATGGCGGTATATCAGCATTTTTATATGGATAGCGTTCCAGATTACGCAATAATAAACGAAAGTGTTGAGCTTACACGTAAATGCGGGAAAAGTTCAGCGTCAGGGTTTGTCAATGGAGTGCTTAGAAAGGCCCTATCGGCTAAAATGGATTTCAGCTCTCTGCCTGAGGGTACGGCTTACCGTTTAAGCATAACATATTCCGTTCAAAAAGAGATATGCTCTCTGATTATGCGTCAATATGGTGAAAAGGCGGAAGAAATCATAAAAAACAGCCGGGATGTGCCACCCTTTACATTGAGAACAAACACACTTAAAATAACTTCCGAAGAACTTATTAATAAATTTTTAAAAAAAGGCATAAACGCATCACAAGGAAAAATTTGTCCCGATTGCATAGAAATTAAAGGGACGTTAAACGTAGCTGAAGATGAGCTTTTCAAAGAAGGTTTGTATTATCCGCAGAATGAAGCGTCTGCAATGGCTGCATATGTGCTTGCGCCGAATGCCGGTGAAACGGTAATTGATATGTGCGCGGCGCCCGGAGGGAAAACCTCATATATTGCCCAGCTTATGGGGAATAAAGGGAAAATTCATGCTTTTGATCTCTACGAACATAAAATGAAAATTATTTCCGATACCGCGCGGCGGCTCGGAGTTGACATAATATATCCGTCTATTTGTGACGGAACCGTATATAACGAAGATTACAAGGAAAGTGCGGATAAGGTTATTGTCGATTGTCCTTGTTCGGGACTTGGAATTATAAGAAAAAAACCGGAGCTTGAATTTAAAAAGAGTAATTTGCCGGAGATACAGTATAAAATACTTGAAAATGCCGCTAAATACCTTAAAACCGGCGGTGAAATGGTGTATTCGACCTGCACTCTTAATAAAGAAGAGAATATTGTCAATGTACAAAAGTTTCTTGATAATCACAAAAACTTTGAAATGTGCGACATAGAGCGTTATTTTAAAGGCTTTTGCGAACAGGGAAAGGGCTGGGTGCAGATACTTACAGGTGAGTTTGGTATGGATGGCTTTTTTATTGCGAAACTCAAAAAGGTTGGAGAAGAGGAAAAACTTTGATAAATCTTAAGGATTTAACTTACGGTGAGCTTGAAAAATTTCTTGGGAGTGTAGGAGAAAAACCTTATCGGGCAGGGCAGATATATTCGTGGCTGCACAGCGGGGTGGAATCTTTTGATGAAATGACGAATATTTCCAAAGATTTACGGGTGCGTCTTGAAGAGGTAAGTTTTATTAGCAAACCCGAAGTATTGGATAAGCTTATTTCAAAAGACAAAACAATAAAAATTCTTTGGAAGCTTGCCGACGGTGAAACTATAGAAAGTGTTGTAATGGAGTACAAACACGGAAACAGCATTTGTATTTCGACCCAGGTCGGATGTAAGATGGGCTGCAAATTCTGCGCCTCCACAATAGGCGGAAAGATTCGGGATTTGAGCGCGGGCGAGATGCTTGATGAAGTCATATTTGCACAGAAGGTTACAGGCAGGAAGATTTCCAATATAGTGCTTATGGGGATAGGAGAGCCGCTTGATAATTACGACAATGTAATAAAATTCTTGAGTAATGTGGGAAATCCAAAAGGAATAAACATAGGATATAGGCATATTTCCCTTTCAACATGCGGGATTGTTCCCAATATTGACAGGCTTGCAGAGGAAGGGTATCCGATAACCCTTTCAATATCACTCCATGCGGGAGATGACGAAACCCGTACCGGTATAATGCCGGTAAATAAAAAATACAAGATTGATGAGCTTATAAATGCTTGTAAAAGATACATAGAAAAAACAGGCAGAAGAATAAGCTTTGAATACGCGCTGATTGCCGGCGTAAACGACAGTGAAGAAGCGGCAGGAAAACTATACAGGCTGCTTAAGGGAATGCTTTGTCATATAAACCTTATTCCAGTAAACAGCGTAAAAGAAAGTACGCTTAAAAGAGGCAGTGAGAAATCAATATACAAGTTTAAATCCATGCTTGAAAAACGGGGGCTTAATGTTACCGTCAGGCGGGAACTTGGAAGTGATATAAGCGCTTCGTGTGGGCAGCTAAGGCGAAAGAATCAACTTGGCGAAGGCGGTGAATGTGAATGACGACCGGAAGTTACAGTATGATGGGAAGTAAACACAAGGTAAATCAAGACAGTTTTTATTTATGTAATGAAGACAGAAGATGCCTGTGTGTTATTGCGGACGGCATGGGTGGTCATAATGCCGGTGATGTTGCGAGCAAAACAGTAACGGAGATATTCAGTAAAATTAAAAAGTTTGATGAAAAAACCATTTTGAACACTATCGAAGAAGCGGATAGGACAATAAAGA
Organism: Bacillota bacterium; assembly: GCA_030705675.1. Lineage (GTDB taxonomy): Bacteria > Bacillota > Clostridia > RUG12999 > RUG12999 > RUG12999. The sequence goes on from JAUZPZ010000023.1 coordinate 17,831, forward strand.
GCATGAGCTTATGTGATAAGTCGCTTGAAGGCATGGGCACTACAATAGTGCTGGCGGCATTAAACAAAAACTCGGCTGTTATTGCCAATGTGGGAGACAGCAGGGCTTACGGTATAAATAAAAAGATTGTGAAACAGATAACTTCTGATCATTCTTATGTTCAGCAGCTTATTGACGAGGGCAAAATTACCAGTTTTGAAGCGGAACATCATCCCATGAAAAATATAATAACAATGGCTATAGGAACGGGCGGAAATATAAAACCAAACGTTATAAATGTAATCTTTGACGATGAAGATATTTTACTTTTGTGCAGTGATGGGGTATCCGGAGCACTTAGCGAAGAAGAAATGCAAAGATGTTGTTTCGAGCACATGCCTCAGCAGTCGGCGGAAGAAATATGCCGGCTTGCCGTAAAAAAAGGTGCTACGGATGATGTTACAGCTATAGTAGTGAGAATGAAATGATATAAGCGAAGGGGACTTGAGATATGGACTTAATAGGAAAGGTACTTGGGGATAGATACGAAATAGTAAAGCTTATAGGTAGCGGCGGAATGGCAAGGGTATATAAGGCGAAATGCAGACAGCTTAACCGTTATGTGGCAGTGAAAGTGTTGCGGGATGAATTAAAGGACGATACGGAATTTGTAAATAAATTCAAAACCGAGGCAATGGCGGCCGCAAGTCTTGCACACCCGAACATTGTATCTGTGTTCGATTCGGGTGAAGATAACGGAATATATTATTTTGTCATGGAGTATGTCGAGGGATATACCCTTAAACAGTACATTGCCCGCAAAGGGGCAATAGAATGGCATGAAGCGTCTGAAATAGCTCTTGGCATATGCGCCGCAATAGAGCAGGCA
>JAUZPZ010000024.1 GCA_030705675.1 Bacillota bacterium
CCACACGCTTTTACTGTCTGAAATGTATTTTTTCAGCGGGGTATCATCAAGTCCCGAATAACCCAGCATATACGGCATCGAAAAATCTATATTGCCGCTTTTTTTAATCAATTCATTTAGGTAGTTATTGCTTTGTTTTGAGCCTCTCGCCTTTCCGAGCATCACTACCTCGCCGTTTTTTACAGCAAGTACAGGTTTTATTCCAAGCATTCCTCCAACTACCGAAGCAGTTTTAGAAATTCTTCCACCTTTTTGAAGGTACTCAAGGGTATCCACCAAAGCAATTACACAGATATTCTTTTTACATTGTTCTAACTTTTCGTATATTTCCTTTGCACTAAGACCGTCATTTTTCAGCTTTACGGCATACTCAACTAAAATCTTTTCTCCTATCGTTGCGCTTTCGCTATCCGTCACATATACTTTATCTTTATATTTTTCGGCGGCGATAACCGCGCTGCTGTATGTTCCAGAAAGCTTAGACGATATGGTTATTATAAGCGCGTCATCACCGTTTTTCATCACTTCGTCCAGTGCCATTTCATAGCTGTACGGCGTAATCTGGCTGGTTGAAGGCAGAGTTTTACACTTTTCAAGCATTGTGTAAAACTCATTATGCGTAATGGTCACTCCGTCAAGATATTCGCATCCGTCTATACTTACACTTAAAGGCAAAAGACAAAGTCCAGCCTTTTCCGCCTCGTCCGGCTTTATGTCAGAGCATGAATCCACTATAATTTTAACGCTCATTTAGAATCTCCTTATGCTCCTATATTTCTATATTTATAATATCTTTTTTCCAGCATGTCATAAACAGACATGGATGAGCTTTTCTTTATGCTTTGCACAATTTTTTCTTTAAGTTCAGCGCATACTTCTTCACTTGTTTTTTCGCTTTCCTCTATCACATCATCTACAATATTGAACCTACAAAGCTCATTTGCTGTGATTTTAAGTATTTCAGCCGCTTCGTCCGCTTTTGAAGAATCCTTCCACAATATGGTAGCGCAGCCTTCGGGAGATATTACCGAATAAACAGAATTTTCAAGCATGATAACATTGTCGGCAACGCCAAGCGCAAGCGCTCCGCCGCTACCGCCTTCGCCTATAACAACAGACACTATAGGGGTTTTAAGGGTCATCATTTCCATAAGGTTTTCGGCTATCGCCTCACCTTGACCCCGCTCCTCGGCGTCAATTCCACAATACGCCCCCGAACTGTCAATAAAGCAAATAACAGGGCGTTTATATTTCTCCGCTTGTTTCATAAGCCTCAGCGCTTTTCTGTAACCGTCTGGACTGGGACAGCCGAAATTACGTTTTATCCTATCCTGAAGGCTTTTTCCTCTTTCCATACCTATTACCGTAACAGGCATATTACCAAGGAAGCCTATTCCTGCTATTATCGCGCTGTCATCTTTAAAACGCCTGTCTCCATGCAGTTCTATAAAGTCGGATATCATGTTTTCTATATAATACCCCGTCATAGGGCGGTCGCTTTTTCTGGCGTTTTTAACTTTTTCGTAAGCTTTCATATCAATCACACGTGCAATTTCAGTACCTTAACCAAGGTAGGTCTGAGATTGCCCCTTTCTGTTATCATATCAATAAAGCCGTGCTCAAGCAAAAACTCCGCACGCTGAAATCCCTTTGGCAGTTTTTGTCCCGTAGTCTGCTCAATAACCCTTGCGCCGGCAAATCCGACAAGTGCGCCTGGCTCCGCAATAATAATATCGCCTTCCATCGCGAAACTCGCCGTTACTCCGCCTGTGGTGGGGTCAGTAAGTACTGTTACATACAAAAGACCTTTGTCGCTGTGACGTTTCACCGCACCGCTTACCTTTGCCATCTGCATAAGAGAAAACATACCCTCTTGCATTCTGGCTCCGCCGGATGCCGTAAACCCTACTACGGGAAGGCCTTTTTTGGTTGCGTATTCAAAAAGTTTGGTAATTTTTTCACCGACTGCCGTTCCCATACTGCCCATCATAAAGTAGGAATCCATTACAAATATCCCGCTTTTAAGCCCGTCTATTTCACATATTCCGCATACAACAGCCTCGTTTTCTTCGCTTGTTTTTCTTGCTTTTTCGAGTTTGTCATCATAATCCGGAAAGGAAATAACATTCTTTCCTTTAACATTCTTATCCAGTTCCTTAAATGTCTTTTTATCGGCAATGGAGGATATTCTCTCTCTTGCGTTCATACGGGTATATTCACCGCAGACCGGACAAATCATATTATTTTCAACAAGTGCTGTATATAATGTTTTTTCCCCGCACTTCTTACATTCTTTTTCCGCATCGCTTTTCACATTTATAAAATCCATTAATTTCATGATTTTTACTCCTGCTCTCCGTTTGCAAGCGCAAAAGAAAATTCCGCAGTAACGCAAACTTTTCCGTTTACACTACCTTTCCCTTTTGCAAAATAAAACGGTTCTCTGATTTTTACTATTTCACATTCCGTTTCAAACAGATCTCCCGGTCTTACAGGATTTTTAAACTTTACATTATTAAGACCGGTAAAAAGCGTAAGCATTTTATCCGAAGCTTTTTCCTTCAGACACACGCAGGTTGACTGAGCAAGTATTTCGCAAAGGATAACTCCCGGTACTATAGGACTGCCCGGGAAATGTCCGTCAAGAAACCACTCGTCCCCACATATCAGCTTTTTGCCATAAGCCTTGCCGTCCACCACTTCTGCCTCATCAAGCAGCATCATACTGTTTCTATGGGGCATTATCTGTTCAAGTTCGTGTCTGTTCATAGTTACACCTTCTTAAATGCCACACAGGCATTGTGTCCGCCAAAGCCTAAAGAAATGGACAAAGCACCACACAACTCAGCTTTTACGGCAGTGTTGGGTGTATAATTCAAATCGCACTCGGGATCAGGGTTTTTATATCCTATGGTCGGAGGAACAATTCCGTCCTCCAAAGCGATAATTGAGACAATTGCTTCAACTGCTCCCGCCGCTCCAAGCATATGACCCGTCATTGATTTTGTTGAACTGATATGCAATTTACGCGCTGTTTCCTCTCCAAAAGCACGCTTTATTGCGGCTGTTTCCGTTTTATCGTTAAGAGAGGTACTGGTACCGTGCGCGTTTATATAAAGGTTAGCTTCATTTTCAAAACCGGCTTCTTTTGCCGCGTCTGCTATTGCGCGTGCTCCGCCTTGACCTTCCGGATGCGGCGCCGTTACGTGATAAGCGTCACACGTGCTTCCGTAACCTACCACCTCGGCGTATATCTTTGCTCCGCGGTTTTTTGCGTGTTCATATTCCTCAAGGATAAGCGCGCCCGCTCCTTCTCCCATTACAAATCCGCTTCTTTGTGCGTCAAATGGAATAGAAGCGCAGTCTTTATCGTCACATTCCGTAAGTGCCATACAATTTGTAAAACCTGCTACTGCAAGAGGAGTAATCGACGCCTCCGATCCTCCGGCTATTATTGCATCTGCATACCCGTGTTTTATTGCACGGTACGCTTCGCCTATACAGCTTGAACCGGTCGCACATGCCGTTGTCATAGAAAGACACGGACCTGTGGCATTAAACCTAATCGCTATGTTTCCCGCCGCAATATTTGATATCATTTTGGGTATAAACAACGGAGAAACTCTGTTTGGTCCCTTTGAAATGAGGTTTTCATATTCGGAAGTAAAGGTGTTAAAACCGCCTATACCCGACCCAAAATAAACTCCAAATCTTTCCGGATCAATGTTATCACAGATATTACTGTCGCTCACTGCCTGGACAGCGGCGCAAATCGCATACTGCACGAACAAGTCTGTTTTTCTCACATCGTTTTTATCCATATAAAGTTTAGGATTAAAATCCTTTACTTCTGCCGCCACCTTAACTTTATAGTTGGTGGTATCAAATTTAGTAATCATATCTATACCGTTTTTGCCGTTTACAAGATTGTCACGGAATGTAAGTATATCATTGCCGATAGGGGTAATTGCGCCCATACCGGTTACTGCTACTCTTCTCATCGTGAATGCTCCTTTCTACATTGCAAGCCCGCCGTCAATGCGGATTACCTCACCCGTTATATATGATGACATATCGTCCGCAAGAAATGCCGCAAGATGGGCAATTTCTTCGGGCTTTGCCATTCTTTTAAGGGGGATTTCATTAATCAGCCGCTCATTTTCCATGAACTGCTCGGTCATCTCTGTTTCCACAAATCCGGGCGCTATAGCGTTGCAGCATACATTTCTTCCTGCAAGCTCTTTTGCGACAGTCTTTGTGAGTCCTATAAGACCCGCTTTTGACGCCGAATAATTTGCCTGACCTGCATTTCCCATAATGCCAGACACCGAGGTCACGTTAATAATTTTCCCGCTCCTCTTTTTCATAAAAGTACGGTAACAGGATTTTATCATATTAAACGCACCTTTTAAATTTGTATCAATAACCGCTTCAAAATCCGCTTCTTCCATTTGTATAATAAGCATATCCCGTGTGATTCCCGCATTGTTTACAAGGATATCAATACTGCCAAAGGTTTCGGCGGTAAGCGAAGCGGCATTTTCACATTCCTTCAAAACGGCAACATCGCACTGAATGCAAATTGCCGAGGCTCCGAGTTTTTCCGCTTCCTGACAGGTTTCCTCTGCCTTCTCGCTGTTTCCGCGGTAAAGAATTGCAACATTTGCGCCCTGACGCGCGAATTCCAAGGCTATGGCTTTTCCTATTCCTCTTGAGCCACCTGTTATAATCGCGGTTTTCCCGTTAAGCATTGTTTTTCACCGCCTCACAGGTCGAAATCAATGTTTCTGCATCTTCAACATTATAAATTAAGACATCTTTTGAAATTTTCTTTATAAGTCCGCTTAAAGTTTTTCCCGCACCAACTTCAATAAAGGTGTCAACGCCGTTATTTATCATATTTTGTACAGCGTCGCTCCATTTTACAGGGTGATTTATCTGCATTTTAAGCGTTTCTTTTATATTTTCGCCGTATGGTAGAGCCGACAAATTTGCGTAAACAGGTATTTGCGGGCATGAAAACTCTGTCTTATCTATTTCTTCTGCAAATTCCGCCGCCGCCCCGTCCATAAACGGAGAATGAAAAGCCGCTCCCACGGCAAGATCTATAACTTTGCAAGGCAGCTTAGCCGCTTTCTCTTTAAACTTTGCAATAGCTTCCTTTGTTCCGGCAACCACCGTCTGTTCCGGAGAATTATAATTTACAGGGTATATTTCTCCTATTCCGGCGCAAAGATTTTCCACTGACCTGCTGTCTGTTTTTATAACGGCCGCCATTGCGGTATCAAACTGCTTTGCCGCCTTTTGCATACATTCTCCTCTGCGGCAAACAAGCTCAAATCCTTTTTGTGCGCAGTAGACTCCGGCATATGCAAGAGCCGCTATTTCCCCCAATGAAAAACCTGCCACAACATCGGCATGAATGCCTTTTTCATTAAGCGCGAGCGCCGCACATAAATCTACAAGATAAAGACAGGGTTGTGTGTTTTTTGTTTCTTTAAGTTCTTCGGGGGTTCCTTCAAAAGATTGGGCAGAGGTACCCTCTCTTATGCTGTCCGCATATTTGTACATTTCCGCCGCGGCGTCGCTTGCGTCATGAAGGGATTTCCCCATTCCCGGATACTGCGCTCCCTGCCCGGAAAAAACAAATGCTATTTTACCCATTTTTTTGCTCCATTCAATACATTTTCTGCCTCCTGGCACACCTCCACGATTATCTCAGCGGCGGTCTGCTCCTTTGTTACCATACCGGCAATTTGACCTGCAAGGAAACAACCGCGCTTTTCATCGCCTTCACGTGCGGCAAGCCGCAGGGCGCCAACCGCCATTTGTTCAAGCTCATCATCTGAAAGTGTACTGTACTCCGCTTTTGCGTATCCACGTGAAAAAGGCGTTTTTATGCTTCTTACCGGATGTCCGAGACGTTTACCCGTAACTATTGTTGAAATATCAGAAGCGTCAAGCACTTTCTTTTTATAATTTTCATGTACTGAGCATTCCTTTGCAACAAGAAACCTTGTGCCCATCTGCACTCCTACGGCTCCCAGCAAAAACGCCGCGGCCAAACCGCGTCCGTCTCCTATGCCTCCTGCCGCAATTACAGGTATGCTTACATTGCTGGCTACTTGCGGAACAAGCACCATTGTTGTAAGATCCCCTACATGGCCGCCCGATTCGCCGCCCTCCGCGATTACCGCACAGGCTCCGGCTCTTTCCATGAGCTTTGCCATAGAAACAGATGCTATAACAGGAACAACTTTAATTCCTGCCGCATTCCATATATCCATATATTTTGAGGGGTTTCCTGCCCCTGTCGTTACAACAGGAACTTTCTCATCTGCAAGAAGCTGTGCAACCTCATCCGTATGCGGACTCATAAGCATTACATTTACCCCAAACGGTTTCTCAGTAAGTTTTCTTGCAATATCAATCTGCTCTTTAAGATAATCTTTTCCCATATTCATGGCGGAAATTATGCCCAAACCGCCAGCTTCCGATACGGCAGCGGCAAGACGTCCGTCCGCAATATGCGCCATCCCGCCCTGAAGAATGGGGTATTCGATTTTAAAGAGTTCGCATATGGGTGTTTTTATCATTTTTACGCCTTCTTTGAATCAATATATGAAGCTAAATCTTTTATGGTCTTTCCGATTTCTCCGGGTTTAATTTCTATACCGAACTCATCTTCCATTTCCATAAGAATTTCAACTGTGTCAAGAGAATCAATTTCGAGATCCTCGAAAGTTGTTTCGTCCTTAATTTCGGTTTCCTCCATATCAAGATGATCTGCCAATACCTTTTTAACTCTTTCAATTGTCATTTTCATATTTCTCCTTTTTAATTTTAAAAATTTTTTAATTTATATCATATATACCATTTAAGTACACATGCACCACTTGAAAGCCCGCCGCCAAAAGCGGACATTGCAACTGACATTCCCTTTTTGAGTTTTCCAGATCTGTTTAACTCGTCAAGGGCGATAGGCACACTCGCTGCTGAAGTGTTGCCGTATTTTTCTATATTCACAAAAAACTTTTCCTGCGGAATTTTAAGCCTCTGCACCGCATATTGAATTATGCGCATATTGGCCTGATGGGGAACAATATAATCTATATCTTCCAGTTCAAGCCCTGCGTCATGGACTACTTTCATAAGGTCTGAGGTAATTGCCTTCACGGCAAATTTGAATGTTTCCTGACCGTTCATAAATATAGTGGATCTCTTGTGCTCCACTTTATCAAAAGGCGAAATACCTCCATACGCCGGAATTTCTATTACGTCATTTCCACCTTTTGTAAACAGGTAAGAGGACAAATATCCGTCGCCTTCCTCAAGGACAGCCGCCCCTGCTCCGTCGCCGAAAATAACGCAAGTGTTTCTGTCATTCCAATCAACAAACTTACTGATTTTTTCCGTTCCGATAACAAGCGCTTTTTTCGCTTTTCCTCTTTCAAAAAAACCTGCCGCCGTATCAAGAGCGAAAATAAATCCGCTGCACGCGGAACTTATATCAAATGAAGGGCAAACGGCCCCTATTCGTTGCTGAACTACGCCGGCCACACTCGGAATGATTGTGCTCCCGCTGAATGTAGCAACAACAATAAGATCCAGTTCACTTGCGCTGACGCCGCTCATTTCAAGTGCCTTTTCTGCTGCCGCTACCGCCATATCCTCCGCGGATTCCTCCTCTGCAACATGGCGTGTTTTTACACCTACCCTTTGGATTATCCACTCATCATTTGTATCTACCATTTCTGACAAATCTTGGTTTGTGAGAATTTTATTCGGAAGATAACTTCCCGTTCCGGTAATTTTAAAATTCATTATCTGTCTCCTTTCGGCTAAAAAGTGTGTTTTCTGAAAAATATTTACTTACTTAGGATGTCGTTTTGTTTCCCCATATATTAACGGTTTTTCAAATCCCCAGCACAGCGTGTGCTGAAAATGCTAAAGACAGTATTTACGTTATTTATCTGTTTTTTTAATACCGTCTATTAAAATTCCGCACCCTACCCTGAACAGTTCAACCGCTTCGTCACATGGAACCCTTCTGTCAACGACATCAACATTAAAACCTCTGAAAAAGCACCATACTGAAAAACTTAGCTTTTCCGTGTCTATTTCTTTAAAATACCCATGCTCAATACCGTAGTCAAGAATTTCCTTAAGGTGTTGTGTCCACCATACGCGGTTATTTTCGGTAAGGGAATCATGTTCAAACATATAATGGCTGAACTGCAGCTTGGTTTCATAAGTCTGCTTAAGCACCGAAATTCCCAATTCCATGAGGTACTCGTAATAATCCATACCCTCTTTTCGGATGCTTTTAAGAGATTTATGCATACTTACGACCAGTCTTTCATAAACAATCCACAGCAGCTCATCAATATCCTTAAAGCGGTTATAAAACACCCTGTTTGTAACATTCATTTTATTAATAATTTTTCTTACGGTAATATTTTCGGCGCCATCGTCATGAACTATCTGAATTGCCGTATTTATTATATCTTCGGTTAATTCATCTTCAAGCTTTATCCCTTTTGAATATGACACCATATCACCCCCGTAAGCCATTTAGCACATAGTGTGCTGAATACAATATAACACAGTTTTTTTTCTTTGTCAATATATTTTTTGATTTATTTCATAATTTTGGAAAATTTTTTTAAGCCGCCGCGAAAAAGCGTCAGCTTATTACAAAAGCGGTCAAATAGCGACATTTGCCTTGCCTGCGAGGTTTGCTTCGGGGGGACTTTGCCGCAAAATATAATACCTATGGCGGCGGCGCGGGGTTTATTTCGGGTAATCCGCACCGTAATATAAAAAACGGGCAAAAAGTTCCAAGTTTTAAAAGATTTGGAACTTTTTGCCCTTTTGGCTATAATATGAAAGCCGTAAGCCTATAAAAAATTATTCGAACTTACCATAGTAAGGATATTTTCATAGGTTTTTTCTTAGTCTATAATCACTTCATGGCCTGTTTTTGCGGACTTATAGATAGCTTCCAGTATTTTCATAACAACAATGCCGTCATCGGCGTTTGCCATGCATTTTGTTCCGCTAAGCACGCAGTCTCCAAAATGTTTGATTTCCGCTTCAAACGGCTCTGTGCCGTTAATAAGAAGGTTTAAGTCTACCGGCGTAATATCAACAAGATAATCATTCATTTCCGAGTAAATTTTAAGCCCGCCTTCAAGGGACATTCCGCCCTTTGTGCCATATATTTCCTTCTGTATGCTCGGCTGTGTATTAAGGCTGAAACTCGTTTCAAGCAGTGTTACTGCGCCGTTGTCATATCTTATAAGAGCGGTCGCCATATCCTCAACATCGCACAAATCCTGTGTTGTCGCGCCCTTTGGCATCCATCCGGATTTTGTTTTTATGTGCGGTCTGTTTTTAAGCTTGTCGAAGGTTGTAGCATATACTGATACCGGCTTGGGGTTTCCCATAAGGTATCGTGTATGGTCTATGACATGTACACCTAAATCAAGCACAGGGCCGCCGCCGGAGCGCGACTTGTCCGAAAACCATCCGCAGGGGTTTCCGTGGCGTCTTAAATATGTAGCCTTAGAATAATAAATCTCTCCCAAATAACCGTTATCAATAAAATCCTTCGCGATGGTTGACTCGTTTGAAAAGCGCATTACAAAGCCTATCATTAAGATGCGGTTATTTTTCTCCGCCGCCTCCTTCATAGCCTCTGCCTCCGCCACTGAATACGCCATAGGCTTTTCACAAAATACATGCAAGCCCGCATTCAGAGCTTTTATCGAGCATTTTGCGTGGTTGCAGTTCCACACGCACACATCAGCAGCGTCAAGCTTTTCCGAGCTTAACATTTCGTCAATATCCGTATAACGTTTTTCAATGCCGTAAATATCTGCTGTTTCATTTAATGTTAATTCGTTAAAATCACAAATTGCGGCTACTTCAAACCTTGTATCTTTTTTATACCGCTCAAGATGACATTTTCCTATATTTCCTGCACCTATAAGTGCTATTCTTACCTTATCCATATTGCCCTCCTTCTTAACCGTTAATTACCTTTCTTAAAAATTCAGCTGCGGTCATTATATCCTTTGCCGGATCCTGTCCGCATTCTCTTTCAATTGTTAAAAATCCTTTATATCCTACATCATCAAGTGCTTTCAGATAATTCGGGAAATCAACCGAACCCTGTCCTAACGGCACTTCCCGATATGATCTGCTGCCTTCAGGGTTCTTGCCCGGAATAATCCTGTACTCAATCTCAGGATCGCAAATTCTAAGATTTACACCATCCTTTGCGTGAGTGTGCACAATGTAATCTTTAAGGTTATAGACCGCCTGCACCGGGTCGTCCCTTGTTACCATGGCAAGGTTTGCCGGGTCAAGGTTTACCGCCACTCCCTTTGAACCCAGAGAATCCAGAAATTCTTTCAGCACCGCTGAGGCTTCGGGACCTGTTTCAATAGCAAAATGTGAACCCACGCTGTCAGCGTAGTTTGCCAGCTCAAAGCATGCTTCCTGCATTATTTTATACCTTTCATGCTCGGGATCCGACGGTACAACTCCTATGTGTGTAGTGACAACGTCTGATTCCAGTTCCTTTGCAAGCTCCATAATTCTTTTTGACTTATCAATAAGACCCGGGTTTAACTCTTTTCGCCAGAAACCCATGCCAAGGTCTCCGCAGATTGCCGAAAAAACCAGCCCGTTTGATTTAACAAAGTCAAGCAGCTCTTTTCTTTTTGAGCCTGTAAGGTTTTCAGGGGAATTTTCACCGTTTGTACAGTACATCTGGAGTCCCTGGGCACCTATCTCTTTAGCCTTTAAAACTGCGCTTTTTGTGTCAAGCTTAAAAGAGTCAACCATGACTCCTATAGGAAATTTATACATTTTTCCGCCTCCTATTTTTTACTATTGTTTTTCTTGCAACTTTATTGTATACTAATAATATTAAATATTCAAGGGACAATTGTTGCTAAAATTAACACATTTGTGCTTTTCGGAGGCTGAAATCATGATATATGAAATAATGAACCCGTCTAACCCTGTTCTGCCATTTATATTTCATCTTGATAAAATAATAAACGGTAACTGTTTCGGCAGAGGTAGCGGAAACTGGCATGAGAGCATAGAACTGCTTTATTTTACAGAAGGAGCGGGTCTTGTTATATGTGATTTTGAAAAAACAAATGTAAAAGCCGGCGATGTTTTTATTGTAAATTCCGAAAAAGTACATACTATTATAAGCGATGCAACTTTAACTTACTACTGTCTTATAGTGGACTGCGAATTTTTTGCGTCAAACGGCATAAACCTTCAAGGCTTATATTTTCAGGATAAAATAAACGATGCTGCCCTGAACTCTCTTTTTGAAAATGTTACGAAAACTTTTGCCGGGTTCTCTCGATTTTATTCAGCAAAAATACGTCTTACCATTCTTGACATGCTTGTTTATATTGCTGAAAATTATTCGGTAAAAACTCCATCTGTGTCAGATAAAAGAGAACATATAATTGAAGCGGTTAAAACCGCGATAAAATATATTCGTCTGAATATTAATAAAAATATTACTGTTGATGAAGTGTTAAATGAAATAGCTTTCAGCCGGGCGTATTTTTCAAGGAATTTTAAAAAGGCGACGGGATATTCAATCATAGAATATATAAACCTGCTGAAATGTACTCTTGCGAGCAAAATGCTTGCGAATTTGGATGTGTCCGTACAGCAGGTCGCTTCCGATCTTGGATTTAATAATCTTTCATATTTTACAAAAACCTATAAAAAATATATAGGAAAATATCCTTCAAACAGATAAAAAGGCTGAACAACAATTAAAACTGTTCAGCCTTGAAAACTATTCTGATGATTGTTTTATGCATTGCAACTGCTAAAGTGGCTCATTGCTCCGCATAATAGCGATGTTTAATGTGGTTCCATGCGCTGGCACGGGAAACATCATAACATTTCGTTTATAATTAAAATTAAGGGTTCATTTTTAAACCGGAAAAACAACGGTGAGCATCATTTTGAAATTTTCCTTTGCATAAACGCTGTGCGGTTTTTTTGCGGGCATAACAAGTGTTTCGCCTTCATTTACCTCGTATGCCATTCCGTCTACTACAAACTCTCCCGTTCCTTCCAGCACAGATACCATAGCGTCTCCGTTTGAATCATGAGCGCTTATTTCCTCCCCTTTGGCAAACGCGAAAAGAGTTATGCTTACCGCGCCGTTTTGCGCCAGCGTTTTACTGACAATCTGCCCTTCCTGCACTTCTACCAGATGTGAAAGCTTCAGTACCTGCTCATGCTCAATATTTTTAATATATTTATTCATATTTTTCCTCCATTAGGCTATACAATCTCAATCGCACTTACCGGACAGTTTTCCATTGCCTCCGTAGCGCTGTCTTCCAAACCTTCTTCTACGTCCTCCTCAATCGCTTTCGCCACATCACCATCCATTTGAAAAACTTCGGGGCATAAACTTGCGCACAATCCGCAGCCGATACAATTTTCATTAACATAAAATTTCATGCGTAACACCTCCTTTATCATAATAGATTATACACGTCTGTTTTTTATAAACAGTATAACATTAAAAAATACAAATTACAAGCAGAATTTGTAAACTCGGCCCGGCTTGCTCCGTATAACTTATGAGCGTTCAGTTTTCCGTGTTTAATAGCATAATTACAAATCCTCTTGCGTTATGACGCGGTATATGTTATACTCATATTGTAACATATCTATTTTAACCGACATATGGAAATTACAATAATTATAAATAAAAATAATGAAAAAGGACTGAATACCCTTGAATTCAAGGGTGTGCAGTCCTTTTACTAACGGTAAAAACTCAAATTTTTGATTTTTCTTTCATGTATCCGCGGATAAGCAGTACAGACCCGACAATTATACATATCAGCGCTACCATTTGTGAAACCCGCAGAGAACCGAAATACAGGCTGTCTGTGCGCAGACCCTCTATCCATATTCTGCCCAGCCCGTACCAGGTTATATAAATATAAAACAGCTGTCCGTTATATTGTTTCTTTTTTCTGAACAGAAAGATAATTAAAAACCCTACAAAATTCCACAGGGACTCATAAAGAAATGTGGGGTGAACATATATAAGACGTCCCATTTCCATTACCCCCATCTTCCATGGGAGGGTCGTTTCGCTGCCATAGGCTTCACTGTTGACGAAATTTCCCCATCTGCCTATGAACTGACCTATGAGAAATCCTCCGCAGCAGATGTCGGCAAGCTGTAAAAAGCTTAATTTTTTATATCGGCAGTATAAAAACCCCGCAAGGAAGGCACCGATAAGAGAGCCGTATACGGCTATACCACCATGCCAAACGGCTATTATTTCGGAAGGGTTTCCGGCGTAATCTTTCCAATTGAAAATTACATAATAGATCCTGGCGAAAATTATTGCAGTCGGAGTGCCTATAAGTATAACATTTGCAATGTGGTCGGAGGAAAACCCTGTGCGTGTTGCCTCTGAAAAGACAAAAAGAAGTGCTAAACAAAACCCGATGGCAATAATTATACCGTACCAATAAATAGGCTTTTCACCTATGTTAAACGCCACGGGGTCGATATTAAATTCCTTGCCGAAAAACGTTACTGTGTTTATTAATAAATTCATTTACCGCCACTCCTTTTTACTCGGAAAGGTATTCGCTTTCTGTTTGCAGATTTATAAAACTGTTTTGGCGCAGAGCCTCATATATAATTATCGCCACAGAATTGGAAAGGTTAAGGGACCTTGTTTCAGATCTCATAGGAATGCGTATGCAGGTATCAAGGTGTGCACGAAGCAGATCTTCGGGCAGACCTTTTGTTTCTTTGCCAAAAATCAGATAATCTCCATCTTTAAACTGTACGTCACAATAATTGTGAGGAGATTTTGTCGTACAAAAATACATAGTTCCTTTATCGTGGTTTTTCTCAATAAAATCCTGCATATTTTCGTAATATGTAATATCAAGCAGGTGCCAGTAATCAAGTCCCGCCCTTTTCAAATATTTATCATTTACCTCAAAGCCCATAGGCTTTATTATATGAAGCCGCGCCCCCGTAACAGAGCATGTGCGGGCTATATTACCTGTGTTTTGAGGAATTTCAGGCTCGTGAAGCACGATATTGAACATTCTTCTTATCTCCCTTATCCAATAGATTTAAGTATACCGTCGGCAATGCCCTGAGCGGCTTTTTGCTGCCACAGCGGATCGGTGAGTTTTTCACGGTCGTCCGTGTTTGTTATAAATCCCAGTTCAACCAGAACCGCCGGGGCGGTTGTGCCGCGTATTACCGCAAGGACGTCACCGTCTCGTGTACCGAGGTTTGCAGTCTCAAAATTTTCACAGAGGCTGTCCACAATGTTCTGAGCCACGGTTTTTGAAAGTATCCAAGGTTTATTATTATCCTTTTTAGGCCCATAAAATACCATTGAGCCGGTAATATCCTCATGCCCTTCTTCCATTGAATTTGTATGTATGCTCACAAAAAGATCGGCATCTGCCTTATTTGAAATTTCACAGCGCTCCGCCAACGTGAAATATGTATCGGTCGTGCGTACCATTATAACCTTTATGCCCGATTTTTCAAGTATCGGCTTTACATAAAGCGCCACTGCCAGATTTATCAAGCTTTCATATGCAACAGGCGTGCCGTCTTCGGTTCCTATTGCGCCGGGGTCTTTTGCGCCGTGACCTGCGTCGATCACAACGGTTTTTGTAGAGTCGTCTTTATCGTCTGAAGAACCAGGCACAGGCTGCTCTGTAGTCTCCCCGGTGTTAAAAATCAAAATTATGGCGTCATTCGCATCATTTCCGTATACCTTGTAAGTAACATCCTTATCAAGATCGATAACCACACGCATATATCCGTCATGGTTGGCGATCCTTGCGTCCTTCACAACCGAGCTTTTGAATTCAAAATTATTCGGATAGTCAATTGCGGCGTTTTCAACGTCGATAACGACACGACAGGGATTGGTAAGCTTTGAAATGTTATATTTTCCGGTCATGGAAGAAGCAAATTTTACGGTTATCCGATATCCGCTTTCTACGGCGGTGTCACCGATTGCGGATAACTGAACATCGGAAGTTTTGTTGCTGGATAAAGCCACGGTACGGGTGCTTTCTTCCCACCCAACGGTATATCCGAAGGATTCGGCAATAAAGCGTACTGGCACCATTGTACGATTATTGGTTATCATGGCAGGGGCGTCAAGAGGAGTCTTGCTGCCGTTTACGGTTGCGTTCTTGCTTCCGATAGTAAGATAAATATCCGTTTCGCCGAGAGAAATATGTACCTGCTGTTTTTCCTGGTTCCAGCTGACGGCGGCGCCACTCATTTCGGATATAATGCGCACCGGCACCATTGTGCGTCCGTTTTCAATATAGGGTGGCGCGTCACATGACAATTTGCTGCCGTCAAGTGTAAGGGAAATGTCGCTCGAAGCAAATACACTCATAGACAGTGATGATATTAGCAATATGAAAATAAAAAAAATTTTTAATTTTCTCATTTGTAAAACCTTTCAGATAGATAAAAGGATCTGTCAAAACAAACAGTTTTCTGTTACTGCTCTTTTCGACAAATCCCGCGCTTAATCCTTCTGTGATAATTCAATTGTAAAGAAATTGTAAGATTAGCGCAAAATGTCATAAATTTTAAATATGTCTCCCGCCCCCATTATAACGACAAGATCCCCTTTTTGAACATTTGCGCGAAGATATTGCGAAATTGTGCTGTTGCCGGAAATTGCCGTGGCGTGCACGCCGTTTTCGCAAATTTTTTCTGCAATAAGAGATGTGGGTATTGCGGGATCAAGAGGTTCGCGTGCGGCGTAAATATCCGCAATTATTACCTCGTCCACGCCGTCGAAAGCCGTGGCAAATTTATTTAAAAATTTTTTTGCCCTTGAATAGGTATGGGGCTGGAACACGCAAAACAGTTTTCCGTGGGGAAGCTTTGACGCCGCCTGCACGGTGGCGGCAACTTCGGTAGGATGATGTGCGTAGTCATCATATACCTTCGCGCCGTTTAACTCAAATTTATATTCAAAGCGGCGTATAGCCCCTTTAAACAAAGACAGGCTTTCTATTGCCTTGTCCATGTCTAATTGCAATACATAGGCGTTTGCAAGCGCCGCAAGAGCATTCAATACATTATGCTGACCAGTAACCGAAAGGCGTACTGTTCCAATCTTCTTGCCGTGAATAACAAGGGTGAACACAGGGTAGCCGTTGTCAAAAGATATATCACGGGCGGTTACATCCGCCGGATTTTTAATAGCGTAAGTGATTACTTTTGCTTTTGTATGTTCGATTATTTTATGCATATCCTCATCATCAGCACAGGCAATAAGCCAGCCTCCGTCAAGAATATTATCCGAGAAAGCGACAAACGCGCTCTGAAAATCTTCTTTATCTTTATAATAATCCAAATGGTCAGGTTCAATATTCAATATTGTCGCACAGTACGGCTTAAAATCCAAAAAGCTGCGGTAATATTCACACGCCTCGGCAAGCAGATAGTCGCCTTTTCCCAAACAAAGGGTTTTTTTGTCAAGCAAGTCCAATTCGCCGCCGACAATTATAGTGGGGTCAAGATCTGCATGCTTAAATATATAAGCCAGCATGGAGGTGGTAGTCGTTTTGCCGTGAGTACCCGAAACGGCTATAGGGTATCTATACTCAGACATAATATCTCCAAGTAAACGTGAACGGGGAATTACGGTAATTCCTTTGCTGCGAGCCGCCATAAGTTCGGGGTTATTTTCCTTTACCGCAACAGTGTACACGGCGAGCACGGTGTCATCCGAAATATTATCGGCTTTTTGCGGTCCGCAAAATATCAATCCCTTTTCTTCAAGGGCGGTAATAATAGGGCTATATCCACGGTCGGAACCGGAAACATGATACCCTTTGTCAAGCAGAATTTCTGCCAGCGCACTCATGCTTATTCCTCCGACGCCTATAAAATGAATATTCCCTTTATCCTTATTTATCATATACCTTACTCCAATACAGTGCCGCTTGTCGAGCGGCGTTATTACATATCCATTATACTATTTTTCAAAGCAAATATAAATAGCAAAATTTAAATTCGGCAAAATGAATAATAAATCAAATACAATAGATAATAAAATTATACAAATTATCCAAACACTTTTACAATCTTATAAAAAATTGTAAAAAGATTTCTACGTATAAAAAGAAAATAGAATAAAAAATGGATATTTTTGTAAAAAATGAATATAATAAAAAGTGGAGATGTAAAATTGACATAACTGTAAAGTTATGGTATAATGCCAAATTGTAAAGCCAAAAGTTTAAATTTGCATTAAAAAATGAATTAAACAGGTTTTAAAGGGAAGAAAGACTATGCCCCGTAAATCAGAATGGAGGACAAAGTAATGGTAACAGCCGGTTTGAAGGCGTTGCGCAAAGCTTATGCAAAAAGAATGGTATGCTTTGTTACAATGCTGACAGCAGTCGTTGCCGTGCTTGCAATTTCGACGGTTGCACAAATTAAAACTGTAACAATTAATGTTGACGGTAAAAAGACTACAGTTAAAACTTATGCAAAAACAGTCGAATCGGTTTTGTTGCAGCATGGTATCTCGCTTGGCGAACACGATGAAATTAACCCCCCACTTGAAAGTGATACAAGTAAAAACATGACAATTACTCTGCACAAAGCATTTGCCGTACCATTTGTTTTGGGAACGGACAAATTTGAAATTACCACTTCATCTAAAACCCTTAAAGAAGTATTAAGTGCGGAAGGAATTATTTTAGGAGAATATGATATTGTAAATCCGTCTCTTGACACTGTGTTGACAAAGGGATCTTCCGTCTATATTACAAGGGTATTTAAAGGAGACGTAACCAAAACCGAGGTTATTCCATACAAAAAGAAGTATGTTCCGAACAATGAAATGGAGCGTGGAAAGTCAAAAGTGGTGACTTCCGGCGAAAACGGAACAAAGGAATTGGTTTACAATACAACTGTTTCAAACGGGGAAGAAACGGAAAGAACATTTGTAGGAGAAAGAATTGTTAAGGAACCTGTTCAGGAAGTAATTCAATATGGTACAAAGAGTATCAATCCTATAAGCCGTGGCTCTATGGCGCTTACGAGCAGTGATTTAAGTGGTTACTCTTACGTTGATTGTAAGGCAACCTCTTATGACCTTTCGGGAAGGACTGCTACAGGTATGGCTGTACAGCGTGGAGTGATAGCGGTTGATCCGAGGGTTATCCCGCTTGGTACAAGGGTTTATGTACAGTCCCTTGACGGACGCGGGGATTATGGATATGCTATTGCGGCAGACACAGGCGGAAGAATCAAGGGTAACAAAATTGATCTTTGGGTTCCGAGCCGTGCCGAAGCAATGTCAAATGGCGTTAAAAGAGTGAGAGTTTATATCCTTAATTAAAATCGGCCAGCCGGTAGCGCGGAAAAATTTCCGCGCTATTTTTGCATGTAAAATATAAGGAGAATGGAAAATATGTATAAGCTTACGAATCCGTCTGAAATAAAACAGCTTATGAACAAATATGGCAAAACCTTTAAAAAAGCACTTGGGCAAAACTTTCTTATAAATGAAAAGGTTATCGACAATATTGTGGCAGGAAGCAATATAACAAAAAATGATATGGTGCTTGAAATAGGGCCG
>JAUZPZ010000025.1 GCA_030705675.1 Bacillota bacterium
CCTCCTCACTCTTTGCGAGCGTCCAGGGCATTGTTTCGTCTATATATTTATTGCTTCTCCTTGCAAGGTTCATTATGCTCTCAAGGCTGTCTGCAACATGATGTCCTTCCATTGCATGACAGACATCCTCATATGCTTTTACAGCCGCGGTTTTCAGCTCATCATCAACCGGCTCTGAAACCCCCTGTGAAAAAATCTCCCCGTCAAAATATTTGTTTACCATGGCCACCGTACGGTTTACAAGATTACCCAAAGTATTTGCAAGGTCGGAGTTATAGCGCGCAATCACCATTTCATACGTGATGCTTCCATCGTTTGCGAAGGGCATTTCACTAAGCACATAATAACGTACCGCGTCCACCCCGAAACTGTCTGCCAGCTCATCGGCATAAATCACATTACCCTTTGATTTGCTCATTTTATCATTTCCAAACAAAAGCCACGGATGCCCGAATACCTGTTTCGGCAACGGCTCTCCCAGCGCCATAAGAATAATAGGCCAGTAAATAGTATGAAAACGCAGTATGTCCTTACCTATAATGTGCACATCGGCAGGCCAGTATTTTTTATACAGCTCCGAGCTTCCGTCAGGGTCATACCCCAATGCCGTAATATAGTTCGATAACGCGTCTATCCATACATATATGATATGTCCCGCATCAAACTCCACGGGAATTCCCCATTTAAACGAAGTCCTTGAAACGCATAAATCCTGTAATCCCGGTTTTAGAAAATTGTTCACCATCTCTTTTTTTCTCGATTCCGGCTGAATAAAATCGGGATTTTCTTCAATATGTTTCATAAGCCTGTCGGCGTATTTGCTCATTTTAAAGAAATAAGCCTCTTCCTTTGTAGGTTTAACAGGTCTGCCGCAATCAGGACAGCATCCGTCCACAAGCTGTGTTTCGGTAAAGAAGGACTCACACGGAATACAGTACATTCCCTCATATTCACTTTTATAAATATCTCCCTGGTCATACAGCTTCTTAAAAATTTTCTGTACAGCCTTTTCATGATAATCATCCGTAGTACGAATAAACTTATCATAACTCACATTCATTTTATCCCAGATTTTACGTATTCCCCCGGCTACTTCGTCAACATACTGTTTGGGCGCAATACCGGCTTCTTTCGCAAGATCCTCTATTTTCTGACCATGCTCATCCGTCCCTGTGAGAAAAAACACATCATACCCCTGCAAACGCTTAAAACGGGCAATTGCATCGGTAAGAATTGCCTCATATGTATTACCTATATGAGGCTTGCGTGAAGCATAAGCAATGGCAGTAGTAATATAAAATTTCTTATCTTCCATTATTTAAGTCAAACCTTTCCTGCTCTTATTGATATAATAGTCTTAAAATCAAAGATTTAAGCCATAATGTCAGCTTAGCTCTTATGATATAATAGTCTTAAAATCAAAGATTTAAGCCATTATGTCAACTTAGTTTTATGCCAAATATATATTATTATATACTCTTTTAGCAAAAAAATCAAGTTTTTTTAATAAAAGCCATAAATTGAACATTTTTTATACTTGAAATTATAAAAAAGTCAATTGAAATTGACTGCGCCTGCGTGCGCGGAAAACAAGGAAAGTTTTTTATTGATAAGAGGAACTTTCTATACAATAAAAAAAGAGATTTTTAGAGAAAACAGCTTTATCAAACTTTAGTTTATGTAAACAGCAAGGATGGAGAAATGGTTGAAATTACTCTTTGATAAGGATTGTTTAAACCATACTGATTATCCTATGAATACAAAAAACTCTGTCGGCAACTGCCGACAGAGTTTTTACTATAAAGTAAAAATATTAAATTATTCGTTTACATTAATCCGCCGTAACCGTCGTATACTGTAAATGTTTGTCCTGCAGTGATGGTCTTGGTACTACCATCAGAGAGGGTGAGTTCCAACTCCAGTGTGTAGGAGACATAAGAATATGCCTCAACTTGCGCATTGAGTTTCCAAGCACCAATAAGGCTGTCACCACCTGACGCTTTCCATGCATCGGGGCCTGCTTCTTCCTCGGTGATTGCAACAGGAGTGATGGCGTTGCCGTTCACGGTTGCAGAGAGTACCTTTGCAGAAGTAACAGCTGAACCATTATTACACAGGCTTACAGCCGTGTAATCTTCCCATGAACCACTAATTGAGAGATTCAGACCAAGGTCTACAAAAGTCTGGGCGGTTTCAGTATCCATAAAATAGCTGTTGCCTGTTCCAAGAACCTTTGCAAGACGATATACAATGAGGTCGGCTTGTTCGAATGATAAGGTATCTTGAGGAGCGAAGAAACCATCACTTCCGGTCATCAGACCATTCGCTATGGCATATCCTACATAATTTTTTGCCCAATCTGATACCTGTGCTGCGTCAGCTGGAGCAATGGAAGAATAATAGTCAGTATTTTTGTCGTATGAGCCGGGTTTCAAAGCCTCATAGGTTAGTGTAACAATCTTTGCTGCCTGCTCACGAGTGAGAAAAGAGTCAGGTTGGAATGTTCCGTCTCCAGAACCGCTGATTATTCCATTGGAAGCTGCCAAGTCAATCCAAGGCCACAACCAAAGATCACAGTCGGTGAACTGGCTCTTGGCTTGGTTTTTTTCTATAAGAGCAGTCACTGTTTTACCTTTGTTCATGCTCAAAAGTTGTGATATGGGATAGCAAAAATCAGCACGTGGAATTGAAGATTGGTAGTTGACGTTGGTGTCTGAGGTCAAGTCATTAGCAATGTTTGAACAGAGAGCTGCCATAACCTCGGTCTTTGCCCAAGAAGAAGGTTGGTTTCCCACCTCGGTTGTATTGGTGGTCTGTGTGCTTTCATTTGCGGTAAGGATTTCCTTCAGACCTGGGTAGTCATAATATACGGCGTTGTCTGAAAATACCTGTGCGCCGTCTATAAAATTGCAGTCTATTGATTTTCCTGCCAAAAAGCGGTCAATCATTTCAGGAGTTAGCGCTAATATCGGATCTATGGTAACCTGCTGTCCTCCCTTAGGATAAAAGCCGATTTCATAAACTCCGCCTCCGCCCGGAAGAAATAAGTCGACACCTTTGTCTGTATATTTCCAATATTCGTATTCACCCGACCAGTCGTCGCCTATATTAAACGACTCTCCTTCACAATAAAATGATTCGCTGAACTCGCTTGGGGCGAAGAAATAGTTTAAACTGGGACCTGCATCTTCGCTTGTGGAAAGTTTTTGTAAAGAGGGGCTCTCGATGGATACGGTAGTCTGCCATGGCTGAGTACCGATAACGGTAACGGTTCTATCCTTTACATACCACTCTTTCGTATCTACATTGTAAATCTCCATCGGCAGTTGGATGGTGCCGTAATAAGTGGCAGCAGTAACCTTGCCGCCCGAAGCTGGGATTTCGACGTTCTCCTTAGCTGCAAATGCAGGAATGGAGAGGGTAAAACTCAGTGTGGCCGCCAAAAAGGTAGCAAGCATCTTTCTCATTTGTAATTCCTCCTAATAAATTTAAGTACTTTCATTTATATTAAGGGTTATATTTAAGTTATGGGGAATTATATGAATTTAACTATAACCCTCAACATTTTTAGTCTGAAATACTATTCGAACATTATATGTAATATGCTAACATATCCAACCTATTTACAACAATTTCGTGCGTTTCATATAAGCCATTGACGTCAAATACCCATTCAATATCATATTTTATTTTAAAGCAATAAATGGGTCTCACGTATCTAAAGATTGTTTCAGCCTCACAATATATGAATTGCCATTTAACTCAACAATACATTATTACCATTTTATTAATTATTTCATCAATACTTAAGCTGCTGATTATAGACATAATCAACAATTCTACGAACTTTGCATTATATAAATAATGAGCATCTAAGGTACCCCATAATTGCTATAATTAGATATTCCTTAAGTTATAGTTACTTTATACCATAATTCACCAAAATAATCAATTGACAAAATGACGAAATTTCAAGTTACATTTTGTAAATTGTTATTCTTGCTCCTCTGATACTCCGCTTCATAAACATATATGCTTTGGTAAAATCACGTGCAAGAAAACGGGCCTAACTTCAGTTCTAACAACTGTCTTTAAGCCCGTTTTCTTTTTTATAGCTATATATTGTTTACAATTCAACCATCGGCTCGCGTTTAATATGCTTACCTGATTCAATAGAGCGATTAATCCGTGGGCACTTTATTTACGATTGGATAGAATTTATTGCGCTTTTAAAGATTAAATCCACATTTTGGGTATCAACGAAAGAATACCTGCTCCCTCTTGGAATATCTTTAAGCAGTACAATAGCTACTTGAGTATGTCCTTGTCAAATGTTTTATAATATTTGCGTATGCACCATGTTCTTATCCTTCCCACGAAATCTTTTGTTGCAGGAAAATATTTTTTATACAATTCCTTATACGGTACTCTGTCAACATTTTTTAAAAAGGCCTTACGCATCCAGTTCATGCGGGGAGGTATAACTAAGTGTATACTTTCTTTGGTCGCTTCCTCCATGGAATATTCCCTACAAAACATCTTGTCTTTTACTAAATTATAAAACTTTTCTCCTTTTGGAGAATTTATTGTGATCATGGACAGACCGTTATTTTCAGGGTCAAGCTCCTTATATTTTGTCCCTCCGAACCAATCCCCTATGCTAATATCCCCTATTCTGTCATGTCTTGCAAAAATGCATTTATAACACGATGGACGCTGAAAAATGTTTGTCGTAAATCCTTTATTGTATATATCTTCATATGCCGAATTGGTTTCTTTTGTTCCGTCTTCATACTCGTATGTAAACTGTACCGGTTTCCATCCCGCTGACTTATCTCTATACATGGTGACAACTTTTTTTCCTTTTTCAGCCTCAAGTTCTTTTATATATTTAAAAAACACTTTTTCCGAAGGCACGCCATGGCATATTACATCCGCTGTCAGAAGATTTTCATAATCCTTTCCAAGATATCCGTAAAGGCCGGCTATCTGACATGGGGTACCGGTAAAAAACACTAGCTTCCCTTCATTAAGCTGCTGCTTCGCCTTTTTATAAGCATCATCAACATGACTTTGCAAATATTTGGAATTCCTGAACTCCTCAATTCCCTCCTGTGATGTTGCCATATCATGTACAACTTTGTCCATGACATTTCCTTTGACACCAAAAACCGTTCCGCCGGTGGAAATTATATACGAGGAAATCAGATAACCTATTCCGCCACTTGCGCTTTTTTTAAGAGACTCTTTGTCTTTATCATAACAAGCAACGGATTTCATACCTTTTCGCTGTGTCTGTACGTTGTCCGCCCCGCCAAGCATTGGGCAAACGCGCTCACAGGCATTACATTTAATACATTTTTCTTTATTTATCACAGGGTATCTGAAACCTTCGCTATCCAGTTTCATTTCTATGCACTCCGACGGGCATACATTTAAGCACGCATAGCATCCACAGCATTTTGTCCTGTCTGTAATGTTAATCATTACTTTTCTCCACCCTCCGCAAGCTTTATGTTTAAATTGTAGCATATTTCCACGTAAAAGTCAAATGCGTTTTACTGGTTTTATTTGGGCATAAAAAAATAGCACGAAAAGGTAAAAATCCGTACTATTTTTTAAATTATTTATACCAGTTCTATAACTGCCATTGGCGCTGCGTCGCCGCGTCTGGGAGCCAGCTTGATTATTCTTGTATAACCGCCGTTTCTTTCCTCGTACTTAGGAGCTATTTCATCAAACAGTTTTACAACAATATCTCTTTTCATAATAAATCCGTAAGCCTGCCGTTTTGAATGTAATGTATTTTCTTTTCCGAGAGTAATCATCTTCTCAGCAAGGCAACGAACTTCTTTAGCTTTTAATTCAGTGGTCTCTATTTTGCCGTTTTCCAGCAATGATGTTGTTAAGTTTCTGAGCATTAACATTCTGTGTGCTGTAGGACGACCTAACTTTCTTGTTCCGGCCATGATTTAAACCTCCTTCTAAGATTTGCCCGGTTAATTATTCTTCTTCTTTTCTCAGGATTAATCCAAGCGCATTAATTTTTCCTATAACCTCATCCAAAGATTTTCTGCCAAGATTTCTTACCTTGATCATATCTTCTTCCGTTCTGTTAATCAGATCTTCAACGGTATTGATACCTGCACGTTTCAGACAATTATATGCACGAACAGACAGATCCAACTCTTCAATTGTCATTTCGAGAACCTTGTCACGCTTACTTTCACCCGGTTCGATAACAATTTCAGTATTTTTGGCGTTATCAGAAAGCTCAATAAAGAACTTCAGATAATCACTCAATATTTTAGCACTGATACTTACCGCTTCATCAGGAGTGAGTATTCCGTTTGTCCATACCTCAATAGTCAGTTTATCATAGTCAGTTACCTGACCTACCCGAGTATTTTCAACGACATAATTAACCTTTCTTACGGGAGTGTAAATAGAGTCAATATTAATTGTTCCAATGCTCGAACCCTTGTCCTTGTTCTTCTCTGCCGGGGCATAACCTCTTCCCTTGCTTACCGATATATCCATATACAGTCTGCCTTCAGGTCCAAGTGTTGCGATATGCAGCTCAGGATTAAGAATTTCAACATCAGCATCAATCTTAATATCTCCGGCTGTAACTTCGCCTTCGCCCACCGCATCAATTCTGAGGTTTTTGGGGCTGTCGCCATGAAGCTTTATGATAAGCTGCTTCATGTTTAGAACAATCTCGGTAACATCCTCTTTTACGCCTTCCATTTTAGAAATTTCGTGCTGTACGCCCTCAATTCTGATAGATGTTACGGCCGTACCTTCAAGAGATGACAACATAATTCTACGCAGAGAGTTACCAAGCGTAATACCATATCCTCTCTCGAGGGGTTCTATGACAAACTTGCCGTATGTTCCGTCAGAACCAAGCTCCACTCTTTCTATTCGTGGTTTTTCTATCTCGATCATACTAAAAAACCCTCCTCTGTTAATAAATAATCTTCACTCAATCTATGAGGGTACTAACTATTTAGTTATTATTTAGAATACAACTCGACAATTAAGTGTTCCTCAAGCGGTAAGTCAATATCTTCTCTTGCCGCATAGCTGATTACCTTACCTTCACATTTGGCTGCATCATAATCGAGCCATTTCGGAACAACCTTTGTTGCATTTGTCTCCATGTTATTCTTAAACTTATCAAGACCCATACCTTTTTCTCTCAAAGATATGACATCACCCGGCTTTACAAGAATGGAAGAAACCGTTACTCTATTGCCGTTGAGATTAAAGTGCCCATGTCTTACCAACTGACGAGCTTCCGCTCTTGACATTGCAAAACCTAATCTGTATACAACATTATCAAATCTGCTTTCAAGGATAGCAAGCAAGTTTTCACCTGTGATACCTTTTCTCTTTTCAGCAAGTTCAAAATAATGAGCAAACTGTTTTTCAAGAACACCGTAAAATCTTCTTGCTTTCTGCTTTTCACGAAGCTGTAATCCGTATTCGGATAATTTCTTACTACGAGCCATTCCGTGTTGTCCGGGGGCATATTCTCTTCTGCCCACGCTGCATTTATTTGTATAGCATCTGTCACCTTTAAGGTAAAGCTTTTCACCCTGACGGCGACATAATCTACAAACTGCACCTGTATATCTTGCCATTTTATTTGCACACCTCCATCTTATAAATTATACACGTCTTCTTTTAGGCGGTCTGCAACCGTTATGGGGAATTGGGGTCGTATCCTTAATCATACTAACCTCAAGTCCTGCGGTCTGCAGAGCTCTGATAGCAGCTTCTCTACCTGCACCCGGACCTTTAACATAAACCTCAACACTTTTAAGGCCATATTCCATAGCTGTTTTTGCAGCTGTCTCAGCAGCTGACTGTGCAGCAAATGGAGTACTCTTTTTTGAGCCTCTAAAGCCCAGGCCACCTGCACTTGCCCATGACAATGCGTTACCGGCTGTATCTGTAATAGTTACAATCGTGTTATTAAAAGTTGAGCGGATATGAGCCGCACCTTTGTCAATGTTTTTCTTCTCGCGACGCTTTCTGCTTACTTTCTTAGTAGCAACTTTAGCCATTTATCCTCTCACTCCTTTACTTCTTTTTATTAGCGATAGTCCTTACGGGACCCTTACGTGTCCTTGCATTTGTTTTTGTTCTCTGACCTCTTACAGGTAAGCCTCTTCTATGTCTTACTCCCCTGTAACAACCAATTTCCTGAAGTCTCTTGATATTAAGAGCTGTCTCACGTCTAAGGTCGCCCTCAACCTGATACTCTTTATCTATAACTTCTCTTAATTTACCTAGTTCTTCCTCTGTTAAATCCTTAACTCTTGTATCGGGGTTTATTCCGGTAGCTTTAAGGATTCTATTGGAACTTGGAACTCCTATACCATAAATATAAGTAAGTCCAATTTCAACCCGCTTTTCTCTTGGTAAATCGACGCCTGAGATTCTTGCCATTATTTTGCACCTCCTGTGTTTAACTTAAAATGTTTTTTTAACACTAAGCTGCTTTCGTCAGTCCGCTAAAGGACTGTCAGCCATACGCTTTCAGCTTGCGTCACTAACCCTGTTTTTGTTTATGTTTGGGATTTTCACAGATAACCATTACTTTACCTTTTCTTTTAATTATCTTACACTTTTCGCATATAGGTTTAACTGACGGTTTAACCTTCATTTCGGTTACCTCCTTATTAAAGCATCCGGGCTACTACTTAGCCTTATATTTCTATTTAATCAACTATGCGGTCACCGTAGAATTACTTGGCACGCCAGGTAATCCGTCCTTTTGACAAATCATATGGCGACATTTCTATTGTCACCTTATCTCCGGGTAAAATTTTTATGAAATTCATTCTAAGTTTCCCTGAGATATGGGCTAAAACCACATGACCATTCGGTAATTCAACTTTGAACATTGCATTAGGCATAGATTCAATTACTGTGCCTTCAAATTCGATTACATCTTCCTTTGACAAGAAAAATACCTCCTTCAATGTCTTGCTGATTGCCCGTTATACGCTTCTCTCGCGATTTCCCGCAGCAATCTACTGATTTTCTTATTCGACACTTCGTCAATTTCGTTTATTATTTCATATTGTGGCAGGGCAGACAGATGTTTTATATTTTTTCGTTTAGGGTTAATGTGTTTTTTGGTTTTGCCATTTACTATCAAACCAAAACCTTTTTCGCACGACTTTACGTAAAAATAATCACCCTTGTCATGTCCGGCTTCGGATATTACAACCATTCCTTTAGTAATGCTCATATACTCACCTCAAGGTTGTATATTCCGGCTCACCATCAGTAATAATAACAGTATTTTCATAATGTGCCGACAAGCTGTTATCACTTGTTACTACAGTCCAATCGTTATCCATCGTATAGACATCATAATGACCCATGTTTACCATAGGTTCAACAGCTATCGTCATACCCGCCTGCAGTCTTGCACCGCGGCCAGGACGTCCGAAATTCGGAACTTCGGGGCTTTCATGAAGATGCGCCCCTACTCCGTGCCCTACAAGATCCCTGACAACCGAATATCCGTTCAATTCAACATATTGCTGAATTGCTGATGCTATATCCCCTATTCTATTCCCGGCCCTTGCCTGTTTCATACCCTCAAAAAAACTTTCGCGGGTTACATCAATCAGCCTTTGAGCCTCGGGAGATATATTGCCTACTGGATATGTTCTCGCCGCATCCGCATGGTATCCCTGATAACAGGCTCCAACATCCGCGCTGAGAATATCCCCATCCTTCAAAATTCTGCCTCCCGGTATCCCATGCACAACTTCTTCGTTCACTGATGTACATATACTTGCGGGGAAACCGTTATAATCCTTAAAAGAGGGTGTACATTCATTTTGCATAATGTAATCGTAAGCAATTTTATCAATATGCGCGGTGGATACTCCGGGCTTTATTTCTTTTTTAAGAATTTCAAAAACACCTGCAACTATCTTACCTGCATATCGCATTTTGTTAAGTTCCGTTTCTGATTTTATAGTTATCATTATTCAACACCAAAAGCCTTTCGAACTGCCGCCGAAGTATCTTCAAGCAATCCGCTTGAATCAATTTGCACCAAATTGCCTTTTGCGGCGTAATAATTGCCTAACGGTTGTGTTTTTTCATGATAAACTTCCAAACGTTTTTTAATCGTCTCTTCTGTATCATCTGCACGCTGTACAAGCTTTCCGCCGCACTTATCACATCTGTCCCCGGCTTTTGACGGGTGATCTTTTGTGTGATAAATAGCCCCGCATTCAGAGCAGTTTCTTCGGCCGCTTATACGGTCTACAATTTCTTCATCCGGTAAAACAAGTTCAACAATCTTGTCAACATTAATGCCCAGTTTTTCCATTGCCTCCGCCTGAGCCACTGTACGCGGAAATCCATCCAATATATATCCGTTTTTACAGTCGGGCTGTGCAATTCGCTTTGCGACAAGATCCATTACAAGTTCGTCCGGTACAAGTTTTCCTTCATCAATATAAACTTTAGCTTTAGTACCGAGTTCGGTTCCTTCGCTAATGTTGTTTCGTATTATGCTGCCTGTAGAAATAGCAGGTATATCATAATATTTTGACAAGTAAGCGGATTGAGTTCCCTTGCCTGCTGCTGGCGGACCAAGCAATATAATTTTCATATAATCAATCCTTCCGCTTTAGATTTAATCCAAAAATCCCTTATAATGTCTCATTAACAGCTGTGACTCTATCTGTCTGTATGTTTCAATAGCAACACCGACAAGAATAAGCAGTGACGTACCGCTGAAAGACAAGGATATACCATATGTCTTTGTCAGAAGCAGCGGAATAACCGCTACAAGAGCAATACACACCGAACCTACAGTTGTAACCCTATTCATAACCTTTGTTATATAATCGGTTGTAGGTCTTCCGGGTCTTATTCCAGGAATAAATCCACCGTTGCGTTTGATATTGTTTGACATCTCTATGGGATTATAAATCATTGCCGTATAGAAGAATGAGAAGAATATAATCAGCAAGAAGTAGAGTGCCGTATATATAACGGAACCGTAACGGAATACCGATAAAATTCTACCCCAAATTCCTCCCAATGACGTGTTTCCTGTAAACAACTGAACCATTGTCTGCGGGAATGAAAGCAAAGAACTTGCAAAGATGATCGGGATAACGCCGGCCATAGCAACCTTAAAAGGTATATTTGAGCTTTGACCGCCATACATTTTTCTTCCTACAACTCTCTTCGCATATTGAACCGGAATTCTTCTTTCTGCATCATTAATGAGTACAACAAAAGTTACCACTACAATTACAAGTAGAATAATGATGAGAAGTGTTAAAATATTAACCGATCCATTCTTTGTTATAATGGTTCCAAACTGTTTTATCGTTCTGGGCAAATTAGCAACAATACCTGCAAAAATAATTACAGAAATACCATTTCCAACGCCTTTATCTGTAATTTGTTCGCCAAGCCACATCAAAAAAGCTGTTCCTGCTGTCAATGAGATTACCACAACAAAAAAGCTAAGAGGTGAACTGGACGTTACAAGCTTTGAGTTAGCAAGACCAACATAAAGACTTGCAGATTGTATAAACGCAAGTATTACAGTGGTATATCTGCTCCATTTTGCAATGATTTCTCTTCCGCCGTCCTCACGTGAAATACGTTCCAGGGCAGGAATTGCAACTGCAAGCAATTGAATAATAATTGTAGCAGTTACATAAGGGGTGATACTCAATGCAAATATCGAAGCATTGCCAAGAGAACCACCTGATATAATATTCAGCAAGTCAAAAATACCACCTGTAGCGGTACCGACGCCGAGTAACTTTTTAAGTCCCTCGCTGTCAAGTCCCGGCACAGGGATAACCGTTCCCAGCTGAAATATTGCAAGCATACAAAGGGTAAATATAAGTTTTTTCCTTAGATCGGGTAATTTCCACGCATTAGCTAAGGTCTGAAACATATTAAATCACCTCTGCCTTTCCGCCTGCCGCCTCAATTTTAACAATAGCAGATTTTGTGAATTTAGCAGCTTTTACGGTCACCTTTTTTGTGATCTCCCCGTTTCCAAGTACCGCTACTCCATCCTTAATTCTGCTGATTATACCTGATTCTTTTAAAACTTCTGCTGTGATAACTGTTCCATTCTCAAAGCTGTTAAGATCTGCAACATTAACCTCAATATATTCTTTAGCAAATATATTGTGGAAGCCACGCTTGGGAAGTCTTCTATACAGAGGCATCTGGCCGCCCTCAAAACCCGGTCTTACACCACCGCCTGAACGCGCATTCTGGCCTTTGTGGCCTTTACCTGCTGTCTTACCATTTCCTGTTCCGACTCCACGGCCTTTTCTTTTCGCCTCTTTTGTTGAACCCGGTGCAGGTGATAATTCGTGTAAACGCATTTGCTACACCTCCTTCAATTATACTTCTCGTAATTCTACTAAATGTACAACCTTATTTATCATACCTCTTACAACTGCGTTGTCTTCGTGTACTTTTACATCTCTTACTTTCTTAAGTCCAAGAGCCTCAAGAGTAGCAATTTGGTCTTTTTTGCAGCCAATTGAGCTCTTGACCTGTTTAACTTCTATCTGAGCCATTTTTTTGCTCCTCCTTAGCTTAATAATTCTTTAGCTTCCTTACCGCGAAGCGCCGCAACATCATCGGCGTTCTTTAAGTTTGCTAAACCCTGAATAGTAGCTGTTACTACGTTTCTGGGATTATTTGAACGAAGAGATTTCGTTCTTATATCTTTGATGCCTGCAAGCTCTATTACTGCACGCGCACACGCACCAGCAATAACACCGGTACCAGGTCCGGCGGGACGAAGTAAAACTTCACCGGCGCCAAATGTGCCTATAACCTCATGCGGAATAGTTGTTCCCGCCAAAGGAACTTTTACCATGTTCTTTTTGGCATCTTCAATAGCTTTTCTTACAGCATCCGGAATTTCTGCTGCTTTGCCCATTCCACAGCCAACATGTCCCTTTTCGTCACCTACAACCACAAGAGCCGAAAATCTGAATGTTCTGCCGCCTTTAACAACCTTTGCAACACGGTTGATTGTAACAACCTTTTCTTTTAACTCCGGAGTATTGTCCTGTGCGCCGTTTCTAACTGCGCTTCCTCTCTTTTCCTGCACTGCTGCCTACCTCCTTCTTTAGAATTCCAGGCCGCCTTCACGCGCACCGTTTGCTAATTCCGCAATTCTTCCGTGGTAAATATATCCACCACGATCAAAAACTACCTGAGTAATTCCCTTTTCTTTTGCCTTTTCGGCAACCAACAGGCCAACAGCCTTAGCCGCTTCTTTATTGCCACCGTAGTTAGCTTTAAGAGAGCTGTCTAAAGTAGAGGCTGATACCAATGTCTTGCCGGCAATATCATCTATGACCTGAGCGTAAATGTGATTTAAGCTTCTGTATACACAAAGTCTCGGTCTTTCTGCCGTGCCGCTTATTATTTTACGAACGCGAGCGTGACGTTTTAGTCTTGCAACATTACTGCTTTTTCTTTTTATCACTATTATAGCCTCCCCTCAATTATTTCTTTTTAGCGCCTGTTTTACCTTCTTTACGCTTTATAATTTCATTAGCGTATTTAATACCTTTACCTTTATAAGGTTCCGGCGGTCTCTTTTCTCTTACTTCAGCGGCAAACTGACCAACCATCTGTTTGTCAGCACCTTTGATAACAATTTTGTTCTGATCCCTAAGCTCAACTGTAATTCCTGGAATTTCAGGAACTTCAACCTGATGAGAATATCCCAGGTTCATAACAAGCTTATTACCCTGCTTTGTTGCTCTGTAGCCAACACCGTTAACTTCAAGAACCTTTTCAAATCCCTGAGAAACACCCACAACCATATTGTTGATAAGTGTACGGCTTAAACCGTGAAGGGATCTGTGCTCTTTGTCGTCAGTCGGCCTTGTAACCGCGATTACACCATCACTGCACTTTACGGAAATTTTCGGACTAATATTCTGTTCCAAAGTGCCATTAGGTCCTTTAACGGTTACTTTATTATCTTTGCCTATTTTAACCTCTACGCCCTCAGGCACGGTTATCGGCATTTTTCCTATTCTGGACATGTCTGCACCTCCTTTAATCTTGACAACTTACCATACAAAAGCAAGTACTTCTCCGCCAACATTCTGTCTGCGGGCTTCTTTGTCAGTCATTATTCCTTTTGATGTTGAAATTATCGCAATACCCATACCTCTGAGTACCTTCGGTAATTCCTCCTTATTCGCATAAATACGAAGACCGGGTTTACTAACTCTCTTTATACCCGAAATAACCTTTGTCTTGTTTGCTCCATACTTGAGCGCTATACGAATAACACCCTGTGTATTATCATCAATAATCTGATAATTTTTTATATAACCCTCTTTCAGCAATATTTCAGCGATTTCCTTCTTCATATTTGAAGCTGGCACATCTACGCTTTCATGCTTTGCTGAAGATGCGTTTCTTATTCTTGTAAGCATATCTGCAATAGGGTCTGTAATTTGCATTAGGTATACCTCCTTCCTTATCGGTAACTATTATTACCAACTTGCCTTTTTCACACCAGGGATCTGGCCTTTATACGCCAATTCTCTAAAGCATATACGGCAAATTCCAAACTTTCTTAAGTAAGCGTGAGGTCTTCCACAAATTTTGCATCTATTATATTCGCGAGTTGAAAATTTCTGTTCGCCCTGTTGCTTAAGGATCATAGCTTTTTTAGCCATTATTATGCCTCCCCTCTTAGTTTCTGCTAAACGGAGCGCCCATGAGCGTCAAAAGTTCACGCGCTTCTTCGTCTGTATTTGCAGTTGTTACCATGATGATATCCATACCTCTGATCTTATCAATCTTATCGTATTCAATCTCAGGGAATATCAATTGTTCTTTTACGCCCATTGAGTAGTTTCCGCGACCGTCAAATGAATTCGGGTTAATCCCTCTAAAATCCCTTACTCTGGGAAGTGCAACATTAAACAGTCTGTCAATAAATTCGTACATCTTGTCAGCTCTTAATGTTACTTTAAGTCCGATATTCATGCCTTCTCTTAATTTAAAGTTAGCAACTGAGTTCTTGGCTTTGGTAACTACGGGCTTCTGGCCTGTAATATCCTCCAAATCCTTTATTGCAGAATCTATAACCTTAGGATTTTCTTTAGCTTCGCCAAGACCGATATTTATTACAACCTTATCAAATTTCGGAATTTGCATTGGGCTTTTATAAGAGAACTTAGCCATTAAAGCAGGGGCTATTTCTTTTACATACTTATCTTTAAGTCTCGCCATTAGTTGTTACCTCCTCTCGCCCGTTAATCATCTATAACTTCTTTACAATTTTTGCAGTATCTCACATTTTTACCCTCTGGGTTTATCTGTCTGCCTATTCTGGTGGGTTTTTCACACCTTGGGCATACACGCATTACTTTGCTAGCGTAAAGCGGGCTTTCCTTCTGAACAAGACCGCCTTGCTGTTTCTGGTTGCGTGCTTTCTGATGTCTTGTCATTATATTTATTTTGTCTACAATAACTTTTCTCTCATCCGGGTTAACTGCAATAACCTTACCTTTTTTGCCTTTATCCTTACCGCTGATTACCATTACTTCATCGCCGGTTTTAATATGCATTTTATTCATTTATATGCACCTCCCTCTTATAGCACTTCTGGAGCCAAAGAAAGAATTTTCATATATTCCTTGTCTCTGAGTTCCCTTGCTACCGGGCCAAATATACGTGTACCCTTCGGGTTTTTATCGTCTCTGATAATAACTGCTGCGTTTTCGTCAAATCTGATATATGAACCGTCTGCACGGCGACTGCTTTTAACAGTACGTACAATTACAGCCTTTACTACCTCACCCTTTTTAACAACGCCGCCGGGTGTTGCTTTCTTAACAGAAGCCACTACAACATCGCCTATCGCTGCATACCTTCTGCCGGAACCTCCCAGCACTCTGATACACATAAGCTCCTTTGCACCGGTGTTATCGGCAACCTTTAAAAGTGTCTGTTGTTGTATCACTTAGGTTCACTCCTTCCTTATGCGTTCTTTCCATTATCTTGCTTTTTCAACAACTTCAACCAGCCGCCATCTCTTATCCTTAGACAGTGGTCTCGTCTCCATTACCTTTACTCTATCTCCAATACCACACTCATTGTTTTCATCATGAGCTTTAAGCTTATACGTTCTCTTTACGATTTTTCCGTAAAGAGCGTGCTTAACATTTTCCTCGATTGCAACAACGATTGTTTTATCCATTTTATCACTTACAACTTTACCAATCCTAATTTTTCTGTTACTTCTTTCCTGCATTGCTTCGTTGTCCTCCTTTCGCTACTTCTCGTAAA
The DNA here is from genome assembly GCA_030705675.1 of Bacillota bacterium. Lineage (GTDB taxonomy): Bacteria > Bacillota > Clostridia > RUG12999 > RUG12999 > RUG12999. The sequence goes on from JAUZPZ010000025.1 coordinate 16,360, forward strand.
CCCGCAAATTACTTTGCTGTTTCCTTTATCTCAATTTCACGGAGTATGGTTTTAACTCTGGCAATGGTCTTTTTAACCTCAACCATCTTCATAGGATTATCAAGCTGGTTGGTGGCATGCTGAAATCTCAAATTAAAAAGCTCCTGTTTAAGGTCTTTTAACTTGATTTCTAATTCTTGCTTATTGAGTTCGCGTATTTCATTAGCCTTCATTTGCCTCACCATCCATTTCTTCAACTTCGCGAGCAACAAACTTACACTTTATAGGTAACTTTTGAATAGCTCTTGACATAGCAGCTCTGGCAACTTCCTCGGAAACACCGGCTACTTCAAATAATACTCTTCCGGGCTTAACTACTGCAACCCAGTATTCAGGAGAACCTTTACCGCTACCCATTCGAGTTTCAGCCGGTTTCTTTGTCACTGGCTTATCAGGGAAAATCTTAATCCAAACCTGACCGCCTCTTTTAATATATCTTGTCATAGCAATACGGGCTGCCTCTATTTGGTTGCTCTTTATCCAACCAGGCTCGAGGGCTACTATACCGTAATCACCATAAACAATTTTATTACCTCTCGTAGCTACACCTTTCATGCGTCCTCTGTGTACTCTACGATATTTAACTCTCTTCGGCAATAACATATTACTCTCCTCCTTCCGTCTTTTTGGTCTTCTTAACCTCAGGAAGAACCTCGCCTTTATAAATCCATACCTTTACGCCGATTTTACCATATGTGGTATTTGCTTCATAGAAACCGTAATCAATGTCCGCTCTAAGTGTCTGAAGCGGAATTGTACCCTCATGATAATGTTCACTACGGGCAATTTCCGCACCGCCGAGACGACCGGAGCAACCCGTCTTAATACCTTTTACGCCAAGCTTCATAGCTCTGCCCATTACAGATTTCATTGCTTTTCTGAAAGAAATTCTTCTTTCGAGCTGACTGGCAATATTCTCCGCAACAAGCTGTGCGTTGGTATCAGGATTTTTAACTTCTTTTGTATTGAGAACAAAGCTTTTACCAAATTTAGTTACAAGGTTCTTTTTAAGTTTTTCGATTTCTGAGCCGCCCTTACCAATTACGATGCCGGGCTTTGCAACGTATAAGTTAAGATAGATCTTACTTGCTTTTCTTTCGATTTCGCACTTAGCAAGACCTGCCGCAAAAAGTTCCTTCTTAATATATTCTCTTATATTATAATCTTCTACAAGATTCGTTCCGTAATTTGCCTTATTTGCAAACCATTTAGAGTCCCAGTCCTTAATGACGCCGACTCTAAGACCGTGTGGATGTACTTTTTGTCCCAAAACCTTACACCTCCTTATTCTTTCTCTTTCAATACTAATGTAATGTGACTGGTACGCTTGTTTATTCTGAA
>JAUZPZ010000026.1 GCA_030705675.1 Bacillota bacterium
AAATCACGGCTTTCTTCTTCAGCTTTTTGCGCCCCGTAACCTATGCCCTCTATCGTTTTTATAATCTCGGAAAGCTTTATTTGAGACGCGTCATATGTCACCGCCGCTTTATTTGTGGCTAAATTTACAGCCGCAGTTTTTATGCCTTTTGTTGCGTTTAACTTTTTTTCGATTCTTGCCGAGCAGGCGGCGCAGCCCATACCGGAAATTAAAAGACTTACCTTATCATTTTTCACTTTTTCTTCTTTAATAACGCCATATCCTAAATTTTTGACAGTTTCGATAAGCTTATCTTTGCTGACTTTACTGTCATCATATTCAACTGTTGCGTTTTCTACCGCAAAATTAACATTTGCCTTTTTAACCCCATCCACACCATTTAATCCTTTTTCGATTCTGTTTGCGCAGGCAGAGCAAGACATCCCTGTTATTTTTATTCTTTCCTTTTGTATCATACGATCACTCTCTCTACTACTCAAGCGTTAAATCTTTAAATAAAAAACATACATGGGCTTTTAAAACATATAATAAACACGTTTATGGGTTTATTATACCCTATTATTTTGGAAATTGGCATCTTTATTTTTATTTTTTAGCAATCAGAAGCTACTCATCTTTTTTATTTTCAACTTCATAATCCAAAAACTCTGCAAGCATTCCCATCTTCAAAAGAGCACTTTCAATCATTGCAATGGTTTCAGTTGTTTCAGCTTCTACAGTATGATAGTGATATCCCGATGTAATATTGCTAAGTGGCACTGATTTACCACTTTTAATATTATCAAGAAAATCGTTTATATCACGCCTTGAAGCAATATAAAGCGGCGCATGCAATTCTCCGTATATGCGATGCTTTATAAATACATCAACAACTCTTCCGCCAAGATCAACAATTGCATTAAGCTCCTTTTCTATTTCTTTATCCGAATGCCTGACCTTTATTACCTTACGGCATGCCTTATTACCCGCAATAATGTATCCTTTGTTCGTTGATAAAATATTGTATCCTTGGCTTTTGAGAATTGCAATATCCGACACTACAATCTGACGGCTGACGCAAAAACATTCTGAAAACTTTGAGCCGGAAATAGGTTGAGTTGTCTGTGAAAGCATCCGAATTATATTCTCTCTTCGTTTTTCGGTTTTCATACGGCGGCACATCCTTTCATAATTACGTAAGGTTTATCAAATCAAATACGGTGCAGCTCTTTAAGCGACAAATCAAGAATAGGAGAAGAATGGGTAAGCGCTCCACTTGAAATATAATCAATCCCTACGTCGCGCAGTAGTTCAATTGATTCCTTTGTAACATTTCCACTGCATTCTGTCTCCGCGCGGCCGCCAATCAGCTTTACCGCTTCCTTCATCATTTCAGGGGTCATGTTGTCAAGCATTATAATATCCGCTCTCGCATTTACGGCTTCTTTTACCATATCAAGGTTTTCAACTTCAACTTCAATTTTTCTTACGAATGAGGCATAGTTCTTTGCCATTTGAACGGCTTTTGCTATTCCTCCCGCCGCGCTTATATGGTTATCTTTTAAAAGTATACCATCAGAAAGATTAAACCGGTGGTTGTATCCTCCCCCAACGGTTACGGCATACTTTTCAAATATGCGCATACCGGGCGTAGTCTTTCTTGTATCAACTAGCTTTATACCCGTATTTTCAAGCAGACAGACCATTTCGCGCGTATATGTCGCTATTCCGCTCATTCGCTGGAGAAAATTAAGAGCTGTTCTCTCCCCCGACAACAAAACTTTTATATCTGCCGTTACGCTGCCCAGCACCTGTCCGTATTCTACTTTATCTCCATCTTTTATGTTACACTTGAAAACTGAATTTTCATCCAAAAGAGTAAAAACCCTTTCAAAAATCCCAAGCCCCGCAATAATACCGCTCTGCTTACAGATAAGCTTAACCTCTCCCATTACAGGCTCCTTAATAATGGCGTTGGTTGTAATATCTTCATTCGGCATATCCTCTTTTAATGCCTGCATAATAAGATCATCGGCGTTCAATTTCAAAATAATATCATTGTTCACGGTTTTTTTCCGTCCTTTCAATTTCAGTAAGTATCATCTGTTTATTTATATGGTTATCTTTTTCAATGTCATATTTTGGAATATCATCATGTAATATAAAATTCGACTTTTTATAGCCGGAAATTATCTCGCCTGCCGCTCGTTTTGCAAAAACAAGACTTTCAAGAAGGGAATTGCTCGCAAGGCGGTTTGCCCCATGTACCCCGCTGCAACTTGTTTCGCCCGCTGCGTACAGCCTTGGCATTGATGTGGCTCCGTTATAGCTTATATCTATTCCGCCCATAAAATAATGCTGTGCCGGAACAACCGGTATGGGTTTTTCCGTTACATCATATCCTTCTTCCAGACATTTTTTATATATATTTGGAAAATGAGATTTTATGGTTTCACTGCCTATTGCCTCTAAAGAAAGCATAACATAGGGTGTACCGTCTTTTTTCATCTGCTCAAATATTGCCTGCGTTACTATATCCCGCGGCAACAGTTCATTTACAAATCGTTTTCCGTTTTTATCAAGCAGTACTGCGCCTTCTCCGCGTACCGATTCCGAAATGAGAAACCGTCTTCCCTGTTTTTCGGAATAAAGAGTGGTAGGATGAATCTGTATATAATCCACATCACGAAGCGCAATATTATGCTTTAAACATATCGCAAGCGCGTCCCCCGTAAGATGACGGAAATTCGTCGAATTTTCATAAAGACCACCTATTCCTCCGCTTGCAAGTATTGTATAGTCCGCGGTGATTGCAAAGGTGTTTCCCTCTTTATCATAGGCGTATACACCTGCCGCTTCGCCGTTATTTTCTATAATGTCAACCATTGTGACATTCTGCTCAATTTTTATGTTACCGCGTTTTTTAACCTCCGCCAAAAGCTTTGAAGTTATTTCCCTGCCGGTTATATCCTGATGATACAGTATTCTCGGCTTTGAGTGCGCGCCTTCACGTGTATACAAAAATTCTCCGTCTTGCTTTTCAAAGTCTACTCCGTAGTCCACAAGAGCTTTTATAATATCTCTTGACGAACGTATCATTATTTCAACGGAGCGCGGATCATTTTTAAAATGTCCCGCTTTCATAGTGTCATGAAAATATGCCTCATAGTCTTCTGCGCCTTTCAGCACGCAAATTCCCCCCTGCGCAAGGAAAGAATCGCTTGACTCAACGTCACTTTTGGTTATCATAAGTATTTCTTTTTCTTTAGGGAAGGTCAATGCGGCAAAAAGACCCGCAACGCCCGTCCCAACTATTAAAATATCGGTTTTGTTATTCATTATTATGCCTCTTAAGTTATTTGGCAAGCTCAAGCATTTTATTTAGCGGCCTGCGAGCTTCTTCCATAGTTTTTTCTTCCAGTTTAATACCTTCATTTATATTTTCAAGCGAACTTGCAAGTTTTTGCAATGTTATAAGCTTCATATTTGGACATATCGCATTTTCAGATGCGGGGTAAAATATCTTGTCCGGATTTTTCTTTTTAAGTTCATACATAACGCCAAGTTCCGTGCAAATAATAAATTCCTTATCACTGCTTTTGGTTGCATATTCAATAATTCCCGAGGTGCTTCCTATATAGTCAGCCCTTTCAAGGGCGTCAGGAGTACACTCAGGGTGCATGAGTACCTTTGCAGAAGGATGCTCACTCTTTGCATTATCTATAATTTTTGCCGTAATCTTTTTATGCGTAGGACAGTAACCGTTATTGTATATAAAATGTTTTTCAGGAATTTGTTTTGCAATATACCGTCCCAAATTTTCGTCCGGGACAAAATAAATATTTTTTTCCTTAAGATTTTTAACAATTCTAAGGGCGTTTGATGAGGTAACGCAAACATCACAGCAGGCTTTTACATCTGCCGTTGAATTTATATAGCATACCACTGCAAGATCATCATGCATTTTACGCATATTAATTATCTTTTGGGGTGTAATCATGCGTGCCATCGGACAATCGGCATTTATATCCGGCATTATGACCGTTTTCTCTGGACTAAGAATTTTAGCGCTCTCTCCCATAAAGAACACTCCGCAGAAAACAATAACTTCCGCGTCGGTCTGTGCCGCGATTTTTGCAAGATAATATGAATCCCCCACATAATCCGCAACTTCCTGTATTTCATCGTCAGTATAGTAATGAGCCAGGATTACCGCGTTTTTTTCTTTTTTTAATTTTTTTATCTTTTCCTTAAGATCAGACAATTCTAACACATCCTTTATTTTCGGCTATAGCATATATTATACCTCTTTTTCTTATATATGTCAATACATATGTAAAGTTTATCTGTAAAGTTTTTATCTTTATTTTGTTTTCAGTTCACAGGCTAACATGTGCATATTACCTGCCTTTTCTAACATCCATCAACAGCTTTTTTTGTATCCTCATTCACTCACCTGCCGGTAAAATGTTGTTTTTACTTTTATTAATGATTTTGGACGTTTCTTTAACTGTCATATTAAAAAGTGCGGGGATTTTGATGTTTTAACACCTCTCCCCGCACTTTTCTTATTAATATATTCAGTTTAACTTTTTTATATCTTTAACTTCGTTTTAAACAAGAATTTCTTTTTCCGTATACGAAAACGTAAGCTATCAAATCCGTTAAATTCCCAAAGAATAAAACCATTAATTTACAGGGTGTGCCCTACATATACAAACTGGCACATAGATTTTAGTTCCTCCATAGTTTTATTGGCTTTTTCCTCACTGTCATAGAGTCCAAATACAGTTGGCCCGCTTCCGCTCATAATACTTCCCAGCGCGCCGCCTTCCAGCATTTTTAGCTTTATTTCCTTTATTATCGGATATTTTTCGCATGATACCTCTTCAAGAACATTATACATACGCGCCGAAAGGCCGTTTATGTCTTCACGTTCAATTGCCGACAATGCGCCTTCCGTATCGGGATGAAGTTTTATCTCGTCCCATTTTATCATTGAATAAACCAATTTTGTCGACAGTGAAATAGGCGGTTTCGCCAAAAGCACTATAGTCTTGGGCAAATTTTTTATTGGAGTGAGAATTTCTCCTATTCCCTCCGCAAGTGCCATTCTGCCGTTTAAGCAATAAGGAACATCCGCCCCTACTTTCGCCGCAACTTCTATTAACTGCTTGTATGTTAAAACATTTCCATAAATTCTGTTAAGTCCTTTAAGCACAGCAGCGCCATCCGTACTGCCGCCGGCAAGCCCTGCCGCAACCGGTATGCGTTTTACTATATTTATATACGCACCGCCTTCTATACCAGTGCTTTCAAAAAAACCAACGGCCGCTCTGTAAGCTATATTCCTCTCATCTGTTGGAACATAAGGCAAATTGCACTTAACCTCTATGTTTTTTCTTTTAAAAACCGTTACCGTATCGTATAACGAAACCGTTTCCATAATCATCTTTACGTTATGGTAACCATCCTCGCGCTTTCCAACTACATCAAGGGTAAGATTTATTTTTGCGGGAGCCTGTAAAATCATTCTTCTTTCCCTCCCCGTTTACCAAAGTAGAATTTAATTACATTTGCAAGATTTTCAGCCGTTTCAACTTCAATTCCTTCGCCTTTTCTGATCTCCTTGCCCTTAGGAACTATACATCTTTTAAATCCCATTTTTGCAAGCTCTGCAAGACGTTTATCTATTTGGCTTACGCTTCTTATCTCACCGGTAAGACCGGTTTCCCCAATCGCTACCGTGTCATCCGGAAGAGGAATTCCTCTATATGCCGACACAACCGCTGTAACTATTGCCAAATCCGCCGCCGGTTCGGTTATTTTAAGCCCGCCGGCAACATTTATGTAAACGTCCATGTTCTGCAAGTTCAATCCTATACGTTTTTCCATTACCGCAATCAGCATCACCATTCGGTTATAATCAATGCCCGTCCCCATTCTGCGCGGAGTTCCATAACCCGCCGGTGCGACAAGTGCTTGTACCTCGGCAAGTATAGGGCGCGTACCTTCTATAGTACACACAACAGCGGAACCCGGCGTATCTTTCGGTCTGCCCATAAGAAGTGCCATAGAAGGATTTTCCACTTCATGAAGACCGTCGCTTTCCATTTCAAAAACACCTATTTCATCTGTTGAACCAAAACGGTTTTTTACAGCCCTCAAAATCCTATAGCTTTGATGACACTCTCCCTCAAAATATAAAACGCAGTCCACCATATGCTCCAAAATTCTCGGTCCCGCAATGGTGCCTTCTTTAGTGACGTGTCCTACAATAAATACCGCCGTGCCGGATTGTTTCGCATAGCGCATCAGCATCATACAGCATTCCCTTACCTGGCTTACGCTGCCGGGTACCGACGAAATATCCTCACTATATATTGTCTGTATAGAGTCTACAATCATAACGCGCGGTTTGACCTCTTCTGCAGCATTTAAAATTTTGTCTACATTTGTCTCGCAATAGAGATTTATATCATTTTTATTGGCACTAAGCCTCTGCGCACGCATCTTTATCTGCTTTTCCGATTCTTCACCCGAAACATAAAGTACATTTACATTACCGGATAGATTTTGTGCAGTCTGAAGCAACAAGGTGGATTTTCCTATACCCGGATCACCTCCCACAAGAACGAGCGATCCCTCTACAAGCCCTCCTCCAAGCACTCTGTCCAGTTCCCCTATTTTACATGAAATGCGTTGTTCTTCAGTTATGCTTACTTCGCTAAGTTTCGATACCTTTGGCAGTGCCGACATAGCCCTCTCTTGAGATATACCTTTTGTCTGGTTTGTAATTTTATGTTCGGTAAATGTATTCCATGCCCCACAAGATGTACATCTTCCAAGCCATTTTGCGGATTCATATCCACATTCATTACATACAAATACTGTTTTGCTCTTAGCTGCCATATAAAATTTCACCGCCTTGTAAAAACGGCTGACCCAAAAAGGCCAGCCGTATTTTTTCACATCTTTATTTTCATTATTTTCATTATTGCATAAACAATTGCCCAAATATCAAGTGCATAAAATACTACAAAGATACAGGCGTATGCAATTCCAAACCCAGTTTGCTTTTTTTCCGTCATTTTCTCAGGCTCACAAGAAACCAATATTGCATAAATGACACCAAGCAATATGGGATAAAGAACCATAAGTGTTCCTGTCGGAATTTTTGTACCCATAAAATAGGATGTAGTAAAAGGTACGAAACAAATTGAAACCACAAGAAGGATTACAATAAGCCATACGCAAACCTTATAGTTGAAAATCTTCTTTAACATTTTTTGTCCTCCTCATGTATTATTTGCTTTATCACCGTTCCGCTGTGCGCGCTGAAATATCTGTCTGGTACTATAAGAAAATCATTGCACGGCGGCACTATCGGCTTTAACTTTTGAATTGACCGTGTATTCCATGTTATATGCAAAACAACAAAATATAATTATTCATTGGCTTGTCTTTACTTTTATTCTTTACGGCTTTTGTTTAAGACCGTGAGAAAGAAAACACCAATCTAAAATTATCACAGTTAATATTAACACTTTTTTTCAGATTAGTCAATAGCCAAGCTTCATTTGAATTCAATTTTTTTGGAATAACACTATTAACAGATAAAAGATTGTTCAATAAAAATCTTTTAATACCTGTACTTTCTCCTGCGTCTCGGTCTTGTACTTGAACCCAAAATTCCGCCCATTATTCCTATTAAAAATCCTGTTGCAATCACAAACGGTGTCTTAATAGATAAAAACGGTACAAATCCGAACGATATACTTATAATATATCTCACCAAAGTGTATATAAGGGCTATAATACCTCCCGAAATCGCGCTTGCCGTCTCTCTTCCTACCGAAGCGGAAACAATAAACATAACTACAACCGAAATAACTATTGTAATTATTCTAAGTATGCCGTCAGAGAGCGGAATAAAAACATATATCAGTGCAACAACCGCAAACGCAACAATCGTAAAAATAAACTCCAGTGCCGCGTACGGCAGGAAAAATGCTACAAATCCTTCACTGCTTTTCTTAACAATATCAGGCACAGCATTTACACTCCTTCCTGTTTTTATGTTTATTAAGCTTCTGTATTTTCGTCAGGTTTGCTTTCAATTTGTTTAGCCTGTTCCTTTTTCTCTTCCTTAACGTCTTCAACGTATTTTGTTACGTCCTTAATTGCCCATTTTGAAATTTCAATGAATGTCTTTTGCGTTGAAGTAACAATTGTAAGCTCATCATCTTTAATTTTTGTAATCTTGCCATGAATTCCGCCGATAGTAAGAATTTCGTCCCCTACTTTTACGGCATTGATCATTTCCTTAATTTGTTTTTCTTGTTTTTTCTGTGGTCTTATCATTATAAAATACATTACCGCAAAAATAATAGCAAGGTATATAAGCATTCCGTAATTTCCAAGTGCTCCCATTTCAAAATTCCGCCTTTCATATAATTTACGGGTAAATCCCGTCTACTTGTAATATTATACCTTATTTTACAATAATAATCAAGTGTTTTTTTATTTTTATTATAAATTTACGGCACTGTAATTATTACAGTGCCGTAAATCCGCTTATAAACTCACTTTTAACGTACAAAATAAGTTTAAATTTAAAGATTTATTATAATGTCTTTTCCTGCGTCTATTTTTTTTCGTCAGAAAGACCTGTATCCTGTCTATACTCTTCTATTTTTTGATTAAATGATTTTGCACAAGTGTCAAGCTTAGTTTTAATCTCTGAAATATATGTAGCAACAGGCTCGCCAGTCATCATATGAGCATAAAATGCAAAATTATAATACATAAAGTCAGGTGAAAATCCTCTGGGAAGAGGCTTCTCGTTCTTCATTGATTCCATCAACAGGTTATAGTCATCCGGTGACATAGACTTCTTATAGTAATCCATAAGATAATCTTTTCTGCCCATACCCATACAAATACCGAGTTCAACAGCCCCTGCTTTCATTTTTTGATTACTTCCGGTAGGAGTCATAAACTGCGCATCTGTAACATATATATGAGGTCCTATTTCTTCTTTAAGCGTGCTGGGGAAATATATGTAGCGAATCGTATCTGCTGTTTCACTACCACTGTTTGTAATCAACACATTTGGAACCACATCACAAGAAAGAGCAACCTCTCTTTTGGCAACTGAACCGCCCTTTTCATTTTCAAGCTTATAATCATACGCAATTGTTTTTAATTTATCAAGATACTGCCGTGTATCATTTGAATCAAGAATAACATCAGCTTTTGTATAATCTGCATTCCACTTCGTTGCCTTTTTAAGAATCCAGTCCGGACGTACCATCTTTCCGGTATTTATTTTAAGCCCTTTTTCTTTAAGCTGTTTGCAGATGTCAAAGAAAGCGTCAAAATTCCATTTGCCCTCTTTATAATATTCATGAGGAGTTTTAATTCCGTTTTCCTTAAACACATTTTCGTTGTATGAAACGTACATCATCTCGTTCATTACTTCGTTGGATACACCGTAATAATGACCGTCAAAATAACCACCCATTATACTTTTTTTATTTATTCTCTTGTCATTCAAATTAAAATAACCATCAATAGGTTCATAGATACCATCAACGATATCACCAGGCATTTGAGAGCAAGTAAATACATACTGAAGATCCCAAACATCTCCTGCTGCTATAGCAGCTGCAATTGATTGAGGCGCATGATCTCCTACTGTAAGGTATTTAACATTTGTGCCCGGATGGTCTTTCATAAATTTCTCCGCACCATCTGCATATTCATGATTAAGCGGGTCACTTGAAAAGTCCCTGTACGCGGAAACTCTGAATGTATATCCGTTGATTTTCTTATCATCAACTTTATATACTACTCCGCCTTTCCATGCGCCATAACCCTCAATATCTCCCGCACTTTGTTTTCTGTTACAAGCTACAAGAGATGTTGAAACTGTAATAGCTGCAAGTCCTATTGACGCACATTTTACAAAAAAATTCTTTTTCATTTTCTTTCCTCCATCTTCCGTGCCCGTAGGCACTATATTGTGTTTATGAAGCATCATATTTAATTATACTCCAAATTTTAGAATTTTTCATTATGCAAAACACCAAAATTTAGCATATTTTTTTGTGCATTTTTTACAATTTTATTTTCTTTTACTTTTTACTTTTAAAAAATGTTTTCTATTGTCGGCATTTCCAGTTCCTTTACATGATATATCATTTTCTTCATCCATTTTAATTCACATTTAAAATAATCAATATTATTATTTTCAAGGTACTCTTTTCCCTTTGTTATACTCTCATTTATACTATCGATTTCGTCATGATTTATAGAAATACTTAATATCTTTTCTAATTTGTCCCACTTTTTTTCTAAATCCTTATAATCCTCCTTAACGTACCGGCTATCCGCATCTTCATAAACCCTGTCAATCACCTGCGCAAAATTTACACATTTATTTGAAATGTAACTTACATATATTACTGTTACAACAGGTATTCCTATAAGAAAAACTAAAGCAAGATATATTTTTTTCATAATATTTTTTCTCCATTATAAAGTTGAGCGTAAATGTCCCCTTTTTCATCGGCAGCGGCAAAAAACACCTCTTTTTCCGACTTTATACCGTCTTTTTTTAATTTTTTTATTACTTCTTCCTTTTTCATCTTTGCGTTTTCCATTCCTTGCGTATCATATTCCCCGTCACTTATTACAGTAAAATAAAACGGCTCTTCCGGTACTTCAAGCTTGACGTCCTCCGCACAAAGGGGTCTGTTTTTCCCTTTTGGAATAATACTTAAAGTTCCGTTAGTTTCAAGTATACCATATTCTACTTCTCTTATATCGGTTATTCCCGTTTTGCGCAATTCTTCCATTACATCATTCAAATTATACCTCATACGTCTCATTTCTTCTATTTGCATTACGCTGTGCTTAATTATTATTACAGCGTCCCCTTCGAGAAAACTGCGCGCCTTTTTACTTTTAAGAGATATTATGGATACCGCTATTTCTATCGACATTAATATCAATATAGGTATTATTCCATATAAAAGAGGAATTGCAGTATCCTGCATAGGGATTGACGCAAGTTCTGACAGCATAAGCGCAATGACAAATTCCGAGGGTTGAAGCTGTCCTATCTGTTTTTTCCCCATCAGCCTCATTGCTATTACTACTATAAGGTAGAGTATAAATGTGCGTATATAATTGATTAACATTACCATAACCTCCTTGACATTAATATGTATATAGTGTACAATAAAATTGTAATTATACTTATTTATGGTAAAGGAGGGAAACGAATGAACAAAAAAATATCTCTTTCCCCTGTATGGGAAAACGTTGCCCAGCAGATTGAAAACTTTCCTCTTTTTGTAAATTCCGTCGAATATGCATGTGGGATACCTCCTCGCGAGAAGAAAATCGTTATGCATGACTGTTACGAGTTTATATATGTAAAACGCGGAAAAATAAATTTCTGCGTTATGAACAACAATGTTGAGGTGTGCGCGAACAACATGATAATAATAAAGCCTCAAATGAAACACGCCTTCACTCTTGGATCGTCAAACTGTGAGTTTATTACAATTTGCTTTACTTGGTCCCACTCTTCAAAAAATCAACAAATGACCGAATCTGAAATTTCACTTTCATACTTTCCTTTTGACGGAGTGGACAAACTCCGGTATATGGATTATATCCTTTTACGTCCGGGTCCCAGAAATGATATTCTGAACATTGTAAATAAAATACTTCGCGAATATGATATCTGTGAGCAATGGAACAATTTTATAGTAGGTCTTTATATAATGGAACTTTTTGTTCATGTCACTCGCGTAATGAGATCGGAATATGAGCTTTCCAGACACTTTTTCAGCGAAAGTGCCTATGTAAGTATGCAGCGCGCGAAAGACTATATCGACAAAAACTTTAACAAGGAAATAGGTGTAAGCGACGTTGCTAAATACGTATTCTTAAGCGAAAGCTATTTTTCTCACTGTTTTACACAAAATTTTGGCATAAGTCCCAAACGATATATTTTGGAAAAACGTATCGCTTCTGCCAAAACAATGCTTGCCGAAACCACCATGTCATCTGGAGATATATCCGCCGCGGTCGGGTTTTCAAGTCCCCAGCGTTTCAATGAAATCTTCCGCCTTATTGAAGGTACTACTCCTACACATTACCGTGCTGATAATAAACAAAAAAGCAAAGAAGAAAAAGTATAATTTTTTTCTTTTGCAGTAAAATAGTTTTGTTAAAATAAAACTATTGGAGGTACGAAAATGGAGATACAGCATCTTAACGAAAGTAATTTCGACAAAGCCCTTGCAAGTGAAAAGCCCATACTCATTGATTTTTATGCCGGTTGGTGCAGTTCATGCAAAATGATTTCTCCCTTGCTCGAAGAAATTGCAAAGGAAAACACGAATGTAAATGTTTGTAAAGTTGATGTAGATGAAAGCGCCGATATTGCAAATCATTACGGTGTTATGAGCGTTCCCACCTTAATGGTCTTTGATAAAAAACGCGTTAAGAACAAAGCGGTGGGTTATATATCAAAAGATGAGATCAACCAATTGCTTCAGTAACTTTTACGGCCTCCGCGTACGGAGGCCGTATTTATTTGACATAATCCTTTATTTATGCTATAATTTTACCTGTAATTTTTTTATGGATGTGAAAATATAAATGCTCATCAGCGCAAACAATCTGTCTAAATCATTTGGCAGCGACCTAATTTTTGAAAATGTATCATTTGAAATAGCCGGGCATGACAAAGTTGGCTTTGTAGGCTCAAACGGTGCGGGAAAGACTACTCTTTTCCGGATAATAACGGGCGAGGAAGAATCGGACGGCGGTAATGTCTTTATAGGCAAAAATATACGTATAGGCTATATGCGTCAGCACAGTACATATACAACACACGGCAATATATGGTCCGAAATGTTGAAAGTGTTTGACAGCCTTATTAAAATTGAGCAGGAATTGGATGATATTGCTCTTGCTCTTGAAATAGGACACGAAAACCAGAATAAACTTATTGAACGTCAGCTTGCTTTAACAGAAACTTTTAAAAATAACGGCGGTTATATTTATAAAAGCAAAATGCGTTCAGTTCTTATAGGGCTTGGATTTTCCGAGGAGGACTTTAATATCTCGGTAGATGTGTTAAGCGGTGGGCAGCGTACACGCCTTTTGCTTGCCCGTCTTTTGCTTGAGGAACCGGACCTTCTGCTGCTGGACGAGCCTACAAACCATCTTGATATATCCTCCGTAATATGGCTTGAGGAATACTTATCTTCATACAGCGGCGGACTGATAGTCATTTCTCATGATCGGTATTTTCTTGACAAAGTGACTTCCCGTACTATGGAACTTGAAAACCACAAGCTTACCTGCTATAAGGGGAATTACACAATATATGCCAAACTTAAGGAAGAACAAAACCTTTACAAAACACGCGTGTATGAAAATACAACAGCTGAAATCAACCGCCTTAAAGGCATTATTGAACAGCAGCGCCGCTGGAACCGCGAAAGAAATATAAAAACAGCTGAAAGTAAGCAGAAAATGATAGACAGACTTATGCGTGAACTTGAAGCTCCCCCTTCAGAGCAGGAAACTGTTGATTTTTCATTTAAAGCCGCCCGCACCAGTGGGAACGACCTTCTTTCCGTACACTCGTTAAAAAAGTCTTTTTCCGGCAAACAAATTTTTTCCGATGTAAATCTTGAGGTTAGAAGAAAAGACAGAATATTCCTTTTAGGTCCAAACGGCTGTGGCAAGACCACTTTGTTTAAAATTCTGCTGGGTAAAATAAATGCCGACGGCGGCGAATGGAAATTCGGCGCGAATACAGACGTTGGTTATTACGACCAGATAGGGTCTGACTTAAACAATGACAATACTATAGTTGAGGAAATTTGGGAAGCTTTCCCCGACATGACACATACTCAGATACGCTGTGCCTGCGCCGCGTTTCTTTTTCGCGGAGAGGATGTTTTCAAACGGGTAGGAGAACTTAGCGGTGGGGAAAAAGCACGTGTTTCCCTTATAAAACTTATGCTGGGCGGAAATAATTTTCTGATGCTTGACGAACCCACAAATCATCTTGACATTGCCTCCCGGGAAGTTCTTGAATGCGCTTTTGAAAATTATGAAGGTACTATGCTGATAATTTCCCACGACAGATATTTTATAAACAAATTGGCGAATTCAATTTGTGTTTTAAACGGCAATGGAATTACACGTTATGACGGAAACTATGACTACTATCTTGAAAAGTCTGCACCCATTACTGCCGAATCGGAAACCCCTACGCAAAAAACTGTTGAAAACAACTCATACCATATGCGTAAGGATTATGCCCGCAAAGTACGTAAGCTTGAAAATACCATAAAAAAATGCGAAACAGAAATTGAACGTATAGGCGAAGAAATTTCCAAACTGAACGAGGAGCTTACACTCCCCGAAATTGCCGCCGATTATAAAAAGCTAATTGGGATTACTGAAAAAATAAAACTTCTTACAGATGAAGAAAATGAGCAGTTTATTTTGCTTGACAGCTCGGAAAAAGAATTGTCAGAGCTGACATCAGGGCAATAAAAAGGGCTAAACGATTTTTAGCCCTTTTCCTCAAGCCTGTTAATAAGGGCGGCCATTTCCCCTCTGGTCACAGAGTTAAGCGGACGGAAAGTGCCGTCCTCATATCCTCTCATTATGCCCATTGCCGTAAGCGCGGATATTTCATCAAAAGACCATAAGTTCCCCGGAACGTCACTGTAACTCATGCTTATTGAATGATAATCCGGCTCGGCAATTCTTGAAAGCATTACCGCCATTTCCTGACGGCTCATCAGATTATCCGGACGAAAAGTGCCATCTTCATATCCTTTCATAAGACCCGCCTTTGTCACAGCAGAAATATATCCGCATGCAAAATGACCCACTGTGTCTTTATAAACAACTTGCTGTGACTCACTTATACCCATCACTCTTGCCATTATTATTGTGGCTTCCGCCCTTGTAAGGCTTCTGTCCGGATAGAACTCATCTTCCGTTTCTCCTATCATTATTCCTTCTTTATACAGCTTTATAATATCCTGTTTTGCAAAATTTTCATTTATATCTTTAAAATATATTCCGCTTAGCCATAATTCATAGTAATCCCACACATCGTCTGTTTCCTGACCTGCACTCCAGTTGCCCACCCCTTTAAGTCCGTATTCTTCAAACAGTTTAAACTTCGTTCTGAGTGATTCCGTATTCTCGTACCACAGAGTATAGGTTCCTTCACTTAAAATTTTTCCGTTTAAAGTAAATTTCGGGGAATTTTTTCCTACTGTAAATGTCGCAACCGGAGACTTGCTCTCCTCGTCAAAATATGTTGTTGCGTCATACAAATCCAAAAGCTCATCCACGCGGCTGAGTGAAATACCCGTACCGTTACAGTTTCCTCCCCACAGCCTTCCGAAAAATGGAATACCCATAACGATTTTTTCCGCCGGCACATATTTAAGCGCGTACTCTATTGATTCTCTTACAAAATCAATTCCGGCAACCGAGCCCGCGTCGCCTCCCTCATAATGTTCATCATATGTCATAATAAAAATATGATCCGCATATTTTCCCAACTGCTCATAGTCGTATGAACCCTGCCATCCGATTTTCCATCCATCCGGGTTTGCTGCAACCGCGACAGAAACCTCCTTATCTGAAGAAATTAGTTCACGAATGCGCATTACAAGCTGTGTATAACTGTTTCTGTAAAGCTCATTTACATTTTCTACGTCAATATTTACTCCATCAAGATTATAAGTATTTACCGCATCTGCAATTTCATGTGACAGCCCCTCAATATTGTTAAGTGCGGCAATCCCTTTCGCGTTATCCCAATGATTGCTTAAAAAGGGCACAACTTTAAGCCCATCCGCGTGCATAGTATCTATAAAGGTAGTGCTTATACTGCTTAAATCCAAGCTGCCGCTATCCGTAAGATTAAAATACGAAGGGGAAACAACGTCCAGCGCCGATTCCGCCTTTTTTACATTTTCTATTTGAGTTGCCACACTTCCAAAATAAACATAGCTCATTGCGTATGCCTGTTCATTCTTTGCTTTTCCCGATATAAGCAGGTTTCCAAACGGAATTGATATTACTATGCCTCCCACAAGTATGAACCTAACCGTTTTTATTGCAATCTGCCGCCCCGTTGCAGCAATTTTTGCAATTATTTCATACACCTTGTCGCTATCAAAAAACTCTTTTGCGAATTCACTATCAAACCGTCTTACGTATACTACGAGAGTATATGTTCCGTCAAAATTTCTATTAAGATAATATCTGTCCATTGCCTTTACCCCCGTATAAAAAAATCAATTGAAACCTACTGCGCCCCGAGGGCGCAGAAATTCTCAAGGAAACTTTTTTGTTGATAGAAAATCCCAATAATTTTTTAAAAGAATTTCCTATTACAATAAAAAAAATAGTGGTGTTATTATAACACCACTACCATTTTTTATACTTTTTATATATTTGTCACAACGGCAATGTTTTTTTCTGAAGAAAGAAATGCCGCTTCCATTACCTTCATTACTCTAAGAACCTGTTCAGGTTTTATAGTAAGTTCTGCCTTGCCGTCAAGCTTGTCAACAAGCTGCCAATATGTGGGGTTAAGATTATCCTCAACATCACTTGGCGCATGTATTTCAATTGTTTCGATTGATTTTTCACTTCTCGGAGCCATTGTTTTTGACGGTCCTACTTTATTTTTTTCAATTTCGGCGCCCCAACTGTCTTCACGACTTGTAGGTCTGATTACTTTGCCTTCGCAGTCCCAGCCGTCAATTTGCAATGTTCCTTTACTGCCAAGAACATACCATCTTGGATGCAAAATAAAATTATTTGTTGATACTTCAATATGTGCAGTCACTCCGTTTGAAAGAGTCATTGTAAGTCTGAAATTATCGTCAACCTCCGGATAATTTATGCTGTACATCTTGCAAAAAACATTTTCAACTTTTGCGTCCTTATACATATACAGTATTTGGTCAATCAAATGTACGCCCCAGTCCAGCATCATGCCGCCGCCCTGCTTTTTGTCTGTTCTCCAGCCTTCAGGAACACCCCTTGAGCCTTCAACTCTCGACTCTATAACATAAACGTCTCCAAGAACCCCCGCTTCCACCGCGCGTTTCATGGCGATAAAATCTTTGTTCACGCGCCTATTCTGGTCAACGGTAAATACCTTTCCGCTTTCCTTTGCGACAGCAATAATTTCTTCAAGTTCAGCCGAAGTAATCGTTGCTGGTTTTTCACAAAGTACATTTTTACCGGCACGCAAAGCTTCTATAACATACTGTTTATGTAGATCGTTCGGTACTGCGACAAGCACTATATCAATTTCAGGGTCACTTATAAGTTCCTGACGCGTTTCATAAACATAAAGTCCTTGTGTTTTCGCATATTCTTTTCTTTCAGGGTTTATATCATAAATCCCCTTGACGTTAATTCTTTCAATTTTATGTGACTGATTGAGATGGTGAGAAGCCATTCCTCCAAACCCAATCATGCCCACATTATATATTTTATCCATTTTTAAGCCCA
>JAUZPZ010000027.1 GCA_030705675.1 Bacillota bacterium
TCTCAAAGGGAATACGTGATGTGATAGAGATAAGCAAGCCCGATACCGATAAGGGCAAACAAAAGAAAATGACCAAAGCTGAAAAAACAAAGCTGATTGAACAGCTTACGGCAGAAATGAAGCGCGCAGCAAAAGAGCTCGATTTTGAATATGCGGCCACTTTGCGTGATAAAATTGAAGAACTGAGGAGTTAACAATGTCAGTGGAAAACATAAAGATAAAAGGTGCAAGAGAACACAATCTTAAAAATGTAAACATAAATATTCCGCGTGATAAATTTGTGGTAATAACGGGGCTTTCCGGCTCGGGCAAGTCATCTCTTGCTTTTGACACGATTTATGCTGAAGGACAGCGCCGCTATGTGGAATCCTTGTCATCTTATGCAAGACAATTTTTAGGGCAGATGGAGAAACCCGATGTGGATTATATTGAAGGTCTTTCTCCGGCGATATCAATAGACCAAAAGACCACTTCAAAAAATCCGCGCTCAACTGTGGGAACCGTTACCGAAATTTATGATTATTTAAGGCTTCTTTATGCACGCGTAGGCAGACCGCACTGCCCGAAATGCGGCAAGGAAATTCAACAGCAGACCGTTGATCAGATGTCGGACAAAATTATGGAGTATCCCGAAGGAACCAGATTTACTGTTCTTTCGCCTGTAATACGCGGCAAAAAGGGAGAGCACGTAAAGGTTTTTGAAGATGCCAAAAAAGCGGGCTATGTGAGGGCAAGGGCAGACGGCACCGTTTATGAGCTCTCGGAGGAAATAAAGTTTGAAAAAACAAAAAAACACAATATAGAAATTGTAATAGACAGGCTTGCCATTCGCACGGGAATAGAAAGCCGTCTTAGGGATTCTCTCGAGACCGCTCTTGACTTAAGTTCAGGACTTGTTATTATTTCGCTTACGGATGGCACAGAAGTGACATTCAGTAAAAATTACGCCTGTGTCGAATGCGGAATAAGTATGCCGGAGCTTTCTCCGCGCGCATTTTCTTTTAATAATCCTTATGGCGCATGCCCCTCGTGCACGGGGTTGGGATTTGTTATGGGTGTTGATTCGGACTTGATTTTGAAAAATCGTAGGCTCTCAATTAATGAAGGGGCGATTACGGCGACCGGATGGAACAGCGTTAAAGATAAAAATTCGATGGCGTATATGTACTTCTCTTCTTTGGCAGAAAGGTACGGGTTTACATTTGATACCCCAGTTTGCAAAATGTCGGAGGAAGCTGTGAATGCTCTTCTTTACGGAACAGAAGAAGAACTGGAATATAATTATGAGCATAAACGCTCATCCGGTAAATTTTACGGTAAATTTGAAGGAGTTATAAATAATCTTGAACGCCGTTACAGGGAATCTACATCGGAATGGTCCAAGGCAGATATTGAATCGGTAATGAGCACGTCGCGCTGTTCAGTCTGTGGCGGAGCAAGGCTTAAACCGGAAATATTGGCTGTGACGGTCGGCGGAATGAATATAGACAACTTGTGCAGACTTTCAATAAATGAAGCAAAGGATTTTGTGGAAAATCTGAAACTTACGCAGCGTGAGGAAAAGATAGCCCACCAGATAATAAAAGAACTTAAAGCAAGGATGGGTTTTTTGGTAAATGTAGGGCTTGACTATCTTACTCTTGCAAGGGGAGCGGGTTCGCTTTCCGGCGGAGAGGCGCAGAGAATAAGGCTTGCAACACAAATAGGATCCGGTCTTATGGGGGTATTGTATATTTTAGATGAACCTAGCATAGGGCTTCATCAAAGGGATAATAAAAAACTTTTAGAAGCGCTTCGGGGATTACAGAAGCTTGGCAATACTCTGCTTGTTGTTGAACATGACGAAGAAACGATGTACGCGGCGGACTGGATAATAGATATAGGTCCGGGTGCGGGAATTCATGGCGGAAAGGTAGTTGCTGAGGGCACGGTCGAAGATATTAAGGCAAATCCAGCCTCAATAACGGGACAGTATTTAAGCGGCGTTAAAAAAATTCCCGTGCCTGAAAAGCGCAGAAAAGGCAACGGTCATTACTTAACTGTGCGTAATGCACAGGAACATAACCTGAAAAATATAGATGTAAAAATTCCGCTGGGGATTATCACAGCGGTTACCGGGGTTTCGGGAAGCGGAAAAAGTTCTCTTATTACGGAAATACTTTATAAAAAACTTGCCAATGAGCTTAACGGGGCGCGTATGAAACCGGGTAAACACGGGGAAATAGAAGGGCTTGAATATCTTGATAAAGTAATAGATATTGACCAGTCGCCGATAGGAAGGACACCGAGGTCAAACCCGGCAACATATACCGGAGTATTTACGGATATACGTAATTTGTTTGCAAGTACAAGTGAGGCGAAAATGAAAGGGTACAGCGCGTCACGTTTCAGTTTCAATGTTTCGGGCGGACGGTGCGAGGCGTGTTCGGGTGATGGAATTGTCAAAATAGAAATGCATTTTCTTGCAGATATTTATGTGCCATGTGAAGTTTGTAAGGGCAAGCGTTATAACCGTGAAACCCTTGAAGTAAAATATAAAGGAAAAAATATAAGCGATGTGCTGAATATGACGGTAGAAGAGGGCGTTGAATTTTTTTCCAATCAGCCTAAAATCAGAAGAAAGCTTGAAACTCTAAATGATGTAGGCTTGGGATATATAAAAATAGGTCAGAGCGCGACCACTCTTTCCGGCGGAGAAGCGCAGAGGGTAAAACTCTCTACGGAACTGTCAAGGAGAGCGACGGGTAAAACCGTTTATATTTTGGATGAACCTACGACCGGATTGCATACTGCCGATGTGCATAGGCTGATTGATATTTTGCAGAAAATTGCGGACGGAGGGAATACAGTTATTGTTATTGAACATAATCTTGATGTGATAAAAACTGCCGATTATATAATAGATCTCGGTCCGGACGGGGGATACCGCGGCGGGGAAATAGTGGCGGAAGGAACTCCGGAAGAAGTAGCAAAAAATAAAAATTCAGAAACGGGACATTTCCTTAAAAATATGCTATAAATCGAATTTTTTG
This sequence comes from Bacillota bacterium, assembly GCA_030705675.1. Taxonomy (GTDB): domain Bacteria; phylum Bacillota; class Clostridia; order RUG12999; family RUG12999; genus RUG12999. Next base: position 3,033 of record JAUZPZ010000027.1, read on the forward strand.
TAATGCTTGCATAATAATAAATTGTCGGGTAAGAATAAATTTATAGAAAATTTTTACAAAAAAGTCTTGCAATTGTCTTGCAATTGTGGTATAATAATCAAGTATAAAATACACACACTGTGTGCATTTGTCTGAGGTGCCTTTTGCTTATGCTTAGGGCTTTAAGACTGTAAAAGACACGGTGGAGGTAAAAAATAACCGAAAGAGGTGCGTAAAAATGGGAGCAGTATCAATGAAACAACTTTTGGAGGCCGGTGTACATTTCGGTCACCAAACAAGAAGATGGAATCCTAAAATGAAGGAATATATCTTCACAGAAAGAAACGGTATTTATATTATTGACCTTCAGAAAACCGTTAAGAAAGTCGATGAGGCTTACAATTTTATAAAAGAAATTGCAGCTGAAGGTAAGGAAATTCTTTTTGTAGGCACAAAAAAACAGGCGCAGGATTCTATTAAAGAAGAAGCAGAGAGAGTGGGCATGTACTATGTCAACAACCGTTGGCTCGGTGGTATGCTTACAAACTTTAAAACAATTAAAAAACGTATCGCAAGAATGGAACAAATTGAAAAGATGGAAGAGGACGGTACATTCGATTTACTTCCCAAAAAAGAGGTAAGCAAGCTTAAAATCGAAAAAGAAAAGCTTGATAAATTCCTTGGCGGTATAAGAAATCTTAAAGGTACCCCTGGCGCTCTTTTTGTAGTGGATCCCAGAAAGGAAAAGATCGCTATTTCCGAAGCTCATAAGCTTCATATCCCGATAGTTGCAATTGTTGACACAAATTGCGATCCGGATGAAATTGATTATGTAATTCCCGGTAATGACGATGCTATCCGCGCTGTAAAGCTTATTGCAGGCGCTATGGCAGATGCTATTCTTGAAAGCAGACAGGGAGAAGACGCTCCTGCCAATAATGCTGAAAAGGATGTAATAGAGGAAGCTGCCGAATAATAAACATCTGCAAAAACTTTAAGGAGGAAACTATAAAATGATAACTGCACAGGCTGTTAAAGAACTCAGAGAAATAACAAATTGTGGCATGATGGACTGCAAAAAGGCTCTGACCGAAGTTGATGGAGATATGGAAAAGGCCATTGAGTGGCTTAGGGAAAAAGGTCTTGCCGCCGCTGCAAAAAAGGCGGGAAGAATTGCTTCCGAAGGTCTTGTTGATGCATATGTTAATGATGATAATACAGTTGCCGCAATAGTTGAAATAAACAGTGAAACGGATTTTGTTGCGAAGAACAGTGATTTTCAGGCATTTGTAAAAAATGTTGCGAGAATTGTTGCTGAAACAAATCCGGCTGATATTGAAGATCTTAAAACAAAAAAATATATTGATTCCGATCTCACAGTTGAAGAAGCGTTAAGGGAAAAAATACTTACAATTGGCGAGAATATGAATATCAGAAGATTTGCAAGATATGAAGGTGCCGTTGTCACTTACATTCATGGCGGCGGAAGAATTGGCGTAATCGTACAGTTCGATACGGATGTTGCGTCAAAACCTGAATTTTTCGAGGTTGCAAAAGACGTAGCACTTCAAATTGCGGCGTCAGCACCGACTTATCTTGATAGAAGTGTCGTTCCTGCCGATGTATTGGAGAAAGAGAAAGAAATCCTTAAAGCACAGGCCCTTAATGAAGGTAAGCCTGAGGCTATTGTTGAAAAGATGGTAATGGGAAGAATAAGTAAATATTATAAAGAAAACTGCCTTGTTGATCAGGAGTTTGTAAAAGATCCGGAGATTTCTGTTTCAAAAATGCTTGATGTAAAAGGAAAAGAAATGGGTGGCACAATTTCTGTTAAGGCTTATGACAGATTTGAAAAGGGCGAAGGTCTGGAAAAAAGAGAAGATGACTTTGCCGCCGAAGTTGAAAAGATGGTAAAAAAATAAGCCTTAAAAACCAAATAATGAATTTTTGAAAAACAAAAAATACTACCGGCTTAATTTGGAACTTTGCTTTTAGTGTTTTTTGTTTTTCTGCAATATGCAGAAAGTGGGGAGAATAATGGCACCAAAATATAAGAGAGTTCTGATTAAGATTAGTGGGGAAGCGTTAGCCGGAAACAAAGGTTTTGGTCTTGATGAGGAAATGCTTACGGCAGTTGCAAAAGTTACAAAAAAGTGTGTTGACAAAGACGTACAGGTTGCGATGGTTGTTGGCGGCGGAAATTTTTGGAGAGGGCGTTCGGGTAAAAATATGGACAGAACGCGTGCCGACCATATGGGAATGCTGGCAACGGTAATTAATGCTCTTGCGGTACAATCGGCTCTTGAAAATGAAGGAGTGGTTTCCCGTGTTCAGACGGCAATAGAAATGCGTCAGATTGCGGAACCCTATATTCGCGGAAGGGCAGAATCACATCTTTCAAAAGGTAAGGTGGTTATTTTCGGATGCGGTACAGGTAATCCGTTTTTCTCTACTGATACAACTGCAGCGCTGCGTGCCGCTGAAATAGGGGCGGACATTATTCTTCTTGCAAAAAAAGTAGATGGTATTTATGACAGTGACCCTAATATAAATCCAAGCGCAAAGAAATATGACCAAATTACATACATTGATGTCCTTAATCAAGGACTAGGCGTAATGGATTCGACAGCCATTTCCCTTTGCATGGACAATAATATTCCAATTCAGGTGTTTGGTCTTGATGATCCGGAAAATATTTATAAAGCGGTAATGGGCGAAAATATAGGAACACTTGTATATTAAATTTATAAAAGGAGAGAGCCAAAAATGAATGAACAGTTTAAAGACATATATTCCGGAATTACGGATAAAATGGAAAAGTCTCTTGTTTCTCTTGGTAATGAATTTAATTCGGTAAGAGCCGGAAGAGCTAATCCGGCGGTACTTGACCAGATAAAGGTCGAATACTATGGAGTGCCCTCGCAAATTAACGCTGTTGCAGGAGTTTCAGTGCCGGATGCAAGGACAATTATAATTCAGCCCTGGGATGCTTCTATTCTTAAAGAAGTTGAAAAGGCAATACTTGCTTCCGACATTGGTATAAATCCTAATAATGACGGAAAATCTATACGCCTTAATTTTCCGCCTCTTACAGAGGAACGAAGGAAGGACCTTGTAAAACAAATTCATAAAATTGCCGAAAACGGAAAGGTTGCGGTGCGCAATATTCGCCGGGACGCGATGGATATTTTTAAAGACATGAAGAAAAAATCTGAAATTACAGAGGATGACCTTAAATCCGCAGAAAAGGATTTGCAGGACATTACAGATAAATATATTAAAAAAATTGATCAGAAGCTGGAAGAAAAAGAAAAAGATTTGATGGCTCTGTAAAATCTAATATGGAGGGATGCAGGTTTGTCTGTAAAGGAAACGCTTGGTGGAGTTTATAAGGGACTTGTGTCCCTTTTTGTTAAAGATGCCGAAATAGATATGGATAACATTCCTAAACATATTGGAATTATCATGGACGGAAACGGAAGATGGGCGCGCCACCGAGGTCTTAAAAGAAGTGATGGGCATAGAGCCGGCGCGAAAACTTTGGAAATGATAACAGATTATTGCGGGAAAATTGGAGTAAAATATCTTACGGTTTATGCCTTCTCAACAGAAAACTGGAAACGCCCGAAAGAAGAAGTGGATTATATAATGAATCTGCTTTATGAATATTTATCCAATATGGAAAAGCTTATAGGCGGGCGTGATTGCCGTATAAGGGTGATTGGAGATAGAAATCAAATTAGCGATACGCTGAGGGAGAAAATTATTGAGGTTGAGGAATACACGAAAGAACGTACAGGACCAACACTTAATATTGCTCTTAATTACGGCGGACGCAGTGAAATTATAAGGGCAGCAAAAATTGCTGCCGAGAATGTAAAAAATGGTAAAATAAATTTAGAGGATATTGATGAAAATTATATGTCTTCTCTTATGTATACAGGCGGAGAGCCTGAGGTCGATCTTATTATCAGACCGAGCGGCGAACTTCGTTTAAGTAATTTTCTTCTGTGGCAGTGTGCATATAGTGAATTTTGGTTTTCAAATATTTGCTGGCCTGATTTTACTGAAAAGCATATGCGTCAGGCAATAGCCCGGTACCAAAACAGAAACAGAAGATTTGGAGGAGTTTGAAAAGAGGTTTCGATTATGGCTAAAAGAATTATTTCCGGAATTATAGGCATGTTTATGCTGGTATGGGTACTGGTGTTTTTGCCACCCATAGCAACGGCAATTGCCATAGGAATAATTGCTGCCGTAGCACTTTATGAGCTTTATAACTCAACTGGAATGTTAGACAAGACAAAAATACCTATAGTGATTGTAGGATATGCTATGGGTGAGTTTATAATGTTTGGAACAAATAAAACGTTTCTTCCGGTATTGTGTGCCGGAATTATACTTATGTTTACCTTTGCTGTGTTTAATCATAAAGAAATAAAGTTTGCGGATTGCGCAAAAGGTTTTTTTGCTGCACTCTATGTTTTTGCACTTATGATGCACATTACTCTTACACGAATGCTCGACGGAGGAATTCTCCTTACTTTCGGAATATTTATAGGTTCATTTATTACTGATACCGGAGCATATTTTGTAGGCTCGCTTTTTGGAAAAAATAAACTTAATCCGGAAATAAGTCCTAAAAAAACAGTGGAAGGCGCGCTTGGCGGCGCGATTGCAGGCAATATAGGATTTGTAATATTGGGAATTATAGGAATGAAAGGGTTTGGCTATTATGTAAATTGGACAAACTTATTAATAATAGGCACACTTCTTGCTGTTATTTCTCAGTTTGGGGATTTGGCGGCGTCATTAATAAAAAGAGAAATTGGAATAAAAGATTTCGGGAATATTATGCCGGGTCACGGTGGCATTATGGATAGGTTTGACAGTGTATTATTTGTTGCGCCCGTGTTTTATTACATGAATATGCTATTGCCGATATTTGTCATTAAATAAAAGGGAAATACATATGTATGAAGGGGTGTAACTTTAAGTTATGCTCCTTTTTGCGAAAGGATATAATATGAAAAAAATAGCAATACTTGGTTCTACAGGCTCAATAGGGAGACAGACGCTGGAGGTCATTGATGAAAACCGGTGTGCGGAGGTGGTCGCACTGTCGGTTTACAGTAATATTGACCTTGCCGAGGTACAGATTAGAAAATATAAACCCGAAATTGCAGCGGTTATGATGGAAGAAAAAGCGGGAGAACTTAAAACACGTGTTGCTGATACAAACACTAAAGTCGTAAGCGGGGTAAGCGGAATAATCGAATGTGCCACTTGTGAAAAGGCGGATATGGTTGTTACGGCCGTGGTTGGAATAGCGGGATTGATTCCTACCATTGCGGCAATTGAAAAAGGAAAGACAATAGCTCTTGCAAATAAGGAAACTTTAGTTGCTGGTGGCAGTCTGGTTATGCCTCTTGCCAAAGAAAAGGGAGTTAAAATTCTTCCGGTAGACAGCGAACATAGTGCAATTTTCCAAAGCTGCGGCGGGGATAGCAGTAAAATTAAAAAGATTCTACTTACGGCGTCGGGCGGCCCTTTTTTTGGAAAAAAGAAAGATGAAATTTATAATATGACTCCGCCTCAGGCACTTAAACATCCAAACTGGAATATGGGGACAAAAGTTACCATAGACAGCAGTACTCTTATGAATAAGGGTCTGGAAGTAATCGAGGCAAGCCATTTGTTTGATGTAATGGCGGAAAATATACAGGTGGTTGTTCAGCCTCAAAGCATAATACATTCCATGGTTGAATATGAGGATAATTCGGTTATAGCCCAGCTGTCTGTGCCGGACATGAAACTTCCTATTTCTTATGCGCTTACCTATCCGGAAAGATTTTACTGCGGTACAAAAGAAATTGATTTTTACGAGCTTGCAAATATTACTTTTGCAAAGCCGGATACAGAAACATTTCCCTGCCTTGAATTTGCATATGAAGCTGGAAGATTAGGCGGTACTATGCCGGCTGTAATGAACGGTTCGAATGAAGTTGCGGTTGAGAGATTTCTTGAAGGGAAAATAAAATACGGAAATATAGCGGAAATAATTCACGAAACGATGACAAGACATGAAAATGTAAAAAATCCAACTCTTTTTGATATTCTTGAAGCCGATATGTGGGCAAGAAGAGTTGCAGCGGAGGTTATTTGATGAACGGTATTATGACAGTATTAATTGCAATAATAGTATTTTTGTTTATAATAATGGTGCACGAGTTTGGACATTTTATTACAGCTAAAATGTTTCATGTAAAAGTTCCGGAATTTGCTATAGGTTTTGGCCCGGCTATATTTAAACGGCAAAAAGGAGAAACTCTTTACAGTCTGCGCGCTTTTCCTATAGGAGGATATGTCCGTATGGAAGGCGAAGACGAAAACAGCGATGATGTAAATGCTCTTTGCAATAAACCCATATGGCAGAGAATTATTATAGTTGCGGCAGGCGCATTTTTAAATATTTTGATGGGATTTATAATATATGCGATAGTGTATGCGCAAATGCCTCAAATGCCTATTCTTACGGTACAATCTGTATATGAAAATACGCCCGCATTTGAATATCTGATGCCCGGAGATAAAATAACGGCGGTAAACGGAAACAAGGTTTGGTATTATAAAGATTTTAAGTTTCTTATTAATACCATTGACGCGGGAAAGGAAATAAAGCTTACCGTAAAGCGCGGAGATGAGAAATTAAATATAAACATAACTCCACAATATGATAAACAAAGCAAAAGTTATATCCTCGGTTTCCAAATGAAACAGGAAAATATGACATGGTGGCGTGTTCTGAAATACGGTGTATGTGAAACATTCTTCATAATAAGGGTGATTTTATATTCACTGTTTATGCTGTTCACCGGAAAAGTCGCGATAACGTCTGTTTCGGGGCCGGTTGGAACAGTGGGAATAATGAGCAAAGCGGCAAGCAATGGATTTTATTCTTTTATTCAGCTGTTTGCGATGCTTACCGTTAATGTGGGCGTTTTTAACCTGTTGCCTATACCGGCGTTGGACGGAGGAAGGGTTTTCTTCATGTTTGTTGAATTGCTTCGCGGGAAACCGATTGACCCCCAAAAAGAAGGCGTGGTGCATTTTGCGGGGCTGGTTCTTTTGCTTGCGTTCATGCTTTTTATTACGGTAAATGATATAACCACGCTGATAAAAAGATAATACTTGACATATTAAGCAAAATCTTATATAATAATAAATACCAATACGCGAACGAAAAGGATGTGGTTGTTCTACATGGACCCTCAATTGACAGGCGGGATAATTTTGCTTTTCATTTATGCTTTTGTTAATGCAACAGAAGCTGCACTTCTCTCACTTAACGACAAAAGAATAGAAGACATGGAGTCGGAAAACAAGGGCGGAGTGAAAACACTTAAAAAACTTATGGATGTTTCTAATAGGTATACTGTTACCGTAAAGGAGATTTTAGTAATTCTCTCTGTTACAATAACCGTATTGTCGCTACAGTCAGCCGGTGTAATGAAGTTTATTGAATTTTTTAAAAAAAGCGGTTTTGTGGCAGTCGGATATATCTTTACGGTATTAATAATTTCAGCCTTTATTATGCTTGTCGGAGAGCTTATTCCCAGAAAAATTGCGGCGGCTCATTATGAAGGATACGCTTCGGCAATGGCAGGTGCAATGAAATTCATATATATATGTCTGCTTCCGCTGACATTGGTACTTGAGGGAATAACATCAATTATTGTAATTTTATTTGGTGTCGATCCTAAAACAAGTGTCGGAGAAGTTACAGAAGAAGGCATATTATCCATAGTTGATGAAGGTGAAGAAAACGGAGTTATAGATGAGGACGAGGGTGAAATGATCAATAGTATCATTGAGTTTGGAGATACTACTGCTCAGAAAATCATGACACACCGAACCGAAGTTATTGCACTTCCGGTAACGGCAAGTTTTCACGATATTGTTTCACTTGCCACCGATGAACATTTTTCGAGAATTCCTATTTACGACGGAACACTTGATAATATAATCGGAGTGCTTCATATAAGGGCGCTTATTAAATATATAGAGAAAGTAAGCCCTGGAGAGTTTAATTTAACGGATATTTTGAATGAACCTTATTTTGTGCCTCAGTCTAAAAAGGCCAACGATCTGCTTAGAGAGCTGCAAAATGAAAAAACGCATATGGCTATTGTTATAGATGAATATGGCGGTACTGCCGGCATCATAACAATGGAAGATTTGATTGAATTTGTTTTTGGAAATATTCAGGATGAGTTTGATGAAGAAGAGGAAAATGATACGGAAAAGGTAGACGAAAAAACCTATATTGTCGATGGAGCGGCGGATTTTGAAAGCACCTTGGAAGAAATAGGATTGAAACTCACCAAAGACGAATGGGAAGAAAAGGACTACGAGAAAATGGCGGGCTTTGTTATGGGAGAACTTGACAGAATTCCTGTTAAAGGGGATAAAGTTGAGTTTAAAGGCTATACATTTGAGGTGCTTGCCGTATGCGAAAAAAGAATTGAAAAAATTAAGATTACTGTTCCTGACGAGGAAGATGAAAATAAGGAAGAATAAGTTTGACGTTTCGCGCAAAAGATTTATAGAGCAAAGCTTATTTTCATCAAAAATTAAGGCTGATTTTGAAAAAGATAGGTGGCATTTATGCGCTTATGCTCTGACCAGTTTATTTCTCGGTTTCAGTAAGATGTTAATTGAAATATAGTTTATACACCGCAGTGCTATTACGCTGTGGTGTATATTTTTGTCTTCGGCAGGGAAAATTAACAAAAAATTACTGGAGGGTAAAGCATGGTAAAAATCGGTGTAAACGGATTTGGCAGAATAGGAAGAACTGTAGTGCGTGTGGCAGCCGAACGGAAAGATATACAAATAGTCGGAATAAATGAGCCGCTTATTGATACGGAATATATGGCATACCTTATAAAATATGACAGCGTGTACGGAAAATTTAACAGCAATATTATGGAAGGGGAGGGCAAAATTAATATAAGCAATAATGATATTGCGGTTTTTGGCAATGTATGTCCCGCTGAAATTCCATGGAAGGAATGCGGAGCTGAATATATAATCGAAGCGAGCGGAGAATGCACAGAGGATGGAAAAGCGTCAGCACATTTCAGAGGCGGTGCAAAAAAAGTTGTCATTTCAGCTTCATCAAAAGATATTTCAATGTTTTCCATGGGAATAAACCATGAAACATATTCGGGAGAAAAGATTGTTTCGTGTGCGTCGGCAGAAGCAAACTGTATTGCGGCATTGATGAGCGTACTTGAGACGGAGTTTGGGGTAGAACAGGGTATAGTGACCTGTGTTAATTCTGTAAACTCATGCCAAAAGACGGTTGACGGAATAAACCGGCGGGATTGGCGCGGTGGCAGGGCGGCGTACAATTCGGTGATACCGGTAGCCTCGGGAGCGGCTCACGCGGTGGGCAGAATATTACCTTCCGCGGAGGGAAAACTTTCTGGTATTACTCTTAGAGTTCCTACCCTTGATGTTTGTTCGGCGAGCCTTGTTTGCCTTCTTAAAACAAAAACAGATTATGAAACGGTAAAAAATGCAATGAAAAAAGCCTCTGAAGAAAATCTTCGAGGCATTCTCGGATATACCGACGAGTGTGTTGTATCATGCGATTTCAAGGGATGTACCCAAAGCGCCGTGTTTGATGCAAACGCAAGCCTTTTGCAAAACGGAAATCTACTTAAAATCACAGCGTGGTACGATAATGAATGGGGCTATGTAAGCCGCATGCTGGATTTTGTTCAGTATATGGACAAAATGTCAGAGCAATGAAGCGGTTCTGATGTCTGCACCGAAAAACAGCAAAAGTTTGAATGTAAGTAAACGTGATATAATCCTGTCGGAATAGCGTTTTTCCATATCTTTAGGTGAAAGGTTTGCATTTACAATCATTGGCTTTCCTGCATTCATGCGTGAATTCACAATATCAAACAGCGAAGAAACCGTGTATTCGGTCAAAAATTCTGTACCAAGGTCGTCCATAATAAGCAGGTCACAGGTGTACAAAGTTTCTATTTCACTATTCAAATTTATTTTATAGTTGAACTTATTTTTTGAAACAAGTTCAAAAAGATCATATGCGGATTTGTAAACCACGGTAAAACCACGGTCTACAAGTTCAGTGCGTATGCAGTCGCATAAAAAAGTTTTGCCCAGCCCCGCACTTCCATACATTAGTATGTTAGCTACGTTATCAGGGAATTTTGTAACATATGATTTACAGTAAGCAAGCACATTTTTCATATGTTCGCGCGGAGAACATCCGTATCTTTCACTATGTTCGGCGCTGTAAACATCCAGATGAAAATCAGCAAAACGGTGATAGGAAGGCAAGCCGGAATCAATGGACGAAAGAAGCTTTACCATACAGTTGCAAGTAGTGTCATTAACATATCCCGTATCTTTACAAACAGGGCAGTGGTGAACATTTGTCACATAATCGTGGGGGTATCCGTTTTCTTCAAGCAAATGTTCCTTCTTTTTCTCCAATATTGAAATATCCGTGGAAAGGCGAAGATATGCATCATCAGGAGAAATACCGCATTTTAGTGACAAACGGGACACATCAACTCCTATAGCGCGTATTTTTTCGTCTATATCTTTTATTTCCGGGATCTTTTTATATATTTCTTCGGTGCGCGACAGTATCTTGTCGTTAGCAGTACGGCGATAAGATGCAAGTAGTTTTTCAGCTTTATCATATGCTTCGGATGAATAATTCATAAAGATCTCCATTCCGCCGCCCTGCGTCGGCACAAACAGGAATTAAGATCTCTTATCGGCAGGGCAAGGAATGATAAGAGTTTTGCGCTGCGTATGCGCCGCATCTTCCTTTCACATTTCGTGTGCATCCGAAGTGATTGATGTGATTTTTCACGTTAATCACTCCTCAATTGTCGTCTTTTTTATTAAAATGAAGTGCCGAGCGTTCAATTGCGGCGTAATCATATTCGGTTTTGCATGAATAATCATTAAAGCCGCCGCTTTTTTTTGTATCCTTGCAGCTTGTCTGCTTTTTGAATTCATTACGCATTGCGCGCGCGTCGGCGGCAGATTTTATTCCTTTACTGTACCAGTCCTGGAGCATTGTATTCATATATGGCAAAGATATTTTGCCCGTATTGAGAGCGGTAATTTCAGCCGCGAGTTTTACAAGTTCAACAGGAGAGTTAAGCTTGTATGCCCATTCCGAAAGATAATCAGCTTCAGCCTTCGTAAGCATACGGTCATAAATTCCTATAGCACGCCTGTAGCTGCTGATTTTAGAATTGTTTTCCTGAAGGATTACCAGATACTTTTCTGCTTTTTCAAGTGAGTCAATATCATGTTCACTCCAGTTTATTGCCATAAGCTCAATGGAACGCATACTTTTTTTGCCTATCGACACGCAATAATTTATTAACAAAGTTACAACCTCTATCGGAAGTCCCAGCCAGTCATGCAGGCTGAAAATAGTGGATTGATCATTGGAGCTTAGCGGTTTGCCCAAAGATGTTTCAGCATGTCGGAGCAGCTCCCGCATTTCAGCGTGGTCTGCGGCATAGCTTGAAATTTCGGCAGAGGAATACTCCGGTTTTCCCGGTCTTGCCAAAGGAAGTGATTTTTGTATCTCATCAGAAAGATCCCTGAAAGCAATAATCCTATTGCCTTTTTCATCTTTAGATAAAGAGATCACGCCTTGTGATTCCCAATATTTCCACGCACGGTGCACATCAGATTCAAGAATATCCAGAGAGCAGGCAATACCTTCATCTGTCAGAGAGGTGCCGTTACTGCACTGGCGCAAACCCAACAAATAAACTTTGACAAAGGTGCCGTCGGCGCAAGGCAAAAATTTATCAATAAACCGTGAAGAAACTTTTATGTAATCCGCACTGCTGCTTTCTATGTAAGCGGACATCATATCCCCCCTTTTTCTAAAAGTAAAAAGGGATGGCATGAAAGCCACCCCTACATACATTCTTTTGTTTCGAATGCAGGATCCAAAGAACGATATTGCTTAATCAAGTAATTGTACTTTTGCTGGGAAGCAAGTCGGCAATACATGAAATAATCAAGCAAATCCTCATCGGTAACCTCTTCGTAGTTGCGTTCAATCCTGGATAACTCGTCACGGGTGCTATGCATCAGCTCCAACAAATACGTCGCATCGGCGTTTTTTGATTTTGAAATACCCATGAAAAGATTTCTGGTAAGCTCAAAAACGTTTGACATGTCAAAAACTTCCCTTCGCATTATTCTTACTATAAGTATATCCATAATGCGGGAAAAAATACCATAAATTATCTTTTCAATTCATTTAGACATGAAGCGCAAATTTTTTTGCCTTTAAATGAAATAAGAGTATCCGAACTGCCGCAAAAGACGCAGGAAGGTTCATATTTTTTTAGTATTATGTTGTTATCTTCACAGTAAATTTCAAGTGAATCTATCTGTGGAACAATATTAAACAGATTTCTTATCTCTATGGGAATAACAATTCTTCCGAATTTATCAAGACAACGAATATCGCCTGCTACTGAGGTGTCACCCTCTGATTTTTTTAAAACAATGCCACCGTCGGAAATATATATTTCTATGGGATCTGTAAGTTCATTAAGTCCCATTGCTAACCGCATTTTTTTTGGCAATACAATTCTGCCGAGCCGGTCAACACCTCGAACAATACCGGTGAAAGTCATTTGTAAAACCCTCCTGAAAATATAACGTTTATATAATATGAAATTCCCAGGGTAAAGTCGAAAATATGACATAATAGACCCATATATGAAATTATTTTATTATATATAATGATTATACCACATATACATAAAATTGTCAATTGAAATTACAAGAAAAAGGAGAGGAAATTATGCTGAATATGTTGTGGAGTTTTATGATAATTTTTTCTATAATTGTTTCCTTCTTTACGGGACGCACGGCCGAAACGGTAAACGGTGCAATGGAAGGAGCGTCGGAAGCTGTGACTATGTGCATAGGATTGCTTGGAATGATGTGTATGTGGAACGGGCTTATGAAGATTGCAGAATTGTCGGGTATTACGGAAAAAGTTGCGGTAATTGTAAAACCTGTATTCAAGTTGCTTTTTAAAAACATTTCAGCTGAAAGCGCGGCGGGAAAAGCAATAATAATGAACATTACGGCAAATCTTTTAGGAATGGGAAATGCGGCGACGCCTCTCGGACTCAAGGCTATGCGCGAAATGAAAAAAGAGTGCGGCAAGGAGTGCAGTGCAACAAAGGAGATGATAATGTTTACAGCGCTTAATACGGCATCCTTTCAACTTATTCCATCTACTCTGATAGGAATGCGCATGGCGGCGGGGTCGGCAAATGCATCGGAAATAATAATTCCCATATGGTGTGCCTCTGCGTGTTCGGTGGCAACAGTAATCATTTGTGCAAAGTTGGGGTCAAAATGAATATTATTAAATGGATTTCCGACATGATAATTCCCATTGTAATTACGGGAATTCTTGTGGCGGGATTATATAAAAAAGCTGATACATATGATATATTTATAGAAGGAGCAAAAGAAGGGATTGGCATAACGGTGGGAATAGTGCCGTCTATTATAGGGCTTATGATGGCAATAAGCATGATGCGCGCCTGCGGCATGATTGATCTTATCGCCCATGCTCTCAAACCCGTTCTTTCCTTTATAGGAATGCCGGCTGATGTTCTCCCACTTGCTCTGCTTCGTCCAATGTCGGGAAGTGCGTCACTTGGAATAGTTACGGATATACTGAAAAACAGCGGAGCGGACTCCTATTCGGGAAGAGTTGCTTCAATAATGATGGGATCTACGGAAACTACCTTTTATACAATAGCCTTATTTTTCGGCAGTGTAAATATTAAAAATACAAATAAAGCAGTTTCCATAGCACTAATAGGAGACGCAGTAGGAATGCTGGGGAGCATAATATTCTGTCGTCTGTTTTTTGGGAAATAACCTCAAAAAACAAAAAAAAACAAAAAAAGTCAAAAAGGTCTTGACAAAGCAGTTTAAAGATGGTATAATAAATAAGCCGTCAAAAGCGGCAGCGGATTTGAGAAAACTTCAAAAATCCAAAAAAATTAAAAAAAGTCTTGACAAACATGTCGATTTGTGGTATACTAAGCAAGTCGCCTGTTAAAAGGGACGAATGGTCTTTGAAAATTAAACAGTATGTGAAGTGTAGGTTTTTAAACGAACAATATACTTTGAGAAAAATGACTTAACAGAATGCTAAAACATTCAACAAGTATTTTCCGGAGAAACAA
>JAUZPZ010000028.1 GCA_030705675.1 Bacillota bacterium
AGCTGATCCATCATATCAATATGATCCATCCATTTAAGGTCAACATTGCGCAGCATTACGTTTCTTTCAAACTCACGCATGATTTCCGGACCCACTTCGGCTTCCTTGGCTTCGTATATGGCATTAGCTTTTTCCTTGAATATATCTGCCAAAGCTTGTTTATCAAGGCTTTTAAGCTTAGCTTCATCAAGCTGTAACTCATCTTTGGCGTACAGCCAGCCAAGAGTGCCGGAGATAAGCCCTTCGACATTCCATTCTTCGGAATATTGAGAACCGTTTGAATAGTGTTCCACAATACTTTCACACAGTTCATCTATCATTTTCATAATGCTGGGGTGAATGTCTTCGCCGTTCAGCACACGCTGCCTTTCGCCGTAAATAAATTTACGGTGTTCGTTCATTACCTCGTCGTAACGAAGGACATTTTTACGGATTTCAAAGTTGCGCGCTTCAACTCGTTTTTGCGCCTTTTCAATAGCTCCGGTGAGCATACCGTTTTCTATCGGCTCGTCATCGGGAAGCTTAAGGGTTTCAAGCATTGACTGTACTTTTTCCGAACCGAACAAGCGCATAAGGTCGTCTTCGAGGGAAAGGAAAAATTTCGTTTCGCCGGGGTCTCCCTGACGTCCGGCACGGCCACGCAGCTGATTGTCGATACGGCGTGATTCATGACGTTCCGTACCTATTATGCACAGACCACCGCTTTCAATGACCTGCTGGTGAGCGGCAGCAATCTCCGCTTTATGTTTTTCATAAAGTTCTCTGTAAGTCTTGCGAGCATTAAGTATTTCTTCATTATCCGTTTCCGCAAAACCGGTAGCTTCAACTATAAGTTCTTCGGAGAAACCCTGTTTTGCCATTTCGCTCTTGCTTAAAAGCTCCGCATTACCGCCAAGGATAATATCGGTACCACGGCCTGCCATGTTTGTGGCAATGGTTACGGCGCACGGTTTACCGGCCTGAGCTACTATGAGAGCTTCTTTGTCGTGATGCTTTGCGTTCAGCACCTGGTGTTCAATTCCGTGCATTTTAAGAAGTTTACTGAGCCGCTCGGATTTTTCAATAGAAATCGTACCTACAAGAACAGGTTGATTTTTTGCGTAGCAGACTTTGATTTTCTCAAGAACGGCATTGAATTTTGCGGTTTCGGTTTTGTAAAGGACATCTTCCAAATCATTACGCAGTAAAGGCATGTTTGTGGGAATCTCAACTACGTCAAGAGCGTAAATCTCCTGAAACTCAGTTTCCTCTGTACGCGCCGTACCCGTCATGCCCGAAAGCTTTTTATAAAGCCTGAAATAATTTTGGAATGTAATAGTCGCAAGAGTTTTACTCTCTCTTTCAACTTTCACATTCTCTTTTGCCTCAATGGCCTGATGTAAACCTTCGCTGTACCGTCTGCCAATCATGATACGACCTGTAAATTCATCTACGATAAGAACCTGACCGTCTTTTACAACATAATCAACATCACGGGTCATACAGCCGTTGGCTTTAAGCGCGTTATTGATATGATGCATAAGAGCAAGGTTTTCCGGATCACTTAAATCAGCGTTAAACTGTGCCTCCGCTTTTTCAAGACCTGCTTTGGTAAGAGTGGCGTTATGACCTTTTTCATCAATTATATAATCCGCGTCAATATCGTCTACATCCTCACGCAAGTCAACTTTCGACTGTTTATATGGTTTAAGACGGCGCACAAAGCGATCTGCCACGGTATACATTTCGGAGGATTCCGAACCCATACCGGAGATAATAAGAGGTGTTCTCGCTTCATCAATAAGGATGGAGTCCACCTCGTCCACTATAGCAAACATCTGACCGCGCTGTACCATTCGGTCTTTGTACATTACCATGTTGTCACGCAGATAATCAAAACCTATTTCGTTGTTTGTGGCATATGTTATATCGGCAGCGTAAGCCTCTTGCCTTTCTAAATTTTCCGTACCGTTAAGTACAAGACCTACCGATAGACCGAGAAACTTATAAACCTTACCCATCCATTCGCTGTCACGCTTTGCAAGATAATCGTTTACCGTTACGATGTGAACGCCTTCGCCGGTCAGACCGTTAAGATAAGCAGGAAGAGTGGCAACAAGGGTTTTACCTTCACCTGTTTTCATTTCGGCAATTCGTCCTTGATGAAGAATTATTCCTCCGATTATCTGCACGTCAAAATGGCGCATACCCAGTGCTCTGTCCGAAGCTTCACGTACCGTGGCATAAGCCTCCGGAAGAATGTCGTCGAGGGATTCCCCGTTTTTGTAGCGTTCCTTAAACTCGTCGGTTTTTGCGCGAAGCTGGACGTTTGAATACCCGCGGTATTCATCCTGAAGCGCATTTACCTGTTCAAGGATGGGGTATATACGTTTAAGCTCACGGTCGCTGTATGTGCCGAACATTTTTTCAAATATATTTTTGCCCATGTAATTACATCCTTTCGTATTCTGAAAAAGCTATTCGCCGTCAGAATTTTCCTCCGTTTGCTTTTCGTCATTATTAACGGAAGGTTCCGTAGAAGGCGCCGGCTTTATTTCAGAAGGCGCTGCATCGTTATTTTCTGTGTTCTCTTTATTTTCGTCTGTATTGTTATAAAAAGTACGATCAATTTTTTCACCGTTGAAAGCGTGCTCAAATTCGTCTCCGTTTAGCTTCTCAAACTCAAGCAGGCACTGAGAAACATTTTCAAGCTTATCGTCGTTTTCACGCAAAAGGTTAAGAGTTTCTTCATAAGCATGAGTTATTATCTTACGTACCTGAACGTCAATTTCGGCGGCTACTGTTTCGCTGTAGTTCTTTGCCTGTGTCCATTCTTTACCCAAAAAGACTTCGTCATTTGAAGAACCGTAGGCAATGGGGCCGAGAGCGTCGCTCATGCCGTAACGCATAACCATTTTGCGCGCAATATCAGTTGCACGCTCAATGTCGTTAGAAGCACCAGTACTTATATCTCCCAACTTCAGCTGTTCTGATGCGCGGCCGCCCAAAAGCACTTTAACGGCATCAAGCATAGAAAGTTTTGTTTCATAAGATTTTTCATCTGTCGGAATATGCATAGTATATCCGCCCGCCATGCCACGCGGAATAATAGACACCTCATGGACCGCGTCCTGAGAGGGAAGCAGTCTTGTGATTATAGCGTGACCCGCTTCGTGGATTGCCGTAAGGCGTTTTTCTTTTTCAGTCATAATTCTTGATTTCTTTTCGTTACCCATCATTACTTTCATAAGCGCCTGCTGAATAGCGGACATATCAATTTCTTTTTTACCGTCGCGTACGGCAAGGATAGCGGATTCGTTAAGCAGATTTTCAAGATCCGCTCCGGTAAAGCCCGCCGTAGTTTTTGCAATTGTTAAAAAGCTGACCGCTTTCGCAAACTTTTTATTTCTGCCGTGGACTTTTAAAATTTCCTCTCTTCCTTTAAGATCGGGAATATTCACCACTACCTGGCGGTCAAAACGCCCGGGACGCATAAGAGCAGGGTCAAGTATATCAGGGCGGTTTGTCGCCGCGATAATGATTATACCCGAATTTGCTCCGAAACCATCCATTTCGACAAGCAACTGGTTAAGAGTTTGCTCACGTTCGTCATTTCCGCCGCCTATGCCGGCACCTCTGTGACGACCCACAGCATCAATTTCATCAATAAATATTACGGCGGGCAGACTTTTCTTTGCCTGCTCGAATAAATCCCTAACTCGTGAAGCGCCGACGCCCACAAACATCTCAACAAAGTCCGAACCGGAAATGGAGAAAAACGATACGCCGGCTTCTCCGGCAACTGCCCTAGCAAGAAGCGTTTTACCTGTTCCGGGAGGGCCTACAAGAAGCACGCCTTTCGGTATTCTTGCACCTATGTCGGTGTATTTTTTAGGACTTTTAAGAAAGGTAACGATTTCTTCCAAGTCCTGTTTTTCCTCATCAGCACCCGCAACGTCGGAAAATGTAACAACCCTGTCCTTTTCTGTCATCAGTTTTGCGCGGCTTTTGCCGAAACTCATGGCTTTACCAGCACCGCCCTGCTGCCGAAACATAATAATCCAAAAGATTATTATTATCAGAAGAGGGAACATGTAAGGAACGACATATTCCCACCATGATGTGCTATCTACTTTAAAGTCTACACGAAGACCGTTTTCAAGAGCTTTTTCCTTAATGTCCGATGCGGACATATAAAAAGCGTAATCTGCCGAAGGAATGGCAACTTCAAAAGAAGTTTTATCCTTGCGCACAGCGGTGATGCGGTTACTTTCAATTGTAAGAGAGGATAGTTTACCCTGGTTCAACTCTTGCATGAACTCGGAATAAACGCGGGTTTCCGTAGTGGCCGGCTTAGTAACCATAAACTGGTACAAAATAAAGGCGACCGCAAACAGTATTAAATATATTCCTATGCTTTTTGCGTATTTCAATATAAAGTCCTCCTGACTCACTTTCCGCGGAAAGTAAAAAATATGTCAAAATTATACAGTAAAAAAGTGTATGAACGGTTAAAGGATTGTGAAAGTTTATACATAAATATCAGGTTTAAGAATACCTATATACGGAAGATTTCTGTATTTTTGGTTATAATCGAGCCCATATCCCACAACGAATTCGTCAGGTATTTCAAATCCTATGTAGTCAACCTTTATATCCACAACACGGCGTGCGGGTTTGCTAAGTAAAGTGCATATACGGACTTCCGTTGCTCCGCGTAGCGCAAACAATTTCATAAGGTGTGCCAGAGTGCTGCCACTATCAACAATATCTTCGACGATAAGTACCCGTTTTCCTGCCATGTTTATATCCGTATCTTTTTTTATTTGTACGTTGCCGGTACTTTTTGTTCCGGAATAATAGCTTGCAACGGCGATAAAGTCCATTGTGACCGGAAACCCTAAATTACGCACTAAATCGGCAGAAAGCATTATGCCTCCTTTTAAAACGGTGAGAATAATAAGATCTTCTCCCTCCATGTCGCGTCTTACCTGCGCCGCAAGTTGTTTTACCCTCTCTTTTATCTCCTCCTCAGTATAAAGTATTTTTTCAATATCATTATCCATTGCAGTTTATTCCCCCAGTTTTTCTATTATTATATATTTTTTTGGGAAACCCTGCATAGTCTTTATTTTGTCATCGGTTCCCACACGCTGCGTCCATACAATCTGTCCGCCTTGCGTTATAATCACCAGCCTGTCCCTTAGCATACGGTCAATTTTCATGTTTACAAAAACATCCTGTAATTTTCGGGTCATGCCGTTAATTTTTATTTTATCTCCGGTTTTTCTGCTCCGAACCGTCAGGTCGTTATAATCCTCAAAAAGCGGAATACACGCCTCCGCCTTTTCAAAAGGCAGGTTTGATATAAAAATTTTCAGTCCGTTTATATTAATGGTTTCACTTTCGGTAAGTTTATATTCAAATTCGGAAGGATTTCCCTTATCTATTATTACAAATTTATCATATGAAAGTCGGGCAATAATATTTCCGCCCAAATCTATGGACCCCGTTGTTTTATCTGAATGGACAAGACTGTATACGGCGTCAAGGTTTTTTTGCGAAGGCTCACACGATAGCTCTGCCGTTTTCAGCATTTTGCCAATCAGCGCCCCATAAAAACTTATATCAATTTCAATAATTTCATTAAGCGGGGCAAAACAGGAGTTTATATCTTTATAAAGATGTATATTTTCAATAATCTTGTCGGTATATGCGCACGAGCGCCGCGCGTTTTCCGCAAGACGGCACAAGGACTGCTCAACGGAGGGATTTAGCTCTTGAAGTTGCGGGAATATGCTTAGCCGCACTTTGTTGCGGGTATAATCGGTATGAAGGTTGGTGGAATCGGTAATGTAGTTTATCCTGTTGTCGGCACAATATTGTTCAATATCCTTCCTTGAAAGCAAAAGGAGAGGTCTTATTATTCTGCCGCGCATAGGGTCTATTCCACAAAGCCCTTTTATTCCGCAGCCGCGGATAATGTGCATAAACACTGTTTCGGCATTATCTCCACGGTTATGCGCGGTAGCGATTTTATTTGCGCCTGTAGCTTCGGCTATTTCATCAAAAAAAGCGTAACGTATTTGCCTACCGGCGTCTTCAACGGAAAGACCATTTCCCTTTGCGAATGTATAAACGTCAGCTTTTTTACTGTAGAAAGGAATACCCAAAAAACTGCAGTATTCTTTTGAAAACTCTTCGTCACGCGTGGCTTCCGAGTCACGGAGCATATGGTTCAGGTGAGCGCATACAAGATCAAATCCTAATTTTTCACGGAGTGAAAAGAGAAGATGTACCATTGAGCATGAGTCAGCACCGCCAGAAAGTCCGCATATAACAGTATCTCCACTATTTATTAAATTATTTTCCCGTATGAATTGTAAAACGGTATTTTCAGTATTCAAAGCGGTCAACCTCCGTTGTACTCCGTATGAGCAACGCTTACAAAAGTAGTGGTTTCACCTCTCCACATAAGAGGAATTGTCTCGGTAGGGCCATTTCTGTGCTTTGCCACGATAAGCTCGGCAAGATTTTTATTTTCAACATTGTCATCATAGTAACCGGGACGGTGAATAAACATTACAATATCGGCGTCCTGCTCGATTGCTCCGGATTCACGAAGATCACTGAGCTGGGGCTTATTTCCTGTGCGCGAGGTGGTCGCACGAGAAAGCTGGGAAAGCGCGATTACGGGAATTTCCAGTTCTTTTGCCAAAATTTTAAGAGAACGTGAAATCTCCGAAATTTCCTGCTGGCGGCTGTCACTTTTCCTGCCACTTTGCATTAGCTGAAGGTAATCTATTATAATAAGTCCCAAACCATGTTCAAGTTTAAGCTTTTTACACTTTGCGCGGATTTCCGTAACGGTAATTCCGGGAGTGTCGTCAATGTAAAGGGGCGAACGGGAAATTTTTCCTATTACCTTTGCTATTTGCGGCCAGTCGTTGCCGTCTAAGTTGCCGCTACGTATTTTATCGCCGTCAATATGAGCTTCAGACCACAAAATTCTGTTGCCCAGTTGGGGGGCGGACATTTCAAGGTTAAACACCGCAACCGCCTTGTTTTCACGTATCGCCGCGTGCTGTGCAATATTCATTGCAAGACTGGATTTTCCCATGGCGGGACGCGCGGCTATAATAATGAGGTCGGAGGGCTGAAGGCCTTTTGTGAGATTGTCAAGATCCGAAAGGCCGGTGGATAAACCTGAAATTTTACCTTTGTTTTTGCTGTTTTTTTCAATCTGTTCAAAGGTATTTACCATAACGTCGCTGACATGGAAAATACCGGCAGAGGACTTATTCTGTATAATGTTTGAAATAGCCTTTTCCGCCCCGTCAAGAATAGAGGACAAATCCTGATCTTCATTCTGACCGGAATTGATTATGCTATTTCCCGCCGTAATGAGCCGGCGGCGAAGGTATAGATTTTTTACAATATTTATATAGGCCTTTAAATTTTCGGTAGTAGGCAGAGAAATTGCAAGGTTCGCAAGATAGTTATATCCTCCAATAGCCGTAAGAGCTTCGCCTAGCTGTGTTGATACCGTAACGATATCAACAGGCTCGCCGCGCTCATAAAGGTTGACCATTGCGGAAAATATTTGCTTATTTTGCTGAAGATAAAATTCGTCGACTTTAAGATTTTCCACCACCGTACCGAGGCAGTCGGGGTTTACAAATACAGAACCGAGAACCGATTGTTCCGCTTCCTGATTGTAGGGGATACGGCGTATAAACTGCCCGTCCGACTGCTGAAAGTCAGCATTATCCATTAAATTCACAACCTTTCGGTAAACTTGCCGTTACTATGCGTTTATGACGGATACTGAAAGCTGCGCTGTAACCTCACCGTAAAGTTTAACCTTTACTTTTGTTTCACAAATTGATTTTATAGGCTCATCCAGCACGATTTTCTTTTTATCCACAGCAATGTGCTGCTGATTTTTAAGCTCATTCGCAATGTCGGTGCTTGTGATGGAGCCGAATAGCTTTCCGTTTTCTCCACACTTTACTTTAAGCACAACTTTTGCCGCGTCTATTTTAGAAGCAAGTTCTTTAGCCGCCTCGAATTCTTTTTGTTTATGGTAAGCGGCGGCGTCTTTCTGACCCTTCATCTCATTGATTGTTTCTTTTGTTGCGGAGATGGCAAGTTTTCTGGGGAAAAGAAAATTTCTTGCATAGCCATCGCTTACATTTATAAGGTCTCCCTTTTTTCCCTGACCTTTTACGTCTTGTGTTAAAATAATCTGCATCTTAAATCAACCCTTTCGTCGTTAATTACTTTACTTTATTTTCTTCAAGATATTTATCAATAGCACCTTTAAGCATATCTTCGGGGGAAATTTCTCCGCCAAGAGGAATTTGGGTAGCCGCCATGCTTGCGTGTCCACCGCCGCCTATTTTTTCAAGTATCACCTGAACATTTATGCCGCCCAGTGAACGCCCGCTTATATAGGCTATGCCGCCTGAACTGCATATTACAAAAGAAGCGTTTATCCCGTCTATTTCAAGCAAATCGTCTGCCGCGGTTGCGGCAATAACAATATTGTCAGCGTTGTCGTCGGTGGGAGAGAATGAGGAAATGGCAATTTTGTCTTTATACACAAAGTGACGCTCTACTATGCCACTACGTGTCGCGTAGCTTTCAAGGTCATTTTGAAACAGCTGTTTTGTGCTGAGAGTATCAACTCCCACTTTGCGAAGATATGCCGCCGCTTCAAATGTACGTGTGCCGGTTCTGAAAGTAAAACCGTTTGTGTCAATTACAATACCGGCGTAAAGGGCTTCCGCGATTGCCTCGTCAATAAAGGCACCATCATTTACAAAACGTAGAATTTCCGTTACCATTTCACAGGCAGAAGAAGCGGAAGGCTCAAGAAAAGTGAATTGGCAAAGGTTTTTGTCTATTCTGTTTTCGCTCATTCTGTGGTGGTCGATAGCTATTACTTTATGAATAAGTCCGAGAATATTTTTATTTTCGAGCAGTTCTGGTATAAACACATCCACCACAACAAGCAGTGTCTGCGGTGTTATCATTTCTTTGGCTTCTTTGCCCGAAATAATCCAGGAGCTTACGTCAAGCCCGTTGTTTTTAAGCCTTTGGGACATACGCTGTGTAGATTTTGTTTCTCTGTCAAGAATTATATAGGTCTTGAACCCTAAGCAGTGAAAGGCGTGACACAGAGCCACAGAAGAACCGAAGCTGTCGATATCCGCATTTGTATGGCCCATTATTAGCACAACATCCGACTGGGCAAGGAAATTCTTTAAGCTGTCCGCAAATATTCGAGGTTTGAGCCTTGTTTCGGAGGGACGCTCGTAAGAGTTGCCTCCATAATAAGTGTTGTTGCCGGAGCTGTCACGCACAACCACCTGATTTCCGCCTCTTCCGAGGGCGGTATCAATGGCAATGCCGGAGAGATATGCGTCCTGAGCAAGGCTTTCCCCGCCTATGCCTATACCGATGCTCAAGGTGAAAGGAATCCGGTTTCCAAGGCTTATGGAGCGCACATGTTCAAGAATGTCAAAATGTTTTTGCGAATATTGAAGAAAATACTTATATTCAAATATAAATATATACTTATCCGCCTCGTATTTTTTAAGAATTCCGTTTGACGCGTTTGTCCAGTCGGTAATGACCTTTTCAACGGTGGCTGTAATAACGGGCAGACTTTCATCTGGTGAATGCTTTAGCACGTCGGCAAAGTCGTCAATAATTATCGTGGCATAGCACATACGGCTGTTTTCATAAATGTGTTTCAAATTTTTATATGCGGTGGTATCAACAAAAAATAATTGCGCAAAAACATCGGCAGAACCGACATCAGTCTGCATGGTAAATATGGTATAAGTTTTGCCATTTGCCTCAACCTCAACCCCGTTAAGGTTGCCCTGGTTTATCACATCATTTATATCAAACTGACCGTCCAGCAAATCATGGATGGATCTGTCGTAAAAGTCATCACTTTCAAATACATTTACAAAAACGTCGTTAAACCATACAATGGTATTATCCATACGAATTGTCACAAGAGGAAGGGGAAATTTTATAAGCGAGCTGGTAGATGTAGCGCTTGTGATAAAAGAGAGGTTTTTAATATAGTTCATAAGCTCTTTTTCGCGCGTTGTTTCCTTGTTCACAATATATATGGTAACACCCAGCCAAAAAAGGTACTCTATTATAGCAAGGATTATTTGTCCGAGAGCAAGGGTTACCGTCGCAAAGATAAAGAGTATTACTATTACCACACCGAAACTGCCGGTAAGCAGTTTGTGCAGCGGCGTTACATTAAGTTTGTTGTTCATATTTTAAGCACCGTCCTTTAATCAGCCCCAAAGTTTCGTATTATACAGAACCATCATCCGAAGGTTTGTCCGGGTGGCGAAGCTTTCTGAAATCGAAAACCGTATCGGACATACCCGTCGTAAACAAAATTATATATACGACTTGTGGGAAAATCATGAATATTGTCATAAGTGCAAACATGTAAATCACAAAGCGCATAGCTGCATAAGACACACGTTTTCTAAAAAAATAATCAAGCACGGAAAATCCGCACAATGCAAAGTACACAGAAAATATAAGTACAATATTTCCAAAGAAAAATACCACGGAGTTGTTTTTCGGTATACACAAGATACCGCTTACAAGCGTAATTGCGGTAAGAGAGGAAGGCGCGTATATTTCGCTGAATGAAATAACGGGCGACATCTCCGCATAACGAAAAACAAGCTTTTTGGTCAGCATTATTATTATAAAAGCCGCGGCGGACGAGGAAAGGATAATCATAGCGGGAACAATTATATTCATAATGCTCATTGCCGAAGCGAAAGAATCGTGAATCATTTTTGCATATTGTTCCGAATCCGCGGTGGGCATATGCGCCGTTATTTCCTTTGAGGCAGAATTGGCATAATCTAAAAGCTTGTTTGAGGCGTCCGTAAACATACTGGTGCCGTACGCCGCTTTATAGGAAAAAAATATATATGCCCAGTCTGCGGCAAAACAAAGGGAAGGCGCTATCATAAGATAATTTAAAGGAAGCAAGAACCTATATCCCAAACCGATAGCTATTCCCGGCAGAATTCCGCCCAGTAAAAAGTTGACGGCAAAATACCTTCCGGTAAAAAAACATACGGCAAGGCAAAAAACTGATACCGCCAATGCCTGAAAAATTTTATTCTGCGCCACAAGAAGGGTAATAAATATTCCCGATATAAAAAAGGAAACAAAAAACCCTGACGAGGCGTACAAAAGTCCTGCTATAAGTATTAAAATAACATTCAAAAAAGTACCGTGTTTCAAAATTTATCCTCCTTCTACAGCTTTGAAACAACTGTAGATATGATATTCTTTCGTCCGCTCACGTCAAAATCAACCGTAAGCACAGTCATGTCGCCGGAGGTTACGCATCCAGCAACCGTACCGTCGCCGAATTTTTTGTGGGTTACCCGGTCTCCGGTCGCAAATATCCCGCCTTCATGAGCTTCTTTTTGTATAAAGGATTTTATTTCGGAAGCTCTGCCAGGCAAAGAACCCTTGCCAAACAACGGGGTTACATTTTGCTCTTTATGACGGTAAGAGCCGCCGCTTTCAAAGGATGATGAAAAATCATCAAAGCTACTGTTTTTATTTGAAACGGAAACCGCTGTGTATGTACTTACATCATTGAGCAGTTCCATGGGAATTTCCTTTATAAATCTGGAAACAGGGTTAAATGAAGTTTTTCCGTATGTCATTCTGCGGTTTGCGCAAGTCAGATACAGCTGTTCGCGCGCTCTTGTTACAGCAACATAACAAAGGCGGCGTTCTTCCTCAATTTCTTTTTCGTTTTCAACGTAGTTTCGGATACTCGGGAAAAGGGTTTCTTCAAGACCGACAACAAAAACTACGGGAAATTCAAGGCCTTTGCTGGTATGAACTGTCATAAGAGTTACACTGTCGTCATCTTCCATTTCATCAATGCCGGAAACAAGCACCATATGTTCCAGAAAGGCGGCAAGTGTAAAAGGTTCATCCCCGTTTTGCTCCTCAAGCTCGGCTGCCATGTTTATAAGCTCACCTATATTTTCAAGGCGCGAATTGCAGGCGTCCTCTCCCTCTTTCATGTATTCGACAGAAATGTTTGTGGAGTCAACCACAAATTTTATCAGGTCGGACACGGGATTTTCAGCGGCAAATATACCTATCTTTTCAATTTGCACGGCAAAAGCCGCAAGACCGGTGCGCGCTCTTTTGATGCTCTCATAGTTTTCGGCGTTTTTTATTATTTCAAAGGCTCCGCGTCCTGTTTGAGAGCTTAAATTATCAATGGCGTCAAGAGTTGCAGATCCGATCCCGCGCCTCGGCAGATTTATAACCCTGCGCAGGCTTACGGTATCGTTGGGATTTGCAATTACCCTAAGGTATGCGAGTATGTCCTTGATTTCCTGACGCTCATAAAAGCGCAAGCTTCCTATAATTTTATAAGGAATACCGGCGCGCATCATACATTCCTCAAATATTCGGGACTGGGCGTTTGTTCGGTAAAGCACGGTGAAATTGGAATATTTCTTTCCTTCGCGCACCTGCTGCCCAATGGTATCTGCTATATAATAACCTTCGGCAATATCTGAGTCGGTACAGTTGTAAACTGTTTTTTCACCGCCTGGTCGGTTTGCTTTAAGCTGTTTGTCAAATCTGTATTTGTTGTTGCGGATAATGCTGTTTGCAACATCAATAATGCTTTCAAAGCTTCTGTAATTACGGTTTATTGTAAGGCAGTTCGCGGTTTTGCTAAGCTGCATGATATGGTCGATATTGGCGCCGCGCCAGCCGTAAATTGACTGATCGTCATCTCCAACGGCGCAAAGAGTTGTACAACCGCGGGACAAAATATTTACCAGCTCATACTGAGCGTCGTTTGTATCCTGAAATTCATCTACGATCACCTGTCTGAAGCGTCCGGATAATTTTTCAGCAATATCAGGGTTCTCATCAAGTATTTTCAATGTAAGGTTTATTATATCATCAAAGTCAACGGCATTGTTTGCGAGAAGTTTCCGCTGATAAAGGTCAAACGCACCCGCAATTTTCACCGCTTTGAAATTTCCTTTGTTAATATCCAAATATTCTTCAGGCGAAATCATCTTATTTTTATTGCCACTTATTATATTAAGAAGATAGGCGGGGGTAAATTCCTTCTCGTTTAAATCAAGCTGTTTGATGCACGACTTTATAACAGATTTAGAGTCGTCCGTGTCATAGATGGTGAAATTGCTGTTAAAGCCGTCCAGACGGTCTATATATCTGCGCAAAATTCTCACGCATATGGAATGAAAAGTTCCAATCCACATATCCAGCGCTGCCGGACCGACTATATTTTCCACACGTTCTTTCATCTCGTTTGCCGCCTTATTTGTAAATGTCACGGCAAGAATTCTGTAAGCGGGAACGGGGTTGTGCGCGATAATGGAAGAAAAATCTTTATTTTCACCCTTCTCCACAGCGTTTTCCATTTCTGAAATTATATCTTCATTAACTCCCGCCGGCAAAGCCTCCTCATAAGTATAGGCATCGCCATATTTAATAAGGTAGGCAATTTTGTTTACGACGGTAGTGGTTTTTCCGGTACCGGCTCCAGCGCGCAAAATAAGTGCCTTTTCGCCTACGGGGGCAAAAACCGCCTGTTTTTGTTCGGCATTAAGGTGCTTAAATTCATTTTCAAGAAAAGCGCGTTTTGCGCGGTTAAATCTATCTAACATAATACTTCCTTTCGACAGGGGTTTATTTGTTTACGCAACAACTTTTTATAAATTCAAAAAAATTGTTCGCCATCTGAGGGGTTATATTACCAAGCTTTTTAGAATTATATACCATCATTTCATTTTCAAAATAAAGCGGTATATACGGCATGTCCTCACGAAATTTTTTCTGCAATTTGGTCAATACTTCATTGCGCGAAGGTTCATCCTTTGAGGTAAGCAGTTCATTTAGCAGAGAATCTGATTCGGAATTGGAATATTTTCCGTAATTGGAATAACCGTTTGTACCGATAAACGGAGTAAGGTTATTATCCCCGCTGAGTATCGTCTGACCTATATACATATCAAATTCACCGTTTCCAATAAGGCTTATGTAGTTTTCATAAGACACCTTTTTTAGGTGGATTGTGATTCCGCTATCGGCGGCCGCCTGACTGAAATATTCCGCAACCGAGCAACGCTTGGAGTTCTCCTCATTTACCAAAAGAGTAAATGAAAGAGGCGAGGATTTACCAGTCGAGCCGTCACAGAAAATCATAGTTCCTTTATCATTTAATGAACAGCCGGTGCCCGCCATTACAGATTCAAGATCGGAAGCGGGTGTTGAAGCTAAAAAATGAGCGTATTTTGGGTGAATGGGAAGATCCGTCGCACAGGCATAATCATTAAGCAATGTGCCGACTATTTCTTTTCTGCCGGATATATATGAAAGAATTCGCCGTACCCCGCTGTTTTTCAGCAGCTCATTTTGAGTGTTTAAACCGACAAATGTGTAATTCGTAGTGTAAAGAGTATTATAGGTAATATTTTTATTTATTGAGAATTTACCCGCATTTTCCCAGTTTATTTTCGCAAAATCAATAAGACCGGAATTAAAAGCGCTGTATACAGTATCTGTATCAGGCAAAATATTTATATTGACGCCGTCGATATATGCATAGCCGCACTTCCAGCCGGGATTTTTTACAAGAGTCATTGCGGTTTCCCCTGAATATTCATTTAATTTAAAAGCTCCTGTCCCTAAAGGAGAGTAAGTGGAAAAATAATCGGACATAATTCCGGAATGCTTTTTTAAAATGGGGAAAGTAAACAGGTTAACCGCCCCGCTGTCGGCATAATTTAAATTGAAGATAACGGTAAATTTGCCCGAGGAGCGCACGCTGTTTATAAGCTCGTGCATGGCGGGGTAATAATAAGAGCCGTTTTTTTCATTTAATATATTATCTACGGTGTATATAACATCATCAGCTGAAAAAGGAGATCCGTCATGCCAGGTTACGTCATTACGCAGATATACCGTGACAGTTTGTCCGCCGCCGGAAATGTCATATCCCGTTGCAAGGCGCGGGGATGCGGTAAAAGTTTTATCAATGCAAAAAAGCGGATCAAATATAAGCGAAAGCGCCATGCGGTTTGTATCTATTTTGGTAAGAAGGGGATTAAGGGTGTCAGGACGCAGCATATATGCGGAGATAGTGCCTCCGGTTTCTATAGAAGAATCAAAACCCGGGAAGTTGGTGCCAGCGTTGACTTCCTTTTTGCCTTTGCAACCACACAGACAAAATATTAAAACTGTTGTAAGGACAAAAGCAATTTTTCTGTTCAATCTTCTTACTCCCTTCGGTTAATATTAGTTATTGGTACGTATCATTTTGATCAGATCATCGCCAGTTTGCGTTCCGTGCACAAACAGACGGTTAAGATGATAAAGGCCGTCGCTTTTGCGGTTCGTACCCGAATCGTGGGTACGCGCGACAACTTCAAAACCGGCATTAACGGCAGCCATAAGTTCAGAGTCGTCATATTCCCCGTAAGGAAAAGCCAAAATATTGCAGGTTTTATGCAGCCTTGTTTCTATATCGTATTTTGATTTACGCAGTTCAAGTATAAGCCGCTCATAAGGAATTTCTGTGGCATTGTAATGAAAATTGCTGTGGCTTTGAATATCAATAAGCCCGCTTGATTCCATTTCTTCCGCCTGTTCCCATGTGAAATGAGGATAATCCGTGTCGTTAAAACCCATAAGCCCGGAAATTACAAAGACAGTGGCGTTCATATTATGCTTTGTAAGTATAGGGTATGCGCTGTAATATACGCTTGAATACCCGTCGTCAAAAGTAATTATTACAGGATTTTCGGGTAAAGATGCATCACCTTTTGTATATTGTATATATTGTTGAAAGGAAATAACGTTATATCCATTCTCCGAAAGTGCACAGAGGTGTTCGTCAAATCTTTGCGGAGAAGTATGTACCAATGCATCTTTTATATTGTATGCGGGAGATATATCATGATACAGAAGTATGGTAACTCCTGGCTCGTCCGCATACGCCATGACGGTCATAGCGCATGTTAAAAGAATAAAAGTAAAAATAATAAAAACAACTTTTTTCATAACACAGGCTCCGTTATTTGTTTTCATGCAAAAGCTTACTAAGCTCGGACATAAAAGTGTCAATGTCCTTAAATTCACGGTATACAGAGGCAAAACGTACATAAGCAACCTGATTTACCGCGCGAAGGTTCTCCATTACAAGTTCGCCGATTTTCTCACTGCTGACTTCACGGCAAAGACTATTTTGGAGTGTAGTTTCGATGTTAATTGCAATATTCTCCATTTCATCAACAGAAACACTTGTTTTTTCACAGGCACTTAAAAGCCCGTTCATTATTTTCTGACGGTCAAACAACTGTCTGCTCTTGTCTTTTTTTACAACAATTATAGGAGCAGTCTCAATTTTTTCATAAGTGGTGAAGCGCTTTCCGCATTTCATGCATTCGCGTCTGCGTCTTATTGTGCCACCTTCATCCGTGGGGCGTGAATCAATTACCTTACTTTCAAGATATTCGCAATACGGACACTTCATAATAGTTCCTCCATTGTAATAAAGATAATATACCAACTATAATTATAATACAAAAACTGCTCAAGGTCAACAGCAAAATATAATATTTCACGATTCTTTTGTACATATCTTGAATAGTTGGTTAACAAAAAATACCAAAGGGCTATAATAAATAAATATTCTGATATTTATTATCAAATAAAACAAGAAGTGTTTTGATGACAATTCTATAAATAAGGTAATGAAATTTGCGCCTGATCTGCCTTCTATGGTTATATTACATAATGAAGATAATTTGGTGTAACAGCATAGGGTATGATTACAACGTAGTGATTGCCGGCGGACATAATGACGACATATCTATGGAAGAAATAAAAAAATCCAATTAACGATAAAGGCTGTTTGTATCTACCGAAGCATAAAACTATTATATAGAATTAGACGCAGTAGGAATGCTGGGGAGCATAATATTCTGCCGGCTGTTTTTTGGGAAATAACCTCGAAAAACAAAAAAAAACAAAAAAAGTCAAAAAAGGTCTTGACAAAGCGATTTAAAGATGGTATAATAAATAAGCCGTCAAAAGCGGCAACGGATTTGAGAAAACTTCGAAAATCCAAAAAAATTAAAAAAAGTCTTGAC
>JAUZPZ010000029.1 GCA_030705675.1 Bacillota bacterium
CCATAGCCGTGAATTGTAAACAGATTGACACTGCTTGATATATTTTGCACCGTTGTTTTTCCCGAACCGTCTATTACCGTCATGCTTGTACCAAGACTGTTTAATCCTTTATCCGATATTACAGCTGAAGGGTTAGCGTTTGACGTCCCCTGTGAGGAGGCAGTATATACCCCCGTTCCTTCATAAGTTGGAGTCACCGTAAATATTCCGCTTTTAAGCCCAAGGACAGAGCGGGCTGAATCTTTTTCAGCCGTATAGCTCCCATTTTCGCCTACAAATGTAAGTTTTGTTATTCTGCCCGACTCCGCTGTTTTTTCCACATTGATTTTATTAACCTTGCCTATGCTTATCCCGTACTGTGAAAGCCTTGTCTCAAGTTCTTCGGGAGTATAAGTTACCGTCCATTCATTCGGCTTAGTATACGGATCGGATTTTGCAACAAAATAAGGAAGCGAACTCGACCATACATTGGCTGAATCCTCACAATATCCTCCGTTATTTGAACTGAATATTGCATTTATTATTTTTCCGTCATAAGTAAGTACCTGCCCTTTTGTATCGTCTACCGCTTTATTTGTTGAAGCCTGTTCGGTGCTTACACCTTTATATACCTGACAATGTGTGGTAGCGCATACATCAAAACCATCGCTATCGTGCTTTCCTGCTACGCTTGAAAGGGTGTAGCTTCTGCTCGCGATTGCCTGCGCTTTCAGCGCCTCCTCATTCCATGAGGCATATGTTTCATTTGGAATAACGCCGTAAAGGTATTCATCCAGAGGCAGCACATTTACAACTCTAAGCCCGTCGTTTGTAGCGGTTATTCCAAGAGCATTTCTGTAGGGAACGCCTTGTATATTTATTATTCCGGTAGATGAGGTAAGCATGCATTCTTTGCCCTTTTCCGCCGTAAGCATTGTCTCACCGAGTGAATTTATTATGTTTAATCCCCCTGTTTCATAAACATAGCTTACCGTCACTTTTTCATATGGAGCCGTCCCATTTTCCAGATTTACGTATCCGTTGTTTACCGTTATCTCTGCCACAGGAATAGCCGTCCCGCCGTAGTAAAGCCCCACTCTTATATATTCAGATATCGCTGCGCCAGCGGGAATTGCCGCCAACAAAAACAATACCGTTAAAATCAGACTAACCGTTTTCTTCATTTGAAACGCTCTCCTATACATATTTTTTAACTTGTACCAAGCTTTCTTTAATAAACTTCGACAAATATAAGTGAATTCCTTCGTGAAAATATATTAAATTTGCTTTACAAAAAAGGTTTGACTAATAACGTCAAATATGATAGAATATTAGTATATATATATAAATTACACGCATAGAATATTATGCGGTCTGAAAGGATGATATAAATGCATAACTATAAAGTAGCCGTTATCGGTGCAACAGGTATGGTAGGTCAAAGGTTTATCACTCTGCTTGAAAACCATCCCTGGTTTCATATTGAGATGCTTGCGGCATCGTCTCGTTCGGCAGGCAAAACCTACGAAGAGGCGCTTGGTGGAAGATGGAAAATGACTTCACCTATGCCCGAAAGCGTAAAAAATATGAAGGTTTACGATGCAACAGGCGATTTGGAGCTTATCGCAAAAACGGTTGACTTTGTTTTTTGCGCCGTTGATATGAAGAAGGACGAAATTCGCGCTCTTGAAGAAGCCTATGCAAAAGCTGAATGTCCTGTAATTTCAAATAACTCCGCTCATCGTTTTACAAAAGACGTCCCAATGATTGTTCCTGAAATCAACCCTGAACATGCTGAAATTATTGCCGCTCAGAGGAAACGTCTCGGAACAAAAAGAGGTTTTATTGCGGTTAAATCAAATTGCTCTCTGCAGAGTTATGTTCCCGCCCTTCATCCTCTTATGAAATTCGGTGTAAAAAATGTGCTTGCCTGTACCTATCAGGCAATTTCCGGCTCGGGCAAAACTTTCGACACATGGCCTGAGATGGTAGATAATCTCATCCCATATATCGGCGGTGAGGAAGAAAAGAGTGAGAAGGAACCACTCAAAATATGGGGTCATATTAAAGGTGACGAAATTGTTATCGCGACGTCTCCTTCCATTACTACTCAATGCCTTCGAGTGCCTGTTTCAGACGGACATACGGCAGCTGTTTTTGTAAGCTTTGAGAAAAAACCTACTATTGAAGAAATTAAACAGGCGTGGAAAGATTTTAAAGGGGTTCCTCAAGAACTTGGTTTGCCCCACGCGCCAAAACAATTTTTAAATTACTTTGAAGAAGATAATCGGCCGCAAGCAAAACTTGACCGGAACCTTGAAGGCGGTATGGCTGTTTCGATAGGCAGACTTCGTGAAGATACTCAGTACGACTATAAGTTTGTATGCCTTTCACACAATACCCTTCGCGGCGCGGCAGGCGGCGGCGTACTTATGGCTGAATTACTTGCGGAAAAAGGATATTTTGAAAAATAAAAAAATTAATAATCGGGAGGCAATTCTTTCATGAAGAAATGTGTGTTTGAAGGGTCCGGCGTGGCTCTTATTACACCATTTACTGAAGATAACGGAATTGATACCGAGGCTTTTGGCAGGTTGATTGATTATCAGCTTCGTGAGGGCTCCGATGCAATTGTAATTTTTGGAACCACAGGAGAATCATCCACACTTACAGATGAAGAAAAAACAGAACTTGCAGAGTTTACGGTAAAGCGTGTCGGCGGAAAAGTTCCCGTTATAGCGGGAGCCGGCAGCAACAATACCCGCCGGGGAGTTGAACTCAGCTGCATTATGGAGTCGGTGGGTGTGGATGCTCTTTTACATGTAACACCTTATTACAACAAAACAAATCAGGAGGGGCTTATTCGGCATTTCCGTACTGTTGCCTCAAGTGTAAACATCCCTATTCTCTTATATAACGTGCCTTCCCGCACAGGAATGACAATTAATGTTGAAACTTGCAAAAGTCTTGCTGATGTGGATAATATCGTGGGGATAAAAGAGGCAAGCGGAGACGTGCGCACTGCAATGAGAATTAAATCGGAGGTAGGAAAAGATTTTGCCGTATATTCAGGTAATGACGACGTAATAGTTCCAACTCTTGCAATGGGAGGAAACGGTGTCATTTCCGTTCTTGCAAATATTTTACCTGCTAAGGTGTCTGCTATGTGCCATAGCTATTTTAAGGGGGATGTAAAAACATCGCTTCTGTTTCAGCAAAAATATATGCCTCTTATTTCGCTTCTGTTTTGTGAAATAAACCCTATGCCCATAAAATATGCGCTTTCCCTTATGGGATACTGCCGTGAGGATACCCGTCTTCCCTTATGGCACATGTCAGATGATAACAAGTTAAAGCTTCGCCATGAAATGGAACGGCTTGACATAATATGAAAAAAGGGCTTCGCCACATTGAAAATTATGGCGGAGCCCTTTTTTGTTATAATTCCATAGGCTTAAAATCAAATTTTTAAAGCCATTTGAAGAATTGTTACCCCCGCTAAACTTTTCCTGCTGCGGCAGCACTAAAATTTTCCGGGTCAAGCTTATCATTCAACGACCAAAAAGGAATACTTCTATCATTCGCACCTACATTTTCAAGCTTATCCTTTAAGTTTCAGCAATCCCCATTTACGCACATATCCTAAATTATACTATTATTTTTCTTCTGTTTTCGGCTTCATTTATTTTATCTATATATTCAAGAGACTTTCCTGTTCCTATCGCAACGCATGAAATAGCGTCCTCGGCAATATAAACATCAACACCCGTTTTCTTTTTGAGCAAAATATCAAGTCCCCATATAAGTCCGCCGCCGCCCGTGAGTACAATACCAGATTGGCTTATATCCCCCACAAGTTCCGGAGGTGTAGCTTCAAGCACCGAATGCGCCGCATCCGCAATCATCATTCCGGTTTCTATAAGCGCTTCCGCAATCTCCGTTGAATTAATCATAAGTGTCTTGGGAAGCCCTGTAAGAAGGCATCTTCCCCTTACTTCCATCTGAAGTTCTTCATCTCTGGGAAGCACGCATCCTATAGCGATTTTCAGCTCCTCGGCGGTTCTTTCACCTATAAGAACGTTATATTTTTTCTTAACGTACCTTACAACAGCCTCGTCAAACTTATCTCCGGCAACTTTTACAGAAGATCTGACAACAACACCATCAAGAGAAATTACGGCAATATCCGTAGTTCCGCCGCCAATATCGACGACCATACATCCATTTGGACGTGAAATATCTATCCCCGCTCCTATTGCCGCTGCAATAGGTTCCTCAATAAGTCTTACCTTTGAGGCTCCCGCTTGAATTGTAGCGTCTATTACCGCCCTCTTTTCAACTTCGGTCACTCCGCTGGGAACACACACAACAACGCGCGGTCCGAAAAGCCTGGGTTTGCACACCTTCTTCAGGAATTCTTTAAGCATTTTTTCTGTAAGAGTATAATCAGAGATTACGCCGTCACTCAGCGGACGTTTTGCTGTAATACTGCCCGGCGTTCTTCCAAGCATACGCTGGGCTTTTGTACCCACGGCAAGAGCCTCCCCGCGTGTATTTACAGAAACAACGGATGGCTCCTTCAGTACTATGCCTTTACCCTTAACGTAAATAATAACTGTAGATGTACCGAGATCTATACCTACGTCTTGAATATATCCGAATAACATTTTATCCTCTCCTCGTATGTAAAATATGATAATGTTCAACATAATTATTCATTTTAAATTATACTATATATTTTGTAAATAATCAATCCTTTTTGACAAATCTTTTAAAAAATTTGTCCCAGGGAATTTCTCCCACGGAACTTAAAATTTCTTTTGTAGAACTTTTTCTCCGCTAAATAAGCGGATTTATATGATTTTGTGTATCACTTGTATAACATTATCTGTTATTTATTTTTAAGCTTGTATTCTTATCATTTAATTATCGCATATCTATTTTTGTGCATTTTGTCAATTGCAATCGTACAAGCTATATGATATAGTGTTTAATAAAAGTATGGAGGGAAACTGTATGAAAAAATTTATTACTATTATGATTGCTACTATTATTGCTGTTTCTGGGATTAATGTATCTGCTGACAATGTTTTAATTAAAGATACTACCGCAAAAGTTTATGTAAATGGCAACTTGCTTACATTCGACCAAAATCCAATTGAGATTAATGATAATCTGTTAGTTCCCATGCGTAAAATACTCGAAGCTTTCGGAGCAGAGCTGATATGGGACGACTATAATCAAGCTGTATTGACAACGTTGTATAATGAAGATAAGACATTCTTTCGCGGTGCATTGTTATCTATTGGCAGTAAAACGGCATATGTTAATGATAAGACCGTAGAAATGAATGTTGCCCCTGTGCTGTATATGGGTACAACTATGATACCGCTTAGATTTATTGCGGAAAATTTCAATTTAAAAGTAGACTGGAACGAACAAGAAAACGCAGCATATATAACAAAGTTAGAAGAGCCAGCAAGGCAGGAAGAAAAGATTTTACAAAGCGACGGAACCTTGTATATAGGAGAATTTAAAATGATAGGAGATGTTCCATTTCCTGATGGATTTGGAAGAACTTATTCAAGTGATGGAAGCCTTAACTTTATGGGGTATACTGGTGAGAGTGTTTATTATTATTATTTCTTTTCTAACAATTTTGTCTCTGAAATCGGATTTGCTATAAAAGGTGAATTATACTATGGCATAGATTTTTTTGATTATAGCAAAACTATAAACGGAATGGGGTATATGAATGGCCCAGCAACTTTTTTTTGGGAAAACGGAAATATGCAATATCAAGGAAATTTGACAAATGGCGCTTTTGAAGGTGCCGGAAAATCTTATGACGAAAATGGAACTCTACGCTATGACGGAAACTTTAAATACGGTCTATATAACGGATTAGGAAAATTATATGATGAAAACGGAAATTGGAGTATGACTGCGTATTTTGTAGATGGTAAAGTTCAAAGCATTATAAATCAAGCATAATTTAATAAAATACCTGTTACCGATTTTCACACAATTTCAGACGTTTTTAAAAAATGAAGAACGCCCACAAATGCTGCATTTGTGGGCGTTCTTTTTTATAAAATTTATCTTTTGTAGAAAAATACCCCGCCGTACCGCCAGTCCGCCACACTCAAACCTGCTTATGCAGGTGGGTAATTACCCGCTTTCTTTATAAGTCCCCTAACGTCCAAAAATGAACGGGGGCGTTTATGCCGATAAGCGGAGATGGTCTCCCGTAGTGTTAATGTTGGTTTAAGTCATAAACGGCTTCGCAAATAAAGCAGGAATACTTTCTGCAACATAATCTCAAGATGTTCGGCACTGTTGTGCCTTCGCTCTCTCTTTTTCCCTTTTATTATACCACCCGTTACAGAAAAAATCAATAGTAAATTTTACTTTTTTAATTTATACTTTCTTTTTTATCCGGAAATATTTTATTTCTTCCACCGCACTGTTTATTTCAGCGCCCATTATTATAAACACTCCCACAAGATAAAGCCATAACGCAAGAAGCAGAACCACCCCCAAAGAGCCATAAAGTACAGAAAAATTACTAAAATAAGATATATATATTGAGTAGCCGTAGGTAAGCGCAAAGTTCGCAATAATTGCAACAATCGCTCCCGGAATGATATTTTTCAGTCTCACGCGTTTAAGAGGGATAGTATAATATACCAATAGCAGAATAATTAAAAACACCGTAAATACAACAACCCATTTACCTATACTGATTACATTCAGCCACTTTACTGGCACATCCATCATAATAACAATGCGGTACAGCCATTGCCTGCCCACCGATACCACAAACAGACAGAGAAAAACAATAACCCCAAGCGCAAAGGTAAATATTATTGATAATAAAAGCCGTATTATAAAATATCTTTTTTCCTTAATACTGTACGCCTGATTTATGGCAATGCTGAGTGCCCTTACAGACTTCGACGCGGAGAACAGAGCGATGATTACGCCGACTGAAATAATCCCTACGCCGCTTTGAAGGTTGGAGACATACTCAACATAGCTTCCTATAAGATCCGCTATCTGCACAGGAAAAACATCTTGCAGAAACCCTACAACTATCTCTTTTGACAGTTTAAGCGAGCTTATAAGCGCATTTAAAAATATTATAAACGGAAACATCGAAAGCAAAAAAAAGTATGCAAGCTGTCCAGCCATTAATGTAACATTGTGGTCTCCAAATCTTATGATAAGACTCTTTATTAAATACACCGGTATTTTGTCGTCTGGATTGATTTTCATTATATCGTCATATTTATCCGCAATATCCTTAAAAATACAAATCACCCTCCATAATCATTTATAGCTAAATCGCATGCATATTTTATAATTTTGTAATTTTTTATTGACAACAACTCTCTTATATGGTATAATAAGAGTCGTTAAGTTGGTTTTAAAATATATTTCGGGGTATAGCTCAGTTTGGTAGAGCGCTTGGTTCGGGACCAAGAGGCCACAGGTTCAAATCCTGCTACTCCGACCACACAGTGTTCCTATCGGAACACCATAGGAGTTTCCTTAAACGGAAACTCCGTTTCTATTTTTACGCTTTTCTCCCTTTTCAACTCCTCGGATAAAGGTTCAAACTTTGCTACTCCGACCACACAGTGTTCCTGTCGGAACACCATAGGAGTTTCCTTAAACGGAAACTCCGTGTTTATTTTTACGCTTTTCTCCCTTTTCAACTCCTCGGATAAAGGTTCAAACTTTGCTACTCCGACCACACAGTGTTCCTATCGGAACACCATTTTTACGCTTTTTTTCCCTCTTTTTAAGCTTTTTCTCTTTAGCGGTATTTATTTGTACACAGTAATAAGCTGAAACAAATTTAAGCAGTTTTAAACTGTTGTGGTTGTCAAAAAGTTGTCAAAACTTCTCTATATATTTTAATCTGCTACTTTTGATTTATTATACCATATCAAAATTAATATGTCAATTTTTTAAATAAGTTCTATTATTATTTATTATTTTGAGTTTGGGATTATACTTATAGGGTCATCTGTTTTTATTCTAACATGTGTACTTAACCGTTTGCGTTCTCCCCTTCCTTGAATAGCTTTGCAAGTTCTGTTATGCTGTTCATGCTGCAACCTCCTAAAGGGCGTAAAAAAGACGAATACTGAGGTAATCGTCTTGATTTTCATACTAAATTAATCTGACCGGAAATTTAATATTTATGTTAATCATTTAAAGGTTATATTAATTTTTTATAAAACAGCCCTGCCATTATCCGGCAGGGCTGTCGCAGATTGCCAATCATTTTTTCTCGACCGCAACCCATATTTCACAGGTATATCCGGGATCGTTTACATCGGCTGACGGGTAAGCTTCAAAATCCGTACCGCCGCAAGGCTGATATTCGCTTGCAGGAAAAAATTCGCTGAAAATCTGGTGATACAGCTTGTTGAACGCTTCCGGCATGGCTCCGACACACTTGAATACCGCATACGTATGCTCAGGGATTTCCTCTACGGTAAAATCCTTTTCCACAATTGGAGCGCCATTGTAATGAACGCCGATTGCATAGGGGAAATTCGTATCGGTCGCGTCTTTGCCAAAGCTTGCGCCGACGATACATTTGTCAAAGATGTTATTCTCTGGAATGTACTTGCACAGTGCCGGAATCGTTCCGTCCGCCGTGCACCTCTGCCAAAAATCAGAGATTTCAGCAGTGGTCAGTTCCTTCTTGCAGGACACGCTTATCTTTTTACATACAAGTTTGAATGCGTCCTTTGTTTCAATTCTGTAATCCATCATGTTTCCTCCGTCTAAAATCAATTTTACAGAGAGACGGGAAAAAGATTTGAGATTGGCTCCGCTTCGTGCATGGGATGGAGATACTCCATGAAAACGTGTAAAAGCACGACTGAAACTTTCCTGGGTGTCATAACCGTATTTCACAGCTATATCCAGTATCCGTGTATCTGTCGCTTCAAGTTCGATCCCGGCAAGAGAAAGCCGCCGCATTCGAATATAGTCTCCGAGGGTAAACCCACAGAGAATGCTGAACACCCGCTGAAAATGAAAGCTTGACGAATATGCCTGCTTTGCAATTTCACAAAAGTCCAGTTCATCGGTGATATGTGTTTCCACGTAATCGACCGCCTTCTGTATTCCACCAATCCAATCCAACTTTGCATACCTCCCTCTCTGTATGACTTTATTATATTATAAAAAGATTTTTATCGCTTGACATTTTATGCGAAGCAGTGTCAGAAATTTGCCTTATTTTGAATTCAGCGGCGGTATTTCTGTATTTAAGCAGGCTTATTCACCTTCAAAGCGCGTAATGCCACACCTTGAAGCGCACCCCCAAAAGTTAGACAAACATCTAACTTTCGAGAGTGCGCTTCACTGTTTTACATTTCTTATCGCGCCGCTATATACCGGCTAATTTTTTTATTTCTTCAACCTTATCTGTTCTCTCCCACGGAAGGTCAATATCTGTTCTTCCAAAATGTCCGTAAGCCGCCGTTTGTTTATAAATAGGACGGCGAAGATCTAAAAGGTCTATTATTGCAGCGGGTCTTAGGTCAAATATCTTACCTATTATTTTTTCAATCTGTTCATCAGAAATTACGCCTGTTTCATGAGTATCTACCCTTACGGATATAGGATTTGCCATGCCTATAGCGTAAGCAAGTTGAATTTCACACTTTTTTGCAAGCTTTGCAGCTACTATATTTTTTGCTACATACCTTGCGGCGTAACTTGCGCTTCTATCCACCTTAGTCGGGTCTTTGCCGCTGAATGCGCCGCCGCCGTGGCGCGCAACTCCTCCGTATGTGTCCACAATGATTTTTCTTCCTGTAAGTCCCGAATCACCATGAGGGCCGCCAACAACAAAATTCCCGGACGGATTTACAAAATATTTTGTGTTTTCATCCAGCAATTCAGGTGGAACCACCGTATTAATCACGTGTTTTATGACTTCTTTCCTTATCTGCTCCTGTGTGACATCCGGGTCATGCTGGGTAGATACCACAATTGTGTCTATTCTTATAATTTTATCATCATCATATTCAACCGTAACCTGAGTTTTTCCATCCGGACGCAAAAATGGCACAAGTCCCTGTTTCCTTACATCGGCAAGTTTTTTTGCAAGTTTATGCGCAAGAGAAATGCTCATCGGCATAAGCTCCTCTGTTTCATCGCACGCATATCCGAACATCATTCCCTGGTCTCCGGCTCCGGTGACCGCATAATAATCATTACTCTTGCCGCCTCTTACCTCAAAAGCGTTATTCACGCCTTCGGCTATATCCGGGCTCTGCTCGTCAATTGAGGTAACTATACTGCACGTTTCACCGTCAAAGCCATACTTTGCCCTGTCATATCCTATATCACATATTATCTTTCTTGCAATCTTCGGTATATCAACATACCCGCTGGTTGTAATCTCACCCATCACAAACACGATTCCTGTTGTTACCGTCGTTTCACAGGCAACGCGCGCCATTTTATCCTGCTCCAGAATAGCATCCAAAATGCCGTCGGAAATTTGGTCGCAAATTTTATCAGGATGTCCTTCCGTAACTGATTCCGATGTAAATAACCTTCTTGCCATATTTTCCTCCTTTTCCAGTATCCATGGTATTCATATTATCCTTAGTATGAATATTATACTATTGATGCATAACATTCTAAGATACATAGCGTCCTAAGGATGCATTAATATACTAAAGTTTATATTTATCTGATATGCTTTTTGCTTTTTGATTATCTTTTTCAAGCTGTATTGTCAGTTCTTTAACTGAGTTAAACTTTTCAATGTCTCTTATTTTTTCAAGAAAATAAACCTGAATCTCCTTGTCATACAGATCTCCTTCAAACCCTAATAAATGGGTTTCAATGAGTTGCAAAGCGCTGTCGTATGTAGGAGCATTGCCCACATTGGTTATACCCGTATATTCCTTACCGTCCGCCATTACCTTTGAAACGTAAACTCCTCTTGCGGGTACAATATCATTTTCCGACTGCAATATGTTTGCTGTCGCAAATCCCATCTTTCTTCCCTCTCCGCGCCCGTGTACAACATTTCCCGCTATGCACATAGGGCGTCCGCAATACTCTGTTATCTTTTCCACTTTTCCCTCCGCCGCAAACTCACGCATAAGGCTGCTGCTGATCACTCTTCCGCCGATGGTTTTTTCAAGCTTTTTTATTATGCATTTTATCTTATATTTTTCACAAAGATTTTTAAGCACTTCCGCATCCCCGGTCAAATTTCTGCCAAACCGAAAATTTTCCCCCGCTATTACACATTTGCAGCGTAAGGTCTTTACAAGTACTTCGCTTACAAATTCCTCCGGTAAAATGCTTTTAAATTCGTCCGTAAATTGCTGGACAAAAACCACGTCAATTCCAAGCTTTTCAAACAGTTTTAATTTTTCGCTGCCCGGCATAAATTTTTTACCACCCTTATGCTGCTCCAGTCTATCGTCAAATGTGTATATACAGGACTTCATATGCATTTTTTTTGCGGTATCCACTGCTTCATCTATAAGCATAAGATGTCCTTTATGTACGGCGTTAAATCCCCCTATTGCAACAACGGTTTCGCAGGAAATAGCTTTATCCGTAACAGTCACGCTGTTTCGCCCCCTAATAAAAGCCTTTTATCATTTCAAGTACTCCGTTCTTTCCTTCCGATATGCATAAAAACTCTCCGTTTTCTCCATATACACGATACTTTTTACCGTTTTGCACAGCGGGGTTTCTTACGGGAACACCATTTTTAATTTTTACGGTTTCATCCTCTTTCACATAAAAACTATCATAATCAAACAGCTTGTCCACATTCACAATAAATTCATCAATCCTGTTTATATTCTCACTTAAATATTCAATCGTTATCGACTCTGCCAACTCAAACGGACCGCTTTTTATCCTAAGCAGGCTGTCCATCACTCCGCCGCAGCCAAGCTTTTCGCCTATATCCGCACACAGAGTTCTTATATAGGTACCCTTTGAGCAATACACCTCTATTGTACCCTTATCTCCACTGAAATCCAATATTTTTATTTCGGTTATCTTTATTTCTCTTGGCTTCCGCTCTACTTCAATTCCCTGTCTTGCCAACTTATAAAGAGGCTGCCCGTTCATTTTTATTGCAGAATACATCGGCGGCACCTGAGTAATTTCGCCGACAAAATCCGAAACCGCCGCTTCAAACTGCTGTTTGGTTATATTAACATCAGCAGTAGAAAGTATCTTACCCGTCATATCCTGCGAATCTGTTGTAATTCCAAGACGAATTACCGCCCGATACGCCTTATTCGCATCCGTCAGCATTCCGGCAACGCGCGTTGCCTTACCTATACATATAGGTAGCACACCTTCCGCTTCCGGGTCAAGAGTTCCGGTATGCCCCACCTTTTTAATTCCTATAATTTTACGTACCTTCATTATAACACCATTTGATGTTATACCCTTTGGTTTAAATATATTCAGTACTCCGCTTACCTGTTTTTCCATAAACTTCCCCTCACAGTAACGGCTCTATAAGATTAAGCACTGTTTTCTCAGCATCTTCGAGAGTTCCTTTATAAGAACAGCCGCCGGCATGAAAATG
The DNA here is from genome assembly GCA_030705675.1 of Bacillota bacterium. Taxonomy (GTDB): domain Bacteria; phylum Bacillota; class Clostridia; order RUG12999; family RUG12999; genus RUG12999. Next base: position 12,590 of record JAUZPZ010000029.1, read on the forward strand.
TCCGCCGCCGCCCATTTTTTTTGACACTTTGCTCACGTCCACATACTCATTGGACCTTATGCTGATTTTTATTTCGTCAGACCGCTCTTTTAAAAATATTCCCACTTCAACCCCCTCTATTTCCCTGGCAATATTCACAAAGCCCTCGGTATCGTCATCGGTGGTTTCTGTTTCCTGCATCATTTCCTCGGTAGCGTGAACTATGGCGACTTTATCTCCAAGTTTCACTCTAAGGGTACTTAGCACAAGATTTTTAAGTTTTATTTTTCGCATGGGGGTGTTTTCAAACAACATGCGGTTTATGTACGCAACATCAAGCCCATATTCCATCAATTCCGCAACCACCCTCACGGTATCGGGGGTTGTGCTTGAATAACGCAACCCCCCGGTATCGGAAATTATTGCCGCATAAAGGAGCATGGCAATTTTTTTATTATATTCAAGTCCGCTCGCCATAATTATTTCATAAATAATCTCCCCGGTTGAACTTTTCCCGCCGCATACAAAGCTTATATCACCATATCCCTCATTAGTTCCGTGGTGATCAATAACAATGGTATGTGAAGCCCTATCAAACAGTTCCTCACATTCGCCCATTCTTTTTTTGTCGCCGCTGTCCAACACTATTACATCCCGCTGCTCATTTGCATCGGTTTTTAATATAGGCTTAATATTCATAAAAGCATAGTTTCCCGGAATACTTTTCTCCGTAACAACATCCGCAGTTTTCCCGTGGTTCCTTAAAAACGCACATAAGCCGAAACTGCTTCCCAACGCATCCGCGTCGGGATTTACATGTGTGAGGATATACACTTTGTCAAGTGCAAGCAGAGCGTCTGCCACTTCTTTTGCCGTCATTTACCCTCACCTCGGCTTTTATTGTTTATCTCGGAAATTATATCGTTGATATGTGCCCCTTGCTCTATTCCCTCATCAAGAATAAACGTAAATTCGGGGGTATATCTTAATTGCACGCGCTTTCCGATTTCACGCCTTACAAAACCTGCGCTGTTATTCAGACCCTTTACTGCCGCCTGTTTATCACAATCCTTTTGAAAAATGCTAACATAAACACGGGCATATTTAAGGTCCCTCGTTACCTCAACATTTGTTATTGAAACAAACTCCGGTATTCTTGGATCTTTAAGTTCGCGTAATATAGACGCACATTCGCGTTTAACTTCTTCTGAAATTCTATCAACTCTGTCAAATCCCATTTTTATCCTCCGAAAGAGGAAAAGATTATCTCTCTATTTCCTCCATAACATAGGCTTCCACAATGTCGCCTTCTTTAATATCGTTAAATTTTTCAAAGCTCATACCACACTCATATCCCTGACTAACTTCTTTCGCGTCATCTTTAAAACGTTTGAGCGAACTGAGCTGACCTTCATAAACAACTATTCCGTCGCGTACAATTCTTATCAGTGAGTTTCTTCCGAGTTTACCGTCAATTACATATGTTCCGGCAATTGTTCCAATTCCCGAAACTTTAAATGTCCGGCGTATTTCAGCATGCCCCGTAATCGCTTCTTTATACTTGGGTGCAAGCATGCCCTTCATTGCGGCTCCTATCTCCTCGATAGCCTCGTAAATAACACGATACAAACGCAGGTCAACGCCTTTTTCTTCAGCGGACGTAGCAGCTCCCTGTGTGGGTCTCACATTAAATCCGACTATAATTGCATTGGAGGCGTCGGCAAGCATAACATCGCTTTCATTTACTGCCCCTACTGCTCCGTGAATTATATTTATTCTTACCTCTTCATTTGTAAGTTTTACAAGGGACTGTTTTACAGCCTCTACAGAACCCTGAACATCTGCTTTTATAATTATGTTAAGGTCTTTCACTTCACCGTTGTTTATACTGCTGAACAGATCTTCAAGAGAAACCTTCTTGCGTGCATTTTGTTGCTCGTCTTTTTCTTTAAACTTACGCGCTTCAATTACATCTTTAGCCATTTTTTCATTTTCAACAACATAAAATGTATCTCCGCCTACAGGCACTTCCGAAAGTCCGAGAATTTCAACAGGCGTTGACGGCGGGGCAGTCTTGACCTTTTTACCCGTATAATCCGTCATAGCTCTCACTTTACCCATAGTAGTGCCTGCAACGACAAGATCACCCGTATTCAATGTACCATTTTGTACAAGTACCGTTGCCACAACTCCGCGAGCCTTATCAAGCTTTGATTCAATTACAGTACCTTTTGCGTTTCTGTCCGGATTTGCTTTAAGCTCCTTAATATCCGCAACCAGCAGTACCGTTTCAAGCAGATCGTCAATATTTTCCCCTGTAATAGCTGAAACGGGAACGCAAATTGTACTTCCGCCCCATTCTTCCGGAACAAGATCATATTCCGTAAGTTCCTGCTTTACTCTTTCCGGATTTGCTTGTGGTTTATCAATTTTATTTATTGCGACAACAATATCAACACCTGCCGCTTTAGCGTGATTTATAGCCTCAACAGTCTGCGGCATTATACCGTCATCTGCGGCGACAACAAGAATTGCAATATCCGTAACCTGTGCACCGCGCAGTCTCATAGCTGTAAAAGCCTCATGACCGGGCGTATCCAAAAAAGTAATGTCCCTGTCGTTTATATGCACTTTATAAGCGCCGATATGCTGTGTGATACCGCCGGCTTCGGTAGATGTTACAGATGTTTTTCTGATAGCGTCAAGCAATGATGTTTTTCCATGGTCAACGTGTCCCATTACAACAACTACAGGCGGACGAGGTTTAAGATCCTCGGCGACATCTTCCATATCATTAAACAGTATATCCTCTTTTGTAACAATTATTTCAAGCTGCGTTTCAAACCCCATATCATCCAAAATAAGCGACGCGGTATCATAATCTATAGTTTCGTTTACAGCTACCATCTGTCCGAGCATCATAAGATTTTTTATGATTTCGGTCGCAGGGCGCTCTATTCTGTCCGCAAGCTCGCCTACTGTGATCTCATTTGGAACAAGAACTTTTTTCTTTGCCTTTTTTTCGGCAGCTCTTTTCTGCTGTTTTAAAATTTCCTCAGTATTATTTGGTTTTACTCCCGGCTTGTTCGCGCCTTTTTTTATTTTCTGTTTTCTGGACTGTATATCGTTGTCTTTTATATCAGGTACAAGAGCTTCAATCTTTTCAGCGTTTTCAAATTTTTCCAAATCAATAAAATCAGCACGCGTATTTACATATTCAGGTGATTCAAGTTTAGTATCTTTATTTTTTTCATCAACAGTCACCGCGGCTTTTTCGGTTTTTTCTTCCTCAGCGTTCCCCGTCACATTAGCCGTGTTTTTATCATCTGCATTCTCTGCTGCAATTTTACCTTTTGTAAGCAGCATATCAAGATTATCGTCATTTTCTGTTTTACGGATAACCATTTCAAAAAATATATTCAGCTCATCAGGTTCAAATCCGCTGGTACTGCTCTTTTTGTCTATCCCCATCTCCCTAAGCAAAATAAGCATATCCTTACCTGTCATGCCAAAATCTTTTGCAATATCGTTTACCTTTATTTTAGTAACTACTTTCGCCATGTATATACCTCCCTATCTGTATTTGCGCGGTTATAACCGGTTGATCAGTTTTCCAACCGCGTCGGCAAAGTTTTTATCAGTAACGGCAACAACTGCTTTTTCATCTTTTCCGACAGCTCTTCCGATTACACTTTTCTTACAAAATACAGCGCATTCAACATTTTTTTCACTGCACAGACGCTCAAACTTTTTTCTTGTATTCTCTCCGCAATCCTCTGCAATGATCACGAAATGTGCCCTGCCCCTTAAAATTGCATCTTTCACGGCACTGTCTCCGGGCGCAAGTCCTCCCGACTTTACGCACAGCCCAAGCAGCCTAAGTATCTTATCCGTCATTGCGCTTTATTTCCTCCTCCAGCTTCATGTATATTTCATCCGATATTGCCGCAGACAAGGCTTTTGCAAACCTGTTTGCCTTTCGCGCTTTTGCAAGACACTCTGCATCTTTACAAACATATGCGCCCCTGCCTTCAATTTTTCCCGTTATATCGTGAAATATATTTCCGCCGGATGTCTTTACTATTCTAATGAGTTTATGTTTGTCTTTGGACACCATACAGCCTAAACATCTTCTCTGCGGTATTTTCTTACTCAAATCCATCCCTCATTTCAAAGGATTATTCTTCCTGACCTTCATCTTCCGTTGTTTTACCGCTTTCATCCTGCATCTGGATAATATA